>NZ_JAMXRU010000100.1 GCF_024124745.1 Aeromicrobium sp. CnD17-E
CCCGGCACCCGGCGAGTCGGCCGGCCCCGAGCCGTCGCCCACCCCCACCGCCGAGCCGACCCCCACCCCGCCGCCGGTCACGCCCACCGACTTCGGCCTCGGGACGCCCTCGATCACCAACGACAGCACCTACCTGCAGCGGCGGATCATCGTGCCGATCACCGCCGACGGCGGCAGCAACCCGGTGGCGCGCACCGTCACGATCTCCATCGCCTTCGACCGCTCCGCGACCTTCCGGGGCGTGCCGGGCGGCGGCTGGACGTGCGACGCGTCGCGCAACGACCGCATCACCGCCCTCAGCTGCAGCAGGCTGATGCCGGCCGGACAAGGCGGCACCTTCCCCTTCAAGGTGGCGGGCGCGGCCCCGGCCGGCACGATCCGCATCACCGCCCCCGAGGACCCGCACGCGGACAACGACACCGTGCGCTTCAGCTCGGGCAGCTGGATCCTCCCCCTCTGACCCGCGTCCCCGCGCAGCGACGGTCCTGCGGTCCGCTGGCGTTGTGGAACCTGGCGACGTTGGCATGATGGGTCCATGACCGTCCTGCGCACCCTCGCCCGTCCCCTGCTCGCGTCGATGTTCGTGTACGGGGGTGTGAACGCCCTGCGCCACGCGTCGGCCATGGGGCCCAAGGCGGAGCCCGTCGCCGACGCGCTCGGACGCACCGCGCCGCAGCTCCAGACGTCGCCGACGAACCTCGTCCGCGTGAACGGTGCCGTGCACGTCGTCGCAGGTGCGGCGCTGGCCACCGGCCACTTCCCGCGCCTCTCGGCGGCCGTGCTCGCCGGCACCCTCGTCCCCACCACCGCGGTGGGACACCCGTTCTGGAACGAGTCCGACCCGGCGTCGCGGCAGAACCAGACGATCCACTTCCTCAAGAACGTCTCGCTCATCGGCGGTCTGCTCATGAGCACCCTCGACCCCGACCCGCACAAGAAGTTCATCGGCACCCGCGCCAAGAACAAGGTCGTTGACGCAGCCGACGCCGTCGCGGAGCGCATCGACGACCTGCGTCCGTGAGCGCGACGGCCGTGGTCGCCGCGCGCTGCGGCGACACGGCTCGTCCCCACTAGAGTGACGCGTGATGAACGCCCCGCTGCCCTGGCTCGCCCCCACTCGTGACACCCCCGTCGACGCGCAGGTCCTCGTGCCCGGCTCGAAGTCGCTGACCAACCGCGCCCTCGTGCTGGCGGCGCTCGCCGACGGCCCGTCGACGCTGTCACGACCGCTCGGATCCCGCGACACGCAGCTCATGGCAGCGGCCCTGACGTCGCTCGGCGCGCAGGTCGAGAAGGACGGCACGACCTGGCGGGTCACCCCGGTCGACCGCACCAGCACCGCGCCCGTCAGCGTCGACTGCGGGCTGGCCGGCACGGTCATGCGCTTCGTCCCGCCGCTCGCCGCGCTGCGGTCCGCGCCCGCGACCTTCGACGGCGACCCGCACGCCCGCCGCCGGCCCATGGGGCAGACGATCGCCACCCTCCGCGCCCTGGGCGTCGACGTCGACGACGAGGGTCGCGGTGCGCTGCCGTTCGTCGTCCGCGGCACCGGCGTGGTGGAGGGCGGCCCGGTGGAGGTCGACGCGTCGGCCTCCAGCCAGTTCGTGTCGGCGCTCCTGCTCGCCGCGCCCGCCTTCGCGCGCGGGCTCGACCTGCGCCACGTCGGCGCGACCCTCCCCTCGCTCCCGCACGTCGAGATGACCGTGCACGAGCTGCGTCGCCGCGGCGTCGAGGTCGACGACTCCACCCCCGACCGGTGGGTCGTCGCGCCCGGGCCGATCCACGCCCTCGACGTCGAGATCGAGCCCGACCTCTCCAACGCCGGCGTCTTCGTCGCCGCCGCCGTGGCCACCGGCGGTCGGATGCGGGTCCGTGGCTGGCCCGAGCGGACGCAGCAGGCCGGCGACGCGTGGCGCGGTCTCGTCGAGGCGTTCGGCGGCAGCGTCGAGCGCGACGGGGCCGACCTCGTCTTCCAGGGCGGCTCCAGCATCCAGGGCGTCGACCTCGACCTGCACGACGTCGGCGAGCTCACGCCGGTGGTGGCGGCCCTCGCGGCGCTCGCCGACGGCCCGTCGCGGCTGCGGGGCGTGTCCCACCTGCGGGGCCACGAGACCGACCGTCTCGCCGCCCTCGCGACCGAGCTGAACCGGCTGGGCGGCGACGTCACCGAGACCGAGGACGGCCTCGAGATCCGACCGCGTCCCCTGCACGGGGCGATCTTCGAGACCTACGACGACCACCGCATGGCGCACGCGGCCGTCGTCCTCGCGCTGCGCGTGCCGGAGCTGTTCGTCGAGAACGTCTCGACCACGGTGAAGACGTACCCGAACTTCGCGCCGGTGTGGGAGCGGCTGGTCGCGTGAGGCAGGACGACGAGCACGCCGGGTTCGACCGACCGCGTCGTCGCACGCGTCCGCGCACCAAGGACCGCCCGTCCTACGACGACGCGCCCGTGGCACGGGTCGTCACGATCGACCGCGGCCGCTACACGCTGCGTCTGCTCGACACCACCCCGGAGGAGCCGCTCGTCACCGCCATGAAGTCGCGGCCGCTGGGGCGCCAGGGCGTCGTGGTCGGCGACGAGGTGCGGGTCGTGGGCGACGTCAGCGGCGACACCGGCACCCTGGCCCGCATCGTGGAGGTGCTCCCCCGCCGCACCGTGCTGCGGCGCACGGCCGACGACGACGACCCGATCGAGCGCGTCGTCGTCGCCAACGCCGACCAGCTCGTCGTCGTGACGGCGCTGGCCGACCCGCCCCCGCGACCCGGGCTCATCGACCGCTGCCTCGTCGCCGCGTTCGAGGCCGGCATGGAGCCGCTCGTCTGCCTCACGAAGTCCGACCTCGGGTCCGCCGACCCCATCCTCGACCTGCTCCGTCCCCTCGACGTCCGCGCCGTCGTCACCCGACGCGGCGCGGACGGGCTCGAGAACCTCGACGAGCTGCGCGAGGCGATCGCCGGCCGCGTCAGCGTCTTCATCGGGCACAGCGGCGTCGGCAAGTCGACGCTGGTCAACGCCCTGGTCCCCGGGACGGGCCGCGCGGTGAGCCACGTGAACGAGGTGACCGGCCGCGGCCGCCACACGTCGACGTCGGCGCTCGCGATCGAGCTCGACGACGCCACGACCGGAGGGCGCGGTGGGTGGATCATCGACACGCCCGGCTTCCGCTCGTTCGGCCTGGCGCACGTCGAGGTCGACGACGTGCTGCGGGCGTTCCCCGACCTCGACGACGCGAGCCGCGACTGCCCGCGCGGGTGCACGCACGCCGCCACCGAGCCGGAGTGCGCGCTGGACCTCGCCGTGGCCGCAGGCACCGTGCCGGCGGCCCGGGTGGAGTCGTTCCGGCGCATCGTCGCGGCGAAGGACACCACCAGCTGGTGAGCCGGCGTCGGCCCGGCTCACCCCAGCAGCACGACGAGCACCGGGACGAGCACCGCCGTCGCGGAGAGCAGGACGACACCCGACACCCCTGGCCAGGTCGGGTGCGTCGGGCGTCGCCGCTACCCTGCGAGCATGACGCACTCCTGGAACGACGACGTGCGGCTCGCGCACGTGCTGGCCGACACCGCCGACAACCTGTCGATGGACCGGTTCGGCGCGATCGACCTCGAGGTGTCCACGAAGCCCGACATGAGCTACGTGACCGAGTCCGACCAGGCGGTGGAGGCGGCCATCCGCCGCGTCCTCAAGTCGGCCCGCACGCGCGACGTGGTCCTCGGGGAGGAGCAGGGCGAGGAGCTCGGCTCCAACGGCTCCCACGAGCGCCGGTGGATCATCGACCCGATCGACGGCACGTCGAACTTCGTGCGCGGCGTCCCGGTGTGGGCCACGCTCGTGGCGCTCGAGGAGGACGGCGAGATCGTCGCCGGGCTCGTCTCCGCCCCGGCCCTGGGTCGGCGGTGGTGGGCCTCGAAGGGCGCGGGCGCCTACACCGGCAAGTCGTTCATGCACGCCCGGCAGATCCGCTGCTCGCAGGTCTCCGACCTCTCGGCCGCGTCGCTGTCGTTCAGCTCGGCACCGTCCTGGGAGCAGATCGACAAGGCCGACGCCTTCTGGGCGCTCGCGCGACGCTGCTGGCGCACCCGGGCGTACGGGGACTTCTGGTCCTACATGCTGGTCGCCGAGGGAGCCGTCGACATCGCCGCGGAGCCCGAGCTCAAGCTCTGGGACATGGCCGCCCTCGACGTCATCGTCCGCGAGGCGGGTGGCCGGTTCACCGCCCTCGACGGCACCGACGGACCGTGGGGCGTGAACGCCGTCGCCACGAACGGGCGTCTGCACGACGCGGCGATGGCCTACCTCGGGCACTTCCCCGACGAGGCGGCCGACGACGACGCCGAGGGTGACGACACCGCGGCAGGCTCGGGCGAGGGTCACGGCACGGTGAGCCGGATCGACTTCTCCCGCTCCCGCGGCGGCTCCGATGCGACCTGAGCCTGCCGGATGCGACGGCCGTGGCTGACGACCGTCTCCGCATCCCCGACGACGAGCTGACCTGGAGGTTCAGCCGGTCGTCGGGTCCCGGCGGTCAGCACGTGAACACCAGCGACACCCGCGTCGAGGTGACGTGGGACCTCCGTCGCTCGACGGTGCTCTCGGAGGCGCAGCGCGCGCTCGCCGAGGAACGGCTGCGGACCCGTCTGGTCGACGGGACCCTCACCCTCGCCTCGTCGCAGTACCGCTCGCAGCACCGCAACCGGGAGGCCGTCCGCGTCCGTCTCGAACAGCTCGTGGCCGCCGCCGTGGTGCCCCCGCGACCCCGGCGTGCCACCCGTCCGACCCGTGCCTCGCAGCGTCGTCGCGTGGATGCCAAGAAGCGCCGGGGCGACGTCAAGCGGACGCGTCGGCGGCCCGGGCCGGGCGACACCGGCTGATCCCTGGGTCAGTCGGGGCGGTCGTGGTCGCCCGGCTCGTCGCCCCCGGCGCCGGGCGCCGTCTGCGTCTCGTCGTCCGCCGGGCCCGGCTCGGTCTCGCCGCGATGGGGGTCGGCCCCGTCGACCTCGCTCGTGCCCTCGGGCTGCTCCGCCAGCGGAGGGGCGGGGACGTCGGGCGAGAGGCTCGGGCCCGCGTCCTGCGGCACGTCGGGACCGGGCGGGTCGTTCGGCACGCCAGGATCGTCGGCCTCGACCTCCTGGCCGGGCTGGTGGGCCTGCTCGCTCATGCTGTCCTCCGTCGGATCGGCCATCCGTCCATCCTGGCCCTGCCTGCTCCCGGGCGCGACCCGGTCCGCGTCAGCCGTCGCGCAGCCGGCTGACGGCGACGATGCGCTGGTCGAGGTCGGCCAGCTCGTCGAGGATGTCGCGGGCCGCCCACACCCGGTCCTCCCACCGTCCGCGGCGACGGTCGCCGAGGCCGCGCGGTGCCGGCTCCAGGATCTGCACGGCGTGCAGGGCGTCCACGGCCGCGCCGACCTCGTCGCGCTCGAGGCCCAGCGACTCCGCGAGCCCGGAGACCGTCACCGTGGGATGCTCCGGCAGCGCGATCAGCACCCGGTGCACCGGCGAGCCACGGCGGACGGGACCCAGCCGGGCGTCCCAGTCGGTGCGGATCTCGTGCAGGTGCGTGGCGGTGCGTCGGCTCTCGTGGGTCGCCACGATGACGGCGGCGGTGAGCATGGCGACGATCGGGCGCGCCAGGCCCTCGCGGTAGTCGCCGAGCGCGTCGAAGTAGCTCTCACGGTGGGCGACGAGCGCCGACGCGAGCGGGACCGTCAGGTGCCGGGTCACGCGACGACGACGCAGCACCGCGTGCACGAGCGTCCGCCCGATCCGACCGTTCCCGTCGACGAACGGGTGGATCGACTCGAACTGGGCGTGCACCACGGCAGCCTGGACCAGCACCGGCACGTCGTCGCGGTTGGCGAAGGCGACGAGGTCCTCCAGCAACCCGGGCACGAGGTCGGGCGGTGGCGGCACGTACAGGGCGTTGCGCGGCGTGTAGTCCGATCCCCCGATCCAGTTCTGGACGGTCCGGAAGCGACCGGCGTGGTGCTGCTGGTCGACGCTGCGCCGGAACAGCACGGCGTGCGCGTCGCGCAAGGACGTCAGCCCGATGACGCCGCTGACGTCGGCCTGGGTCACGACGTCGGCCAGGGCGTCGGTGGCGGCTGCCATCGAGACCGCCGACGCGCTGGAGCGCGCGCCCAGGACGGCGCGTCCGTAGTCGACGAGGCTGGCCTCGACGTCCTCGATCTTCGACGACGCGACGGACTCGGTGCGCAGCAGCAGCTGGTTCAGCGAGCGCAGACGCCGCCCGTGGCTGCCGTCGAGCTGACGCAGCCCGGCCAGGGCGTTCGCCATCGACGCGGCGAGCGGACGATCGGCGACGTGCTCGGCCTCCGCGATGCGCGGGGGGACCCGGACCTCGATGCTGCGCAGCAGCCGGTCGGCGCGCGGACCACGTTCGACCTGCTGCCGCCAGGGCACCTCGACGCGGGCGTGCGGCGCCCAGTCCCGCTCCGCGTCGTCCACGGGCTCATTCTCCCGGTCGCCCCGCGCGCGTCCCCCCGCGGGTCGGCGCGCGGCAGGAGTGAACCAGTTCACGGAGAAGTTGTTCAGCTCGACATGCTCATGAACAACTTGTGCACTATCTTGGGAGTTACCCCCACACACCCCCTGCGCGACAGGAGCCGGACATGTCGACCTTCCCCACCCCCACCGTCACGTTCCACGCCGTGCGCGACGCCGCCACGGTGCGCGCCGTCGTCGAGGCCATCGGCGCCCTCGGTCGTCCGGGACTCCGTGCCCTGGGCACGAGCACGGGCCACGGCGACGTGGTGGCCATCGAGGCCGACAACGTGGGCGACGCGTTCCGCGGCAGTGGCATCGTCCGACTCATCGACCCCCGCTCGCGCCGACTCGACCACGCGCAGCCCGAGCGTCAGCGCGGCGCCCTCGCGCAGCAGGACCGCGTCGCGGGCTGAGCTCCACGCGGGCACCACAGCGCCGCCACGGCCTTCGGGCCGCGGCGGCGCTGTCGTGTGGTCCCGACCTGGTCAGGCGGGAGCAGGAGCCAGGCTGAGCTCGCGGCGACCGTCCCAGATCGGCGCGGCGAGGGCCTCGTCGTACTCGGCACGCAGTTGCGCGACGAGCTCGGCCACCGACCGACGCTGGTCGATCGCGCCGACCCCCTGGCCGGAGCCCCAGATGTCGCGCCAGGCCTTCGCCTTCGGCTGGTCGTCGTCGCCCCCGGTGCCGAAGTCCATGGCCGTGGGGTCGGACTCCGGCAGCGCGTCGGGGTCGAGGCCGGCGGCGACGATGCTGCCGCGCAGGTAGTTTCCGTGCACGCCGGTGAAGAGGTTGCTGTAGACGATGTCGGCGGCCGACGACGACACGATCATGTCCTTGTACTCCTCCGCGGCGTTCGCCTCGTGCGTCGAGAGGAACGCGCTGCCGACGTAGGCGAGGTCGGCTCCGGCCACCTGGGCGGCCAGGACCGAACGCCCGTGCGCGATGGCGCCCGAGAGCAGCACCGGACCGTCGAACCAGCGACGGATCTCTCGCACCAGGGCGAACGGCGACTGCGTTCCGGCGTGGCCACCGGCTCCCGCAGCCACCGCGATCAGCCCGTCGGCGCCCTTCTCGATCGCCTTGTGCGCGAACCGGTCGTTGATCACGTCGTGCAGGACGATGCCGCCGTAGGAGTGGACGGCCTCGTTCACGTCCTCCCGGGCACCGAGGGAGGTGATGACGATCGGCACCTGGTGGTCGACGCAGAGCCGGAGGTCGTGCTCGAGCCGGTCGTTCGACCGGTGGACGATCTGGTTCACGGCGAACGGCGCGACCGGGCGGTCGGGGTTCGCGGCGGCGAAGGAGGCGTTCTGCTCGGTGATCTGGCTGAGCCAGTCGGTCAGCAGCGAGGCCGGGCGCGCATTGAGCGCGGGGAACGAGCCGATGATGCCGGACGTGCACTGCGCCACGACCATCTCGGGCCCGGAGACGATGAACATCGGCGATGCGACGACGGGCAGGCTGAGTGGACGGCGCAGGATCTCGGGCAGGGCCACGGGGGTCTCCTCGGGACTCGGCGGGTGGGCACGACGGCCCGGCCCGCTGGCGAACTATGCAACTGATTGCATACAGTGAGACCACCCTAGCGGGGGCCGCAGCCCGCGGCACCCTCGCGTGACGCAGCCCACACCCGAGGCACCAGAGGAGCACGATGAGCCCGTCCACCGTCCGCCCCGCCGCCGTCGACGCCTGGCACGAGGTCGTGCGCACCGGCGACCTCGAGCGGCTCCAGGCCCTGCTCGCCGACGCCGTCGTCTTCCGCTCGCCGGCCGTCCACACGCCCCAGGAGGGTCGTGCCACGACGACGCTGTACCTGCGCGCCGCGCTCGAGGTCCTCGGGCCGCACCTGACCTACCACCGGCAGCTGTGGGACGAGGAGTCCGCGGTGCTGGAGTTCACCACGGAGGTGGGCGGCAAGCAGGTGCACGGTGTCGACATGCTGCGCTGGGGCCCCGACGACCGGCTCGTCGAGTTCACGGTCATGGTGCGCCCCCTCCAGGGCCTGACCGCGCTCGTCGACGCGATGGGCGCGGCCCTGCGTCGGCTGGCCTGACACCGGCACGATCGGCCCACCCGCGGATAGTTGACCAGCCGGGGACCAGCAGGTCGCCTACGGTGACGCCATGGGACTGCGCGAGATCAACGCGGCGCGCACCCGACAGCTGCTCGCCACGACCGCCATGCAGATGTTCTTCGAGCAGGGCTACGAGGCGACGACCCTGGAGGACGTGGCCCAGCGTGCCGGCGTCGGCATCTCGACCCTGTACCGCTACTTCCCGACGAAGGAGCAGCTCGGGACGGCGTTCCTCGGCGACCCCGGCCTCATGGCCGACGAGCTGACCGGCCGGCCTGCCGACGAGGACACCGAGACGGCCCTGGGGCACGCGCTCCTGGCCCTGCTCGAGCACACGCGAGGCGCGAACCCCTACGCCGACCGGTTCCGCGAGCTCACCGACGCCAACGCGCGGCTGCACGGTCGCCTCCTGGAGTGGCTCTCCGAGGCCTACGACCGGCTGTGCGTCGCCCTGGCCGCACGGCGCGGAGTCGCGGCCGACGACGTGGGCGTCGCCGCGACGGCCTGGATGGCCGTCTTCGTGCTGAAGCAGGTCGACGAACGGCGCGGCGAGGAGGATGGTCCGGCGCTCGCCCGCCGCGTCATGGCCAGCCTGTCAGCAGCGCCCCTGCTCACCCCGCAGTCGCCCACGGACCCGGCGTGACCCCTCGTTTGGCACGATCGACCACATGAGACCTGGGGACCTCGGCGGCGCGCGCGGTCGCGCCGCGGCCGTCGACGCGACCCTGGACGAGGCGACCGCGCTGGTGCTGCAGCACTGCGACCGCCAGGCACAGGGCCGCGAGACGGACGCCACCGTCGTCGCCGCCGTCGTGGGCATCGAGCGCGTGGCCGGCATCCTCGGCACCACGGACGCCGACACGCTGCGCCTGGCCGTGCTGGAGGCGCTCGAGCACGACGCCGACGACGCGCCGGGCGAGGTCGCCCGCGTCGTCGTCGAGCTCGTGCGGACGATCGGCCTGGCCCTCCCCCGCCGCTCGAGCGCGTGGCCGGCCGACGCGACGGTGCTCAACCCCGAGACGGGCGGGCACGCGATCGCCACCGACCTGTCGATGCTCCGCGCGGCGATCCGCGCGGCGCGGACGTCGTACGAGGGCCTGCCGTACTACCGCGACCGCTACGGCGACCGCGGGGCGCGCTTCTCGGTGTCGGACTCGAGCTGGATCGTGCACCTCGTCGCCGCGCCCGAGGCCGTCGCGGTGCAGCAGGTGTTCTGGCTGGCCGACATGCTCGCGACCCGCGGCATGCCGACCTGGCTGATGGAGCTGCACCTCGACACGATGGCCGAGGAGCTGACGTCGAGCGACCTGCCGACCGGTGCACTGCCGCACGCGGTGGCCGCGCTGGCGGCCCGGCGCCGACCACACGTGCCCGACGTCGCGCTCGAGCGCGCCGAGGCGCTCGTCGCCGAGCGCGTGGACGCACCGCCCACGACACCTGTCGGTCGGCTCCTGGCCGCGGCCGCCGCCGACGTCCGCTCGGGCGCGGCGCGCAGCAGCGCCCCGCTCGTCGACTGGGTCGCCGACCCCGTCCGCACCAGTGCGGAGGACGCCGCTGTGCTGCGGGGCCTGCACGACCACCTCTCCCGGCACGGCACGACCCGGTAGGGCTCTCGCCGACCCGTACAGGCTGGTCCGCACGGCCTGGACCGTCGTGCGGCAGGATCGCCGGGTGGACATCCGACCCGACCTGCTCGAGCTCCTCGCCAGACGCGCGCTCACCGAGGACGCCGCCCGACCCGAGGCCGTGGCGCGCCTGCACCGTCGCGGGGGCCGCACGGCGCGCGAGAACGTCGCCGCGCTGGTCGACCCGGGCAGCCTGGTCGAGTACGGCCGGTTCGTGACCGCGGCGCAGACCGACCGGCGCAGCGACGACGACCTGCTCGACCGCACGGTGGCCGACGGGATCGTCGGCGGCCTCGCGACGATCGACGGCCGCGCCTGCGCCGTCCTGTCGTACGACTACCTCGTGATGGCCGGCACGCAGGGCATGCGGGGGCACGCCAAGACCGACCGGCTGCTCGACGTCGTGGCCCGTCTCGGCCTGCCGACGGTGTTCTTCACCGCGGGCGGCGGAGGACGCCCTGGCGACACCGACATCCCGCTGGCGTCGGCGCTCGACGTGCCGACGTTCGCGGCGTGGGCGCGCCTGTCGGGGCGGGTCCCGCGCGTGGCGGTCGTGGACGACAACTGCTTCGCCGGCAACGCGGTCGTGGCCGGGACGGCCGACCTGGTGGTCGCGACGTCGCGGGCGTCGCTCGGCATGGGCGGGCCGGCGATGATCGCGGGCGGCGGCCTGGGCGACGTGGTGGCCGCGGACGTCGGCCCGATCGACGTGATGACGGCCAACGGCGTGGTCGACGTGGTGGCCGACGACGACGAGGCACCGCAGGTGGCGCGGGAGCTGATCGGCTACTTCCTGGGCCGACGCGACGACTGGACCGCCGGCGACCAGACCGTGCTGCGGGACGTGGTCCCGGCCGGCGAGCGTCGCGCGTACGACCCCCTGCCGGTGCTGGAGACGGTGTTCGACGAGGACAGCGTGCTGCCCCTGCGCCCCACGTTCGCGCCGGAGCTGGTGACGGCGCTGGCTCGTCTGGAGGGGCGGACGGTCGGCGTGCTCGCGAACGACTCCCGGCACGTGGCCGGCGCGATCACCGCCGACGCGGGCGACAAGGCGGCCCGGTTCCTGCAGCTCTGCGACGCGCACGGCTTCCCCGTCGTCTCCTTCGTGGACACCCCGGGGATGATGGTCGGCCCCGAGGCCGAGCGCACCGCGATGGTCCGGCACTGCGCGCGGCTGCTGGTGGCGGGCGCCTCGCTGCAGGTGCCGATGATCGGCGTCGTGCTGCGCCGGGCCTACGGACTCGGCGCGCAGGCGATGCTCGGGGGCAGCCTGCACGAGCCGCTGATGACGGTGGCGTGGCCCGGTGCTCACCTCGGCGCGATGGGCCTGGAGGGGGCAGTGCGGCTGTCGATGCGCAAGGAGCTCGAGGCGATCGCGGACGAGGAGGAGCGCGAGCGCACGGTGCGCGAGCTGACCGCGCTGGCGCAGGCCCACGCGTCGGCGCTGAACGTCGCCCGGCACGGCGAGATCGACGACGTCGTCGACCCTGCCGAGACCCGAGGTCTGCTCGCCCGGCTGGTGGAGGCCGCCGACCGCGACGGCCGGCTCGTCGGCTCGGGGCGCACCGTCGACACCTGGTGAG
>NZ_JAMXRU010000101.1 GCF_024124745.1 Aeromicrobium sp. CnD17-E
CCTCCGGCCTGCCGCAGGACAGAGGCGTGCGCCCCCACGTCGACCTCACCGTCGACCTCGCCCAGATCGCCGACGACGCGAGCACCGCGACCGGCGAACTCGCCGGCTTCGGGACCATCGGCCCCGCCCAGCTCCAGCAGATGCTCTGCGACGCCGACCTCACCCCCATCCTCACCGCCGGCAGACACACCGTCCTCGACGTCGGCAGAACCCACCGCCTCGCCACCCCGGCTCAGCGCAAGGCGATCGTCAACCAGCAAGGCGGCACCTGCGCCGGACCCGGCTGCAGAGGACCCGTCGTCCACGTCCACCACGTCCAGTACTGGTCCGAGGGCGGCGCCTCCGACCTGCACAACCTCATCGGGTTGTGCCCGAGATGCCATGCGGCCGTGCATCAAGGGTTCTTCGCCATCGACCCCCACACCCACCAGACCCACCGCACCCTGCGCACCCGACACGCCAGCTCCCGCCGGACCCGAGCCGGTTGAGGCCCTGGAGAACGTCGGACCCCCGCCCCACACTGTCCCCATGACGGTCACCACCCGACCCGCGACCTCGTTCGACGACGTCCGCACGATGGTCGGACCCAAGCGGCCCGACGCGAACGTCTGCTGGTGCCTGAGCTACCGGCTCACGTCGTCGAAGGAGAACCGCGAGCTCGTCGGCTCCGCCCGGGGCGAACGCGTCCGCGCCCTGATGGCCGAAGGTCCACCCGGCGTGCTCGCCTACGACGCCGACCAGGTCGTCGGATGGGCCGCCCTCCACCCCCGCCGCGACACGTCCTTCGCCCGCAGCCGCACCATCCCCCACGTCGACGACCTCGACGTCTGGTCGATCTGGTGCATCCGCGTCCGCCCCGGCCACCGCGGCCGAGGCATCTCCCACGTGCTGCTCTCTGGAGCGGTCGACCTCGCCCGAGACGCCGGCGCCCCCGCCGTCGAGGGCTACCCCGTCGACAACGCAGGCGCCAGGGTCGAACAGACCATGGCCTACGTCGGCACCAAGGCACTGTTCGAGGCCGGCGGCTTCACCCAGGCCGCCGAGACGACCTCCAGGCTCGCCGGCCACCCGCGCGTGCTCATGCGTCTCGGCCTGACCTGACTGCTACTGCACGAGCCCCTCGGACTTCAGCCAGTCCCGCGCGACGATGGCCGGGTCCTGGCCCTCGACGTCGACCTTGGCGTTCAGCTCGAGCATGACGTCGTTGGTCAGCTTCGGGAGCACCTGGGCGAAGATCTCCTGCACCTCCGGGTGCTCCTCCAGGAAGTCCGTGCGGGCGACGAAGCTGAGGTTGTAGAGCGGGAAGAACTCCTTGTCGTCCTCGAGCACCCGCAGCTTCAGGCCCGGGATGCGGCCGTCGGTCGTGAACACCTCGCCGAAGTTGCAGGTGCCGCGCGCGGTCGCCGTGTAGATGACGCCTGTGTCGAGGTTCGTCACCTTCCCGAGGTCGGACTCGGTGAGCCCGTACGTCTTCAGCATCGGGACGAAGCCGTCGTCGCGCTTGGCGAACTCGCTCTCGACGCAGAACGTGCGCTGGTCCTTCGGCAGGTCCTTCAGCTGCGAGAGCTTGGTGATGCCGAGCTCCTCGCCCTTCTTCTCGTTGATCGCGAACGCGTACGTGTTGTTCATGGGGGCGTAGGGCAGCCAGGTCAGCCCGTTCTTCAGGTCGGCGTCGTAGACGGCCTCGTACTGCTGCTCCTCGCCCTTCACCGGCTTCTGGTTGCCGAGGTAGTTGATCCAGCCGGTGCCGGTGTACTCCGGGGAGATGTCGACGCGGCCGTCCAGCAGCGCCTGGCGGACGCCGAAGCTGCCGGGCGTGTTGCTGAGGTTCGTGACGTCGGCACCGGCCACGCTCAGCACCGTCGACATCATGTTGCCGAGCACGAGCTGCTCGGTGAAGTCCTTCGCCGCCACGGTGACCGGGACGCCCTCGAGCGACTTCACCGGCTTGATGGTGCCGGGCTCGGCACCCAGCACCGCGCCCGACGCCGACTGCAGGCCGCACCCGGCCAGCCCCAGGCAGGCCAGGGCGGCGACGGACGTGACGAGCTTCTTGCGCAGGTGACCTCGCACGTCAGCCCACTCCCTTCGGGGCGGCGGCGATCTCCACGAGACGCGCCAGCCAGTCGATGAACAGGGCCAGGGCTGCGACGAGGATCGCGCCGACCACGAGCACGACGTCTTGCTGCAGCTTGATGCCGGTGGTGATGAGGTCGCCGAGACCGCCACCACCAGTGAACGACGCCAGGGCCGCGGTGCCGACGATCAGCACCAGGGCGGTGCGGACGCCGGCGACGATGACGCGCAGCGCCAGCGGCAGCTCGACGCGCACGAGGGTGCCGCCGGCCGAGACGCCCATGCCGCGCGACGCCTCGACCAGACGCTGGTCGACGCCGTCGAGACCGGTGACCGTGTTGGCCACGATCGGCAGGATGCCGTACACCGCGAGGGCGACGATCGCTCCCGTGGCGCCCACGTCGAAGAACACGGCGCCGAGGGCGATGAGGCCGATCGCCGGGGCGGCCTGCCCGAAGCCGGCGACGGTGATGATCGGCTTGGAGAAGCGTCGCATCGGACCCCGCGTCAGGGCGATGCCGAGCGGGATCGCGACCAGGCAGGTCAGGAGCGTCGCCACGACGCTGATGAACAGGTGCTGACCGGTGAGGTCGAGCAGGTTGCCGACCGTCAGCGAGCGGCGCTCGACGTCGGTGACGTCCGCCGTGTTCACGTAGACCAGGCAGCCGACGACCGCGGCCACGACGACGAGCGGCTGGCCGATCCAGCGACCGATGCCCGGACGGTCGACGGTGACGGTCGGGGTCGCCGCCTCGCCCGCCGGGGCTGCGGTGGTGGCGCTCACGGCTGCACCGGGTCGGCGTCCGCGGCGCTGCTGCTGAGCTGCTGCATCGCCTGCATGATCGTCTCGACGCGGATGACGCCCTGGTAGACGTTGCGCCGACCCGTGACCACGACGACGCCGTGCGACGACGTGAGCATCTCGTCGAGCGCGTCGTTGAGGGTCGAGGCGGAGCTGACGGTCTCGAGCTCCAGGTCGCGCGACACGCGGTCCAGCGCACCGCCCCGCTCGAGGTCGCGGACGGAGACCCACCGCTGCGGTCGCTCCTGCGCGTCGAGGACGATCACCCAGTCGCGACCCTTGGCGCGCGCGTCCTGCGCCGCCGCGGCCGGGTCGCCGCCGACGTGCGCGACGGCCGCCTCGTGCAGCTCGACGTCACGGACGCGGGTCAGTGTCAGCTGCTTGAGGGCCGCGCCGTGGCCGACGAAGCCCTCGACGAACTCGTTCGCCGGCGACGTCAGGATGGCCTCGGGCGTGTCGTACTGGACGATCCGCGAGCCCACGTCGAGGATCGCGATCCGGTCGCCGAGCTTCACGGCCTCGTCGAAGTCGTGCGTGACGAACACGATCGTCTTGCGCAGCTCCTCCTGCAGGCGCAGCAGCTCGTCCTGCAGACGCTGGCGGGTGATGGGGTCGACGGCGCCGAACGGCTCGTCCATCAGCAGGACCGGCGGGTCGGCCGCCAGGGCCCGGGCCACGCCCACCCGCTGCTGCTGGCCGCCGGACAGCTCCCGGGGGTACCGGTCGCGGTACTGCTCGGGGTCGAGGTTCACCAGGTCGAGCAGCTCGTCGACGCGCGCGGCCACGCGGTCCTTCTTCCAGCCGAGCAGCCGCGGCACGATCGCGATGTTCTCGGCGACCGTGTAGTGCGGGAACAGCCCGGCGCCCTGGATGACGTAGCCGATGCGGCGACGCAGGTCGTCGGCGTCCTGGTCGGTGACGTCCTCGTCGCCGATGTAGATCCGACCGCTGGTCGGCTCGATCAACCGGTTGATCATCTTCATCGTCGTGGTCTTGCCGCAGCCCGACGGGCCGACGAGCATGACGATCTCGCCGGCGGGGATCTCGAGCGTGACGTCGTCGACCGCGGCGCTGGACTGCCCCGAGTACTTCTTGGTGACGTTCTCGAGCAGGATCCGCTGCCCGTGCGACTGCTGCCCGGGGGCGGTGGTGGTCGTGGTGGTCTCAGACACGGATGCCCCTGGAGGTCGTGGCTCGGGTGAGCAGGTTGAGGACGAGGTCGAGCACGACGGCGAGGAGGATGATCCCGACCGTGCCCGCGACGATGGAGTACGTGGCGTTGGCCCCGCCGGTGCGGGAGATGCCCGAGAAGATGTAGCCGCCGAGGCCGGGCCCGAGCACGTAGGCCGCGATGGCCGCGATGCCCATGAGCATCTGGCCCGAGACGCGGACGCCGGTCATGATGACCGGCCACGCGAGCGGCAGCTCGAGCCGCACGAGGGTGGCGACCCGCCCCATGCCCATGCCGCGCGCCGACTCCACGAGCGCCTGGTCGACGCCGGTCAGGCCGACGATCACGTTGCGCAGGATCGGGAGGAACCCGAAGAAGACGAGGGCGATGACGGACGGCAGCACCCCGATGCCGACGACGCCGACCAGCAGGCCGAGCAGGGCGTACGACGGAAGGGTGAGCCCGACGGACGACAGCGCCTGCGCCGCCGTGGTGCCCCAGCGGGAACGGTAGGCCAGCACGCCGAGCACGATCGCGAGCAGCGTGGCTGCGGCCAGCGTCTGCACCACCAGGCTCAGGTGCTGGTACGCCAGGAACGACAGGACCGACCATCGATCGTGGACGAAGTCGAGGAAGCCCACACGTCACCTCTCGTCAGGACGGCGACGCAGACAGGAGCCGACGCCCACCGTCGCGGGTTCCTCGACGGTAACGAACCTGGCCGAAGGTGCAACTGCGCGTGACGGGCCCCGCCCCGTCGCGTGACGGGTCAGGCGGGGGTGGCGACCTCGAGGATGCGGCTGAGGAGGCCGCCGACGAACTTGGGGCTGTCGTCGGTGGAGAGCTCCGCCGCGAGCTCGACGGCCTCGCTCACGGCGACCGGCCCGGGCACGTCGTCGACGTAGACGATCTCGAGGACGGCGACGCGCAGGAGGTTGCGGTCGACGCCGGGCATGCGGTCCAGCGTCCAGCCGCGCGAGTGCTCGGCGATGAGGCCGTCGATGTGCTCCTGGTGCTCCACGACGCCCTCGACCAGCCGGACCGTGTAGGGGTTGACCGGCGGGTCGTTGGTCTCGCGCCGCGCCGCGAGGGTCCCACCCAGGGGCAGGCCCTGGAGCTCGGACTCGAAGAGGATGTCGAGGGCGCGCTTGCGGTACTTGGTGCGCGCGCCCATCAGGCCTTCACGCGGCCGAGGTAGTTGCCGTCGCGGGTGTCGACCTTGACCTTCTCGCCGCTGGTGACGAACAGCGGCACCTGGATCTCGCGACCGGTCTCCAGGCGCGCGGGCTTCGTGCCGCCGCTGGAGCGGTCGCCCTGCAGGCCCGGGTCGGTGTGCTCGATGAGCAGCTCGACCGAGAGCGGCAGCTCGACGTAGAGCACGCGGCCCTCGTTGGTGGCCACGGTGGCCTCCTGGTTCTCCAGGAGGAAGTCGGGCGCGCTGCCCATGGCCTCGGGCGCGATCTCGATCTGGTCGTACGTCTGCACGTCCATGAACACGTAGTTCGTGCCGTCGTTGTAGAGGTACTGCATGTCGCGCTTGTCGACGGTGGCGGTCTCGACCTTGGTGCCGGCGTTGAAGGTCTTGTCGACGACCTTGCCCGACTCGACGTTCTTCATCTTGGTGCGCACGAAGGCGGGACCCTTGCCCGGCTTGACGTGCTGGAACTCGATGACGGTCCAGAGCTGGCCGTCGATGTTCAGCACCATGCCGTTCTTCAGGTCGTTCGTGGTGGCCATCAGGCGATCTCCAGGAGCTCGGTGGTCAGGTCGGTCAGCACCTCGGGGGTGCCCGTGGCGGCCGGCGTGACGAGGACGGTGTCTTCGATGCGCACTCCCCCGCGGCCCGGGACGTAGATGCCCGGTTCCATGGTGAGGACGGTGCGACGCTCCAGTGTACCGACGTGCGCCGCGGCGATGAACGGGTCCTCGTGGATCTGCAGGCCGACGCCGTGGCCCAGGCCGGTGGTGAAGTGCTCGAGCCACCCGGCCTCGTCGAGGACGCCCCGCGCGACGGCGTCCGCCTCGGCCACGGGACGCCCCTCGCGCAACGCGTCGACGCCGGCCGCCTGCGACGCCCGCACGGCGGCGTGGACCTCGCGCTGCCAGGCGTCGGCGGTGCCGAGCACGACGGTGCGCGTGCAGTCGGCGTGGTAGCCGGCGACCCGGGCGCCGAAGTCGGTCTTGAGGAGGTCACCGGGCTGCAGCACCCGGTCGGTCGGGTGGTGGTGCGGCACGGCGGTGTTCGGGCCCGAGGCGAGGATGGTCTCGAAGGCGACGGCCTCGGCGCCGAGCTCGAGCATGCGCCACTCCAGGTCACGGGCGACGTCGCGCTCGGTCCGCCCCGCCAGCGGGCCCGCCCAGAGCCCCTCCAGCGCGGCCGCGGAGATCCGGCAGGCCTCCCGCAGCGCCGCGACCTCCACGTCGTCCTTCGTCTCCCGGGCCCGCTCGACCACCCGGTCGGCGCCGACGAGCTCGACGCCGGGTGCTGCGCCGCGCAGCGTCGCGTGGGCGTCGACGCTCAGGGTGTGCGTCTCGACGGCCCACGCTCCCCCGACGTCGGCGAGCCGCAGGCCCGCGACACCGAGGAGGTCGCGCGTGATGGTGTGCTCGAGACCGGGCACCTCCGCGGCGGCCTGGTCGCGGTAGCGGCCGTCGGTGAGGAACAGTCCACTGCCGTCGGCGTGCAGCACGAGGGCGCCGTTCGACCCTGTGAAGCCGGTCAGGTACCGGACGTTGACCAGCGTCGTGACCACGAGGCCGGCCCGTCCGGCGTCGGCGAGCGACGCACCCACGCGCTCGCGGCGACGCTGCAGGGTCTGCGCGTCCGGCACGAAGGTCGTGCTCATCGGGCGGCGCCCGGCGACGACGAGGGAGCGGCGAGGGCCGCGAACGAGTCGCGCAGCGTCTCCTCGTCGGGGCCGGCGAGGATCGTCGTGCGGCCGAGGTCCTCGAGCACCACGAACCGCAGCTGGTCGCCGCGCGTCTTCTTGTCCAGACGCATCGCCGCGAGCAGCGGCGAGAAGGCGCCCGCCCACGTGGTCGGCAGCGACAGCGACGACAGCACGTCGCGGTGACGCTGCACGAGGTCGGCGTCGATGAGCCCGTGGCGGTGCGCCAGCTCGGCCACGTAGACCATGCCGACGCTGATCGCCTCGCCGTGGCGCACCGTGTACCGCTCCTCGCGCTCGATCGCGTGCCCCAGGGTGTGTCCGTAGTTCAGCGCCTCCCGGCCGATGCCGCTGTCGTCCTCGGCGCCCCCGCCGGTGCTGTTCGCCGCCCACGGCCCGGCACCCCCGCCGGTCTCCCGCAGGTCACCGGCGACGGTCTGGGCCTTCACCCGGATGCCCTTGGCGACCAGCTCGGCGAGGATCGCCGACGTCGGGTCGAGCACGGCTCCCGTGCCGACCCCCTCGATCAGCTCCAGGATCGACGGGTCGGCGATGAACCCGCACTTGACCACCTCGGCGAGCCCGCTGCGCAGCTCCGCCGACGGCAGGTCGACCAGCAGGTCGAGGTCGCAGAGCACCCCGACGGGCTCGTGGAACGCCCCGACGAGGTTCTTGCCGGACGCGGTGTTGATGCCCGTCTTGCCGCCGACCGCCGCGTCGACCATGCCCAGCACCGTCGTGGAGACGTTGACGAACCGGACGCCACGCAACCAGCTCGCCGCCACGAAGCCGGCCAGGTCGGTCGTCGCGCCGCCGCCGAACCCGACCACGACGTCGGAGCGGGTGAAGCCGGTGCGACCGAGCACGTCCCAGCAGTACTGCAGGACCTCGGCGTTCTTCGCGGCCTCGCCGTCGGGCACCTCGACCAGGTGCACGTCGAGCGCCCGCGTCGCCTGCTCGCGCAGCAGCGTCGACCGGAGCCGGGCCGCGCGCTCGCGCAGCACCGTCGGGTGCACGATCGCGACCCGACGCACGTCGTCCCCGACGAGCGACGCGAGCTGGTCGCTCACGCCGGAGCCGACGAGGACGTCGTACGGGGCGGACGTCTCGACCCGGATGCGGACGGTCATGGGGTGGCGTTCTCCTGGATCAGCTGGTGGATGCGGGCGGCGACGTCGTCGGCGGTGAGGTCGTCGGTGACGACGGTGTGGGTGGCGAGGTCCTCGTAGACCGGGCGGCGCGCGTCGAGGAGGGCCTTCATGGTCGCGCGCACGTTGCCGAGGAGCAGGGGCCGGTTCGTGCCGAGACCCACGCGCTGCGCGGCGGCGGACAGGCTGACGTCGAGGAAGACGACCCGCTGCTCCCGCAGCAGCTGCTGGGTCCCCGGGTGGAGGACGGCGCCCCCACCCAGCGCCAGCACCCCGTCGTGCTCCTGCAGCGCGGCCGCGACCGCGGCGGCCTCGAGCTCACGGAAGTGCGCCTCGCCATGGGCGACGAAGAGGTCCTGCACGCTCGAGCCCGTCGAGCGCTCGACGTCGACGTCGGTGTCGCGCACCGACGTGCCGAGCCGGTCGGCCAGGCGGTGCGCCACCGTCGTCTTGCCGGCCCCCGGTGCGCCGACGAGCACGACGACCGGCGTCACCGGTACCTCAGGTGCTCGCGGTACGCCTCGACGTTGCGCCGGACCTCCTCGACGGAGTCGCCGCCGAACTTCTCGGTGATCGCGTCGGCGACGACCAGCGCGACCATGGCCTCCGCGACGATGCCCGCCGCGGGCACGGCGCACACGTCGGAGCGCTGGTGGTGGGCTCGGGTCTCCTCGCCGGTGCTGACGTCGACGGTGCGCAGCGCACGCGGGACGGTGGCGATGGGCTTCATCGCGGCGCGCACGCGCAGCAGCTCGCCCGTCGTCATGCCGCCCTCGGTGCCGCCGGAGCGGCCGGAGACGCGGCGGATGCCCTCGTCGGTCGGGACGATCTCGTCGTGCGCGAGCGAGCCGCGGGTGCGGGCGAGCTCGAAGCCGTCGCCGACCTCGACTCCCTTGATGGCCTGGATCCCCATGAGCGCCGCTGCCAGCCGCGCGTCGAGGCGCCGGTCCCAGTGCGTGTACGAGCCGAGTCCGGGCGGCAGGCCCTCGACGACGACCTCGACGACGCCGCCGAGCGTGTCGCCGTCCTTGTGGGCGGCGTCGACCTCGGCCACCATGGCCGCGCTGGTGGCGGCGTCGAAGCAGCGCACCGGGTCGGCGTCGAGCGCCTCGACGTCGGAGTGCCGGGGCACGACGCCGGCGGGAGCGGCGACGGTGCCGAGCTCGACGACGTGCGACAGGACCGTCGCGCCCGTCGTCTGCTCGACGAACTTGGCCGCCACCTCGCCGAGCGCGACGCGGGCGGCGGTCTCGCGGGCGCTGGCGCGCTCGAGGACGGGTCGGGCCTCGTCGAAGCCGTACTTCTGCATGCCGGCGAGGTCGGCGTGGCCCGGACGCGGACGTGTGAGCGGCGCCCCGCGCTTCAGGCCGTCGAGCACCTCGGGGTCGACGGGGTCGGCCGCCATGACCTGCTCCCACTTGGGCCACTCGCTGTTGCCGATGCGCAGGGCGACGGGGCTGCCCATCGAGACGCCGTGCCGGAGGCCGCCGATCACCTCGAGCTCGTCGGCCTCGAAGCTCATGCGGGCACCGCGGCCGTAGCCGAGGCGGCGACGCGCCAGCGCGTCCTGGACGTCCTTGCTGGTCACGTGCACGCCGGCAGGAAGTCCCTCGAGGATCGCGACGAGCGCAGGTCCGTGGGACTCACCGGCAGTCAGCCATCGAAGCATGGGGGTCATTGTGTCAGGAAGCGTCCTGCCGGGACCGAGCCGCCCGCCCCCGGAGCCTGGGCAGGACGTCCGGCCGGGCCGTGCCATCATGAGGGCGCCCCCTCCCTGGGGGCTCGGACGAGGCTGCCGTACCCGACCAGCGCAAAGACGGCAGGTCAGGAGCCCGTCATGTCGTGGATCGTGCTCGTGGGGTCCGGCGTCCTCGAGGCGGTGTGGGCCACGGCCCTCGGCCGCTCGGAGGGACTCAGCCGGCTCGCGCCCACCGTCGTGTTCGCCGTCGCCCTCGTGACCAGCATGGTCGGTCTCGCGTGGGCGATGCGTGAGCTGCCGACCGGCACCGCCTACGCGGTCTGGGTCGGTGTCGGCGCGACCCTCACCGCCGCCTGGGCGATGGCGCAGGGCGAGGAGCCGTTGTCCGTCGCCCGGGTCCTGTGCCTGCTGGCCGTCGTCGGCGGGATCGTCGGGCTCAAGCTGACGCACTGACCCACCGACCCATCGACCCACCGAGCTCCTGGGCAGCGACGGCCGAGGGTGCCCGGGGGTCAGCCGTGCAGCAGCAGCGCGAGCGGCGGTCCGAGGAACGCGCCGAGCACGAGGTAGGGGCCGAAGGCGAAGGGGTCGCGGCGGCCGATGCGTCCCGTCCGGTAGAGGACGACGCCCGCGACGGCGCCGACGACGAAGCCTGCGTAGGTGCCGTACAGCGTCGCGCTCGGACCGACCGCCCCGAGCAGGAGCCCGACGAGCGCGGCGAGCCTCACGTCGCCGAAGCCGAAGGGTTGGCGGACCCAGCGGCCCAGGGCGTAGACGGCGCGGAACACCACGAAGACGGCGACGTTGCCGAGGAGTCCCTTCAGCAGGATGCCGAGGTCGCCGGCCAGCAGGGCCGCGAGCGCGACGAGTGCGAGGCAGACGGCGTGCAGCGGCAGCGTGAGGAGGTAGGGCAGCAGTCGCGTGCGCAGGTCGACCCAGGCCAGCCAGCTGCCCGCGCCGGCGAACGCGGCCCACGCCGGCAGCAGCCACGGCTCGTCGAGCCCGGTCGCGACCACCAGGAGCAGCAGCACCGACGTCAGCGCCAGGCCCGGGGCGAGACGTGGACGGCGGGCGAGCTCGGCGTAGGGCACCTTGGGCGGCTCGTCCGGGTCGTCGTCGGGGTGCGGCCCGGGTTCGGGCAGGCGGGCGATCGCGACGGGGCCGAGGGCCCCCAGCAGCCCGGCCGCCAGGGCGGCGGGCACGACGTACGCGATGTCCACGGCCGCAGACTATGCGCTCGCCAGGGCCTCCAGCGCGGCCCCGCGCACGACGTCGACGTCGACCGACGCACCCGTCATGAGGAGCAGCTGGAGCACGGCCTGGTGCGCGAGGAGGTCCAGACCGGTGACGACCGGCCGGCCGGCCGCCCTCGCCGCGACGCTCAGACGCGTCGGCCAGGGGTCGTAGACGACGTCGAAGACCGCCGCCGCGTCGCGCGCCCAGGCATCGGCCCGCTCCCCCGCCACGGACTCCGGGACGGTGGAGACCAGCAGGTCGACGGGGCCGGTCGGCGAGGTCGAGGCGTCGAGCACGCGGGCCTCCAGACCGGCGGCGCGGACCGCCGCCACCGTCTCCTCGGCGCGGCCGACGTC
>NZ_JAMXRU010000102.1 GCF_024124745.1 Aeromicrobium sp. CnD17-E
GGACCGACGGCGGGCGGAGCGCGGCGCTCCGGTCGCGGAGTCGGCGTTCTCGGGGGACGGTGGAGTGACACCGACGCCCGAGGAGTGACCATGACGCACGAGATCCCCCAGCCCGACGACGGCACCGCCATCGCGACCGCGCCGACGCCCGAGGCGCAGCAGGGCTCGACGACGGAGACCGGCGCGCCCGCGGTCTCGGACCGCAACAGCCTGACGCTGGGCGCGGACGGCCCGATCCTGCTGCACGACCGTCACCTGCTGGAGCAGATGGCGCACTTCAACCGTGAGCGGGTGCCGGAGCGCAACGTGCACGCGAAGGGCTCCGGCGCGTTCGGCAGGTTCGTGACCACGGAGGACGTGTCGGCCTACACGAAGGCGGCCCTGTTCCAGCCGGGCGTCGAGACGGAGATGCTGGCGCGGTTCTCGACCGTCGCGGGCGAGCACGGCTCGCCGGACACGTGGCGCGACCCGCGCGGGTTCGCGCTGAAGTTCTACACGACGGAGGGGAACTACAACCTCGTCGGCAACAACACGCCGGTCTTCTTCGTGCGCGACACGATGAAGTTCCAGCACTTCATCCGCAGCCAGAAGCGGCGCGGCGCGAACGGCCTGCGCGACAACCACATGCAGTGGGACTTCTGGTCGCTGAACCCGGAGTCGGCGCACCAGGTGACGTACCTGATGGGCGACCGCGGCATCCCGCGCTCGTACCGGCACATGAACGGCTACGGCTCGCACACGTTCCTGTGGATCAACGCCGCCGGCGACAAGCACTGGGTGAAGTACCACTTCCACAGCCAGCAGGGCGTGCAGGGACTCACGGGTGAGGACGCCGACCGCATCGCGGGGCACGACGCCGACTTCCACCGTCGGGACCTGTTCGAGGCGATCGAGGCCGGCGACTTCCCGTCGTGGCGGCTGTCGGTCCAGCTGATGCCGTACGAGGACGCGAAGACCTACCGGCTCAACCCGTTCGACCTCACGAAGGTGTGGCCGCACGAGGACTACCCCCTCGTCGAGGTGGGCACGATGACGCTGGACCGGAACCCGCAGAACTTCTTCGCCGAGATCGAGCAGGCGGCGTTCGAGCCGTCGGCGGTGGTGCCGGGCATCGGGTTCAGCCCGGACAAGATGCTGCTCGGCCGGGTGTTCTCCTACTCCGACACGCAGCGCTACCGGATCGGCCCGAACTACCACCAGCTGCCGGTGAACCGGCCGAAGAACGTGCAGCACCACAACACGTACACGTTCGACGGTCCGATGGCCTACGACCACAGCGGCGACCAGCCGGTGTACGCCCCGAACAGCGAGGGTCGTGGATACAGCGACGAGGTGGGCGTCGTCGAGGACGGGTGGGAGGCCGACGGCCCGATGATCCGTCAGGCGTACACGCTGCGCCCGGACGACGACGACTTCAGCCAGGCCGGTGCGCTGGTGCGCGAGGTCTGGGACGACGCGCAGCGCGAGCGCTTCGTCGAGACGGTCGCCGGCCACCTGCTGGGCGGCGTGACCGGTGAGGTGCTGGAGCGGGCGCTCGACTACTGGCGTCACGTGGACGAGGCGACGGCGAAGCAGATCGAGGAGCTCGTGCGCGCGGGCCTGGGTGGCGACAACCCGGGCGGCGAGGACGACCAGGCGAAGGACCTCGTGGCCAACGCGCTCGTGGAGACGCGCACGCACGCCGGCTGAGCGAGGACCGTCGGCCGGCAGCGGCCCGCCCGCGTGCGCGCGGGTGGGCCGCTGCGTTACGTTCGTCACAGACCCCGCCGCACCCCTCTCCCACAAGGAGCACCCCGACGTGACCCACCCCGTCAAGGTCGCCGTCACCGGCGCCGCCGGCCAGATCGGCTACAGCCTGCTCTTCCGTCTCGCCTCGGGCGACCTGCTCGGCCCCGACACCCCCGTGCAGCTGCGGCTGCTCGAGATCACGCCCGCGCTGAAGGCGCTCGAAGGCGTGGTGATGGAGCTGGACGACTGCGCGTTCCCGACGCTGCACTCGGTCGAGATCGGCGACGACCCGCGTGAGGTGTTCGACGGCGTGAACCTGGCCCTGCTCGTCGGGGCCCGCCCCCGGACGAAGGGGATGGAGCGCGGCGACCTGCTGGAGGCCAACGGCGCGATCTTCACGGCGCAGGGCAAGGCCCTCAACGACGTCGCGGCCGACGACGTGCGGATCGGGGTCACCGGCAACCCGGCCAACACGAACGCGCTGATCGCGCTGAGCAACGCACCCGACATCCCGGCGGAGCGGTTCAGCGCCCTCACCCGGCTCGACCACAACCGGGCCATCAGCCAGCTGGCCGCCCGGACCGGCAGCGCCGTGGCCGACATCCGCCGCATGACGATCTGGGGCAACCACTCCGCCACCCAGTACCCCGACCTGTTCCACGCCGAGATCGGCGGACGCAACGCGGCCGAGGTCGTCGACGACCAGGCCTGGATCGAGGACGACTTCATCCCGACGGTCGCCAAGCGCGGCGCGGCGATCATCGAGGCACGTGGCGCGTCGTCGGCGGCGAGTGCCGCGTCGGCGACGATCGATGCGGCCCGCGACTGGCTGCAGGGCTCCCCCGACGGCGACTGGGTCTCGATGGCGGTGCGCTCGGACGGCTCCTACGGGATCCCCGAGGGTCTCGTGTACTCCTACCCGGTCACCACGCGCGACGGCGACTGGTCGATCGTGCAGGACCTCGAGATCGACGACTTCAGCCGGTCCCGGATGGACGCGACCGCCGCCGAGCTCGTCGAGGAGCGCGACGCGGTGACCGCGCTCGGGCTCGTCTGAGCGATCCTCACCGCGCGCGTCCGCGCGGCCGGGCGCGCCGCTCGGCCCAGCCCGTCAGCCCAGCCCGTCAGCCCAGCCCGTCAACCCTGCCCGTCAGCCCAGCCGGGCCCGGACCCGGGCGGCGCCGGTGATGGCCAGACCGGCCCGGCGCCCGGCGTAGGCGCTGCTGACCGACGCGCGATACTCCAGCGTCGTCGCGGTGCCGTGGCGGCCGTAGTAGCGGTTGTACCAGCCGGTGAGGGTGGGGCTCGTCAGGCCCGACGGCGTCCCGACGCCGACCTCGCGGATGGGCAGGCCGAGCGCGTCGGCGAGGCGTCGCTCCCACCCGCGGTCCTTGTCGGTGCGCACGACGACGCCGAACGGCTGGTGGACCGAGGCGATGTAGTCGGGGCGCTTGCGGCGCAGGAACGCCGCGACGGCCTTCGTCTCGCGCTCGCTCGCCGCACGCGGGCCGCCCCAGGTGCGGGTGCCCTTGCCGCTCGACCGGTAGCCGCTCGTGCCCCAGTTGCGGTTGAGGTCGACGCCGCGGGCGTTCGTGCGCGTGCCGCGGGCGTTGCCGTCGGGGTTCATGGTCGGGATGACCCAGATCTCGCTGCCCCGCGTCGGCTTCACGTTGCGCCGGACCCAGTCGGCGGTCTGCAGGCCGGCCTTCTCGTCGCCGTGCATCTGCCCGAGCACGACGAGCGTGCGCTTCTGCGTCGTGTGCGACCAGCCGCGGTAGTACCCCATGATCCTGCGCCCCTGCACGGTCGTCCCGAGGACGGCGCTGCGCGTGACGAGCTTCGGGGTCGGCTTGGGCTTCGGCGTCGGCTTGGGCGTGGCGGTCGGCCTCGGCGTGGGCGACGCGGTGGGCGTCGGCGAGGCCGTCGGGCTCGGGGTGGGGCTCGCGGTCGGCGTCGGCGAGGCTGTCGGGCTGGGCGTCGGGCTCGTCGTCGACGTCGCCTCGACCGCCGGCTCGGACGGGTCCGGCACGCCGCGCCCGAGGGCGGACGCCGCTGACGTCGCGAGTGCGGTGCCGCCGAGCGACAGGACGGTCACGAGGACCAGGGACCGGACCGGGCCGCGCCCGACGACGTGCTTCATCGCCCCACGGTAGGCCCCGACGGACCGACACGCGCGTCGACGCACGGAGACGCGTCGAGGCCAGGTCAGGCCGGCGGACCCGGCGGGACGACGAGGGCCAGCACCGCCAGGCTCACGCCGAGCAGCGTCAGCCAGACGATGTCGAACGTGCGCCCGCGGACGCGCAGCATGCCGACGTGGTCCTGCGGGACCACCACGCGGGCCAGGCCCCCGAGGCCGAAGGTCACGCCGACGACGAGCAGACCGGCACGCCAGTGCCCGACGCCCACCAGAGCCAGCCCGACGCCGACGCCGACCAGCAGGCAGAGGTAGATCTGCGACCCACGGCTGCGCGGGACGACCGGGCTCACGAGACGTCCGCGACGCGCTTCTCGGCCTCGTCGACCACGTTGCTGAGCAGCATCGCGCGGGTCATCGGACCGACACCACCGGGGTTCGGGGCGACCCAGCCGGCGACATCGTGCACGCCCGGGTGGAGGTCGCCGACGATCTTGCCGGCGTCGTCGCGGCTCACGCCGACGTCGAGCAGCGCCGCGCCGGGCTTGACCATGTCGGGCGTGATGATGCCCGGGACGCCTGCAGCCGCGATGACGATGTCGGCCCGGCGCACCTCGGCCGCGAGGTCGCGCGTGCCGGTGTGGCAGAGGGTGACCGTCGCGTTCTCGCTGCGGCGGGTGAGCAGCAGCCCCATGGGCCGGCCCACGGTGATGCCTCGTCCGACGACCACGACGTGCGCGCCCGCGATCTCGACGTCGTGGCGGCGCAGCAGCTCGACGATGCCGCGCGGGGTGCACGGCAACGGGGCCGGCTCGCCGAGCACGAGCCAGCCGAGGTTGGTCGGGTGCAGCCCGTCGGCGTCCTTGGCGGGATCGATGCGCCCGATCACGGCGTTCTCGTCGATGCCGCGGGGCAGCGGCAGCTGGACGATGTAGAGGGTGCAGGCAGGGTCGGCGTTGAGCTGGTCGACGGCTGCCTCGACCTCGGCCTGCGACGCCGTCGCCGGGAGGTCGACCCGGATCGACTCGATGCCGATCTCCGCGCAGTCGCGGTGCTTCGCGTCGACGTACCAGCGGCTGCCCGGGTCGTCACCGACGAGGATGGTGCCGAGGCCGGGGACCAGCCCCTGCTCCCGCAGGGCCGCGACGCGACCGGTGAGCTCCGTCTTGATGGCCGCGGCCACCGCCTTGCCGTCCAGGATCTGCGCCGTCACGACGCCGAGTCTACGCAGGGCCTCTCCTGGACGGCCTCGGGACGCGCGTCGACGACGACCACCCGGCCCCTGCCGGGTCACCGGGACGACGGCGGGGCGCCGCCTCCCTGAGGGCCACCACCCATGCCTCCGGCGGACGGCTGGGTGGTGGTGTCCACGTTGACGGTCAGGGACGCGGTGTAGCCCGACGAGACGTCGCCGCTGACGGTCGGGACCTGCAGGTCGCTGCCGTCGGCGAAGATGTTGTCGTCGGAGATCGAGGTGCCCACCCCGGCCAGGTTCTCCGCCGAGCCGGCGTAGGTGTCGAGGGCGTAGACGTCGGCGAGCATGTCCGGCGGGAAGGCCAGCTGCGAGGTCGCGATCGCGTTGGCGACGTCGGTCGCGGAGTCCACGTCGGGGTAGACCTCGAAGTGCACGTGGGTCCATCGTCCCTGGTAGCAGCCGGGCACGATGGTCGTGAACGTGAGCTCGCCGTCCGCGTCGGCGACCTGGACGCCGCGCAGCCAGGTCTGGTCCTCCACGCCCGAGGTGTACATGGAGTACCGACCCTGGGCGTCGCACTGCCAGGCGTAGACCGCGGCTCCCTCGAACGCCGCGTCGTCGTCGGCCATGTCGACGACCTTCAACGTGAGGGCCAGCGGCACGCCCGCGACGGTCTCGCCGCCGTCCAGGCTCGAGGTGATGTCGCTGCGGACGATGCCGGAGTCCTCGAGGATGTTGAGGTCCGCGGTGCCGTCGGCGGGATAGGGACCGTTGGTCTCCTGCGGGATCTCGCCGTCGCTCGTCGTGGAGGCCGAACCCGCCGACGCCGACCCGGACTGGTCGGAGCCGGCTCCGCACGCGGCCAGGGTCGCGGCGCCGAGGCCGGCGCCCAGGAACGCCAGCACCCGTCGACGCGTCACCAGCGTGACGGCGTCGAACCCGGCTCCCTGGTCGACGACGTCGTCGTCGGGTCGGGCCAGCGTGCGGCCCTCGTAGGTGGGAAGGCCCGGCCCGCGATGGGGCTCTGGACTGTTGGTCATGGTGCGCTCCTCGAGGAAGGTGACGGGTGGTGGCGTCCTCGATCATGGGGGCGGAGACCGGCAGGCCCCGGTGCGTCGCCTGTGGCCCTGCTGTGAGGCCTGCGGCGTCCGGTCACCGGGGCGGGCGGGCACGCCGTGGGCGGCGCGCGGGCGCCTGGGCGCGTGTCTCGTCGGCGGGAGGCCCGACGCCCGCCGTCCCCCTACACTCGGCCACGGGAGGCTCCGACGACGGACGACGTCGCGGTGATCGGACTCGCGTCACGGGACGCGACGTGGAGAGGTGGACATGACGACGCGTGCGCAGCTGACGCAGGAGCGCAGTCGACTGCGGCGGGAGGAGCTGCTGACCGCAGCCATCTCGCTCTTCGCCGAGGGCGGCGCCCGGGCGGTGACGCACCGCGCCGTGGCTCGTCGGGCCGGACTGCCGCCGGCCACGACCACCTACTACTTCGCCTCCATCGAGGAGCTCCTGCGCGACGCCCTCCGCGAGCACATCGCGCGCTGGCGCAGCACGCTGGCCGCCCTCGCAGGCCTCGAGACACCGCCCGAGAACGTCGACCTCGACTCCGTCGCCCCGACGTTCGAGGCCGTGTTCGCGGCCCGTGGTCCGGAGGCTGTCGCGGTCGAGCTGTCGATCTACCTGGCGTCCACGCACGACCCCGCCCTGCGCGAGGAGGCCGGCGAGGCGCTGAGCGACCTGGAGGGCCTGATCGCCCTCTGGCTCTCCATCCTGGGCCTCACCGACACGTCGCGGGTGGCGCCGACCGTGCTCACCCTGATCGTCGGTACGGCCATGCGACGCCAGGCGCGGCTCTACACGGAGGCCGAGGAGGCGGCGCAGCTCGACTGGGCGATCCGCGCACTCGTGGCGGCCGAGCTCGCCGGACCCGACGAGGTTGGCCGGATCGTCAGCGAGAAGTTGAACCTTTGACTACGCTGGGCGGGTTCACCAGGGGGCCCCGAACGCGAAAGACAGACCATCATGCCTGAGGCAGTATCCGGAGGCCGCGCACGTCTGAGCCAGGAGCGGAGCCGAGTGCGACGCGAGCAGCTCGTCGCCGCCGCCGCGAAGCTCTTCGAGGAGGGCGGCACGAAGGCCGTCACCCACCGTTCCGTCAGCGAGGCCGCGCAGGTGCCGCTCGCGACGGTCTCGTACTACTTCGCGTCGATCGACCAGCTGGTCGACGTGATGTTCGGCGAGGCGCTGACCCACTGGACCGACGAGTGGGCCGCGCTCGTGCCCGAGGCGGGGACGGACCTCTCGGCCGAGGAGGCCGCGGACCGGTTCACCGCACCGATGCGCGCGCTCTCCCCCGACCGACCGTCGCACTTCCTGAACGTCTACCTGGCGGCGCTCGGCCGACCGCACCTGCTGGAGGCCGTCCACGCCATGCGCGACTCGTGCTTCGGCAGCCAGGTCGCGATCCTCGCCGCCACCGGCGTGGCGGACCCGGTCGAGGTCACCCGGGGCGCCAGCCTGCTCTACTCCGGCGCGCTCGTGGCTGCCGCCGACCGTGAGATCGGTCTCGACGGCGTCCTCGCGCTCCTGCACGGCCACGTGGTCGAGCTGGTCCGGCGCGCGCTGCCGCCGCAGGACTGAGCCGCTCGCGCGGTCGTCCTGCGGCTGTGCCGGGACGGCTTCTCGGGTCGTGGCCCGCTCGACGGAGGAGTCTGCGTCCGAGCGGGCCACGGCGCCGCCCCGCCGTGGCCCGGACGGGTCAGCGGGCCTGCTTGACCCACCGGCTCCAGTCGTCCTGCGGTGCGTAGCCGCACGCGCGCCACAGGCCACGGCCGTCCTCGTTGTCGTCGAGGACCATCGCGCAGAAGCGCTCGGCCCCCAGACCGCGCAGGCGCTCCTCCGCGAGCTCGAGCATGCGACGACCCAGCCCCCGACCACGCCACGCCGGGTCGACGGCGAGGCGGTAGAGGTTGGCCCGCCAGCCGTCCCAGCCGCCGATGATCGTGGCGACGACACGGCCGTCCAGCTCGGCGAGCAGGACGGCCTCGGGGTCGTGCTCGATCAGGGCGTGCACCAGGTCGGCGCGGTCGTCCGGCCGCGACCCGTTCTCACCTGCTCGCGACCAGAGCTCGAGGAGGGCGTCCACGTCGGCCGCGGTGGCGTTCCGCACGCTCACGTCGTCCATGCCCCGACCCTGCCACAGCCGCGCGCAGCGCTCGGGCGCGAGCCTCGCACGTTCCCGCACGAGGCGCCGAGGCTCAGTGGAAGAAGTGCCGGGTGCCCGTGACGTACATCGTGACGCCCGCGGCCTGCGCCGCCGCGATGGTCTCGTCGTCACGCATCGACCCACCCGGCTGGACGATCGCGCGCACGCCGGCGTCGATGAGGATCTGCGGGCCGTCGGCGAACGGGAAGAAGGCGTCCGACGCCGCCACGGAGCCGCGGGCCCGGTCCTCGCCGGCCCGCTCCACGGCCAGGCGGCAGGAGTCGACCCGGTTGACCTGACCCATGCCGATGCCGACGGAGGCTCCGTCGTCGGCCAGCAGGATGGCGTTCGACTTGACCGCGCGCACCGCGGTCCAGGCGAAGGCGAGGTCGGCGAGCGTGGCCTCGTCGGCCGGCTCCCCCGCCACGAGCGTCCAGCCCGACACGTCGTCGCCCGGCGCGTCGACGAGGTCGCGCTGCTGGGCGAGCGCGCCGCCGGAGATCTCGCGCACCTCGTGCGTGGCGCGGTCGGCACCCTCGGCACGCAGGATGCGGATGTTCTTCTTGCCCTGCAGCACCTCGACGGCACCCGGCTCGTAGTCGGGCGCGACGACGACCTCGGTGAAGACCTCGGCGACCTGCTCGGCCATCGCGACCGAGACGGGCCGGTTGGTGGCGATCACGCCGCCGAACGCCGAGACCGGGTCGCAGGCGTGCGCGCGGGCGTGGGCCTCGGCCACGTCGGCGCCGACGGCGATCCCGCACGGGTTGGCGTGCTTGATGATCGCGACCGCGGGTGCGTCGTGGTCGTAGGCGGCGCGTCGCGCCGCGTCGGTGTCGACGTAGTTGTTGTAGCTCATCTCCTTGCCGTGCAGCTGCTCGGCCGCGGCCAGGCCGCCGGTGCCGTCGCTGTACAGCGCCGCGCCCTGGTGCGGGTTCTCGCCGTAGCGCAGGACCGCCTGACGCTGCAGCGCCGTGCCCGCGAAGGCGGGCCAGTCGCCGTCGGCCGACCCCTCGCCCGCTCCCCCGGCGGCGAACCACTCGGCGACGGCGACGTCGTAGGCAGCCGTGTGCGCGAACGCCTGCGCAGCGAGCCGGCGACGCTGCTCCAGCGTGAAGCCGCCGGCGGCCAGCGCGGCCTCGACGTCGTCGTACGCGTCGGGCGACGTCACGATGGCCACGCTCGGGTGGTTCTTGGCCGCCGCCCGCACCATCGACGGACCGCCGATGTCGATCTGCTCGACGCACTCGTCGGGCGTCGCGCCGGAGGCGACCGTCTCGCGGAACGGGTAGAGGTTGACGACGACGAGGTCGAACGGCTCGACGCCGAGCTCGGCGAGCTGAGCCACGTGGGCCTCGAGCCGCGTGTCGGCGAGGATGCCCGCGTGCACCCGCGGGTGGAGGGTCTTCACCCGGCCGTCGAGGCACTCGGGGAAGCCGGTCACCTCCTCCACGGGCGTCACCGGCACGCCGGCCGCCTCGATCGTCCGGGCCGTCGAGCCCGTCGAGACGAGGGACACGCCGGCCGCGTGGAGCGCACGGGCGAGGTCCTCCAGTCCGGTCTTGTCGTACACCGAGACGAGGGCGCGCTGGATCGGTCGAGTGCTCATGCGGGGTCTCCGAGCGTGAGGGTGCGGTCGGTCAGGGTGAAGCCGCGCCGGGCCAGCTCGCCGACGGAGTCGACGAGCATGCGGCGCTCGCTGGTCTTGATGCGTTCGTGGAGCGAGGCGACGTCGTCGTCGGGCAGCACCGGCACCGCCACCTGCGCGACGATCGGGCCGGTGTCGACACCCGCGTCGACGACGAACAGGGTCGCGCCGGTGATCTTGACGCCGTACTCCAGGGCGTCGCGGGGGCCGTGCATCCCGGGGAACGACGGCGACAGCGCGGGGTGGGTGTTCAGCGTCCGCCCGCCGAAGCGTCCGAGGAAGTGCGGGCCGGCCAGCTTCATGAAGCCGGCGAGGACGACCAGGTCGGGCTCGTGCGCCGCCACCTGGGCGGTGAGGGCGGCGTCCCAGGCCTCGCGGTCCGGGTGGTCCCTGAGCTTCTCGACGAACGTCGGGATCGCGGCGCGCTCCGCCCGCGCCAGGCCCTCGATGCCGTCACGGTCGGCACCGACGGCGACGACCTCGGCGCCGTAGGCCGGGTCAGCCGTCGCGTCGATCAGCGCCTGGAGGTTGGTGCCGGAGCCGGAGACGAGGACGACGAGACGGGCGCGCGTCGGCGTCGGGCTCGGGGCGGAGGGCACGGGCGTCACGATAGTGCGCCGCGAGCGCGCCAAGCGCACCGCCCACGGCCATCAGGGGCACGGCGACCAGCAGCGGTGTCAGGGCGGGCGGCCCGGCGTCGGCGAGTCGCCCGGGGCCCACGGCGCCGCCGGAGGCGCCGACCAGCACGCCGACGACGACACCACCGGCCGCACCCGCGGCGAGACCGAGCAGGCTGCGACCCAGCACCGGCCGGTCGGACAGCCCGAAGGGAGCCTCGGCACCGGCACGCACGGTCCAGCCGGCCACGAGACCGGCGAGCACCGGGACGAGACCGAGCACGACGACCCAGTCGTCGAAGGTGCCGGGAGACGGCAGCGCGGCCAGGACCGGCAGACCCGGGACAGGACCGAGCTGGGCGCCCGCGAGGTCGACCGACGTCTGCGTCCCCAGCACGAAGCCGGGTCCGAGCAGCACCGAGGCGGTCCAGGCGACCATCGTCGGCACCGCGAGCAGGCAGATCGCGGCCAGGGCGGGGGTGCCGGAGGCCCCCGGGTCGAGCAGGGCCCACAGCTGCCCGGCGCGCTCGACGTGGCGGACCAGCAGCGTCACCACGACGACGCCTGCCGCGGCGAGCAGGACGGCCGC
>NZ_JAMXRU010000103.1 GCF_024124745.1 Aeromicrobium sp. CnD17-E
CTCGACCCGCTCCGTCCCGAGCTCGCGGACGAGCAGCTCCCGCGCGGCGCTCGCGGAGAGCGAGCCGACCGGCACGCGCACGTCGGCGTCGAGCCACGGCAGGTCCCGACGCGACACGACGAGGGCCATCGAGCCCGCCGACGCCGGCAGCAGGTCGAGCAGGGCCGGCGCGGCGACGTCCGCCCCCACGTCGTCGAGCACGACGAGCACCCGCCGCTCGTGCAGCAGGCTGCGGTAGAGGGCGGCTCGCTCGGCGACGTCGGCCGGGACGGCCTCGGGGTGCGTGCCCAGCAGGCGCAGGAAGGTGCCGAGGGCCGCCCCGGCGTCCGGACCCGTCGGCGTGCGGCCGGCGTCGAGGTGCAGCGAGCCGTCGGGGAAGCGGTCGCGCAGCCGGTGGCCCGCCTCGACGGCGAGCGTCGACTTCCCCATCCCCGGCAGCCCCGTGAGGTGCACGACGACCGGGCCGTCGTCGACCTGCCGTGCGGCGTCGAGCACCGCCTCCAGCTCGTGCGTGCGGCCGACGAAGCCGGGCGAGCGCCGCGGCAGCGTGCGGGGCGCGGTGGGTCGGCGCAGAGCGTCGGCGCCGGGCACGGTCGTGACCTCGGACGCCCGCACCGGTACCACGTCGCCCTCCAGCACCCGGGCGTGCGCGGAGCGCAGCAGGTCCGACGGCTCGACCCCCAGCTCGACGTCGAGCCGCTCGAACGCCTCGCGGTAGACCCGCAGCGCCTGCTCGCGACGCCCCACCGACGCGAGCGCCAGCACGGAGTGGGCGAGCAGGCCCTCGTGGAACGGGTGCAGGGCGGTCAGCAGGGCCAGGTCGGCGACGACCGTGTCGGCCCGGCCGAGCGCGACCGCCGCCGCGACGTGCTCCTCCCAGAGACCGAGCCGCTCGGCCGCGAGACGCGTGCGCTCGAGCTCGACGGCCGACGTCGGGCGGACGTCGAGCAGGACCTCCTCGGGCACGAGGTCGAGCGCGGCCCGGAAGTCGTCGAGGCACCCCACCTCGGAGCGCTGCGCCCGCGCCCGCGCCCGGTCGCGGCACGCCCGCAGCCGTCCGACGTCCGTCGTGACGTCGTCGTCGAGGAGGTAGCCGTCGGCGGCCGTGCGCACGAGAGGTGCGTCGCACTTGCGACGCAGGCCGGAGACGAGCGCCTGCACCCGGTTGCGCGCCGAGGTCGGTGGGGCGTCGTCGTAGAGCCAGCGGACGAGCGTGTCGCTGGAGGACCCGGCCCCCACGGCGAGCCCGGCGAGCAGCGCGCGTTCGAGGCTCGACAGCGCGACGGGTGCGCCGTCGCACTGCAGCGTGACCCCAGCGAGCACGGTCAGCACGACCCTGTCCCCCGAGGAGTCCACGTCAGGACCCTAGCCGCACGACGCCCCGTCTCCCCAGCGCAGATCCGCTCCCTGGGACGCACGGTCGCCTGACGCGGGCCGCGAGCAGGGTACTGAGCGGGCATCTCGGGTACTCGCCCACGGTAGGGTCGGGGCATGGTCCGTCCGACGAGCGTCGCCGCCCGCGACGACGCGCGCCGCCGGGCGCTGCTCGACGAGCTGATCCCGCTGTTCCACGCGGAGGGCTTCCTCGCGTTCAGCCTCGAGGACCTCGCCCGGCGGCTCGGCTGCTCGAAGTCGACGCTCTACGTCGTCGCGCCGAGCAAGGAGCAGATCATCCAGGCCACGGTGCGCGAGTCGTTCCGTCGCTCGACCGACGCCGTGGAGCGTCGGGTGGCTGCCGAGCCCGACCGCGGACGGCGGATCAGCGTCTACCTCGACGCGATCGCCGAGGAGCTCGCGCCCGCCGGGCCGACCTACTTCGCCGACCTCGACGCCTACGAGCCGGCCCGCGAGGTCTACCGCAACAACGTCCGTCTGGCGGCCCAGCGGGTCAAGGAGCTGGTGGAGGCGTCGGGCCGACGGCGGCTCGACCCGCGCTTCGTCGGCTCGGTCGCCGGGCTCGTGCTGGAGGCCATCCATCGCGGCGCCGTGGAGGCCGACACCGGTCTCGACGACGCCGCCGCCTTCCACCAGCTGGCCGTCCTCGTCGACCACGCCACCCGCACCACCTGACCCCACTCCCCTCCTCCCCTCCTCCTCCCCCGCGTTTTGTGGAGCTGGTGACGGAATCTCCGCGGAGGACCGTCACCATCTCCACAAACCGCAGGAAGGGTGAGGACGCGCGGAGGGCTAGGGGGAGGTGAGGTCCGGGAGCAGGACCGGGCCGGTCTTGCGGTCGAGGTTGGCGACGTGCTGCTCCATCCGGCCGATCGAGCCGACCAGCTGGTCGAGCACGTCGGCGACGGTCGCGATGGCGCTGGCCGCTGCGGTGAGCTGCTCCAGCTGGCCGGGGAGGGGCCGGGCCGACGTGGCGAGGGAGTCGATCGGCTCGTGCAGGCCCTGCAGCGACGCGAGCTGGGACTCCAGCCCGTCGATCTGCTCGCGCAGGGCCCGGATGTCGCCACCCACGGAGCCGAGCGGCTCAGCCGCCCCCGCCACACGATCGGCCGCCGACACCACCCCGTCGGCCGTCGCACCGAGGGAGCGGGCGACCTCGAGCAGCTGCGTCAGCTGGTCGCCGACCTCGGGCAGCACCGCGACGGCCTCGAGCACCGGCGGGACCACGCGGGCGACGTTGCCGTCGATGCGCTCGACCTGGTCGAGCGTGCGCGGCGACCGCTCGGCGGACTCGGTGAGCTCGGGCAGCGCGACCCCGGCGGCGGCGAGGCGCGGGAGGAACGGGAGCAGGATCACCAGGCCGACGATCAGCATCGTCAGCACGGCGATGAGCTGCACGGCGACGACGCGGGCGGCCCAGGCGGGCATGGACGCGAACGGGTTCATCAGGACCTCCAGCACGATGGTGACTGCTACGCACTGTAACGGTTACACGATGTCACAGCATCGTCGATACGCTGTGGCCATGACCACGACGGGGGACGGCCGCGCGAGCCGCTGGGCGGGGCACCGCGAGCGACGCCGCGAGGAGATCGTCGAGCGGGCCGTCGCGGTGATCGACGGCGAGGGCGCCGACGCGCCGGTCGAGTCGATCGCCCGCGCCTGCGGCGTGACCCGGCAGGTGCTCTACCGCCAGTTCGACCACCGCCACGACCTCGACGTCGCGGTCGCCGACCGGATCGTCTCGATGCTGCTCGACCACGTGATCGTGCGCATGACCACCGACGACGGCGTGGAGGCGGGCCTGCGCGGCACGATCGACGCCTACCTCGACTTCGTGCTCGAGCACCGACCGCTCTACGACTTCGTGCGGGCGCTCCCCGCCGCACCCGGCTCCGGCAGTCCGGTCGACCGCATCACCGACGTCGTCGTGACGGTCGTGGCGACGCTCGCGGGCGAGCTGATCGGCTCCGACGCCGCCGCCCGGCTCCCGCTCCGCGACGTCTACGCGACGGGCCTGGTGGGCCTGGCCGACGCCGTCGTGTCGCGCTGGCTGGCCGACCCCGGCGCCCGTTCGCGCGAGGAGCTCGTCGACACGCTGGTCGACGTGCTCCAGCTGTGCATCCAGCCCGTCCTGGCCCAGGCCGCCGGCCGCGCCTGAGGGCGCCTCGCGACGCCTAGCGCCCCCGGGAGAGGAAGCGTCCGATCAGCTCGGCGCTCTCGGGCTCCGCGACCGACGTGGCGATGCTGCGCGCCTCGCGGTCGAGCTGGTCCGACAGCGGCGTCTCGAAGGAGCCGCGCACGAGCCGACGCGCCCGGCCGAACGCCCGCGCAGGACCGTCGGCCAGACGGCGGGCCAGCGCGAGCGCCTCGTCGGCCACGGCCTCGTCGTCGACGACGCGCGTGACGATCCCCCACTCCCGCGCCTCCTCGGCGGAGAGCCGGCGTGGCGTCAGCGTGAGCTCCAGCGCGCGCTGCAGTCCCACGACGCGCGGCAGCAGCCACGACTGTCCGCCGTCGGGCGTCAGGCCGACCGACGTGTAGGCGGTGACGAACGCCGCCGACCGGCCGGCCACCACGAGGTCGCCGCCGAGCACCAGCGACAGACCGGCGCCCGCCGCCGCACCCTGCACCCCGACCACGACCGGCTTCTCGAGCCCGTCGAGCAGCCGGACGCCGTCGTGCAGCGCGTCGGCGAGCTCCTGCAGGAACGCCGACCGGTCGGGCGCCGCGTCCATCGCGCCGAGGTCGCCGCCGGCGCAGAACATCCGACCCCGACCGGTGAGGAGCACCACCCGCACGGCGTCGTCGTCGCGCACCTGCGTGAGCACGTCGGCGAACGCCGCCGTGAAGGGCAGGTCGATCGTGTTGGAGGCGTCCGGACGGTTCAGCTCGACATGGGCGACGCCGGCGTCGACCGCGAGCAGGACGGGGGCGTCAGTCATGGACCCAGTGTCCCGGTGCGTCCGGCGTCCCGCTCATCGCGGGGCCATGCGCAGCGAGCCGTCCATGCGGATGGTCTCGCCGTTGAGGTAGTCGTGCTCGACGATCATCCGGACGAGCTGGGCGTACTCGTCGGGGCGGCCCAGCCGCTGCGGGAACGGCACGCCCTTCGCGAGCGCGGCGCGGATCTCCTCGCCGACCGTCGCGAGCATCGGGGTGTCGATGATGCCCGGCGCGATCGTGTTCACGCGGATGCCGTACTGCGCGAGGTCGCGGGCGGTGGGCAGGGTCATGCCGACGACGCCGCCCTTGCTCGCCGAGTACGCGGCCTGGCCGATCTGCCCGTCGAACGCGGCGATGGACGCGGTGTTGACGACGACGCCGCGCTGGCCGTGCTCGAGCGGCTCCGTGGCGGCCATCGCCTCGGCCGCGACCGCGAGCACGGTGAAGGTGCCCACGAGGTTGACGTTGACGATGCGCGCGAAGAGGCCGAGGTCGTGGATGCCCTGACCACCCTTGCCGAGCACGCGACCGGCCGTGCCGATGCCGGCGCAGCTCACCGCGACGCGCAGCGGCGCCTGCTCGGACGCGGCGGCGACGGCGTTGCGCACCTGCGCCTCGTCGGTCACGTCGGCCTCGACGTACGTGACACCGTCGACGTCGGGCGCCTTCTCGATGGACTGCGCCAGGTCGACCGCCACGACGGCCGCTCCGGCGGCGGCCAGCTCGGCCGCGGTCGCCGCGCCGAGTCCCGAGGCGCCACCCGTGACGACGGCGGAGGTTCCGGTGAGCTGCATGGGTTCCTTCTTCCTACTTCAGGTGCCGGCTGATGACGAGCCGCTGGATCTGGTTCGTGCCCTCGAAGATCTGCATGACCTTGGTCTCGCGCATGTAGCGCTCGACGGGGAAGTCCTTGGTGTAGCCGGCGCCGCCGAGCACCTGGACGGCGTCGGTGGTCACCTTCATGGCGTTGTCGGTGGCGACGAGCTTGGCGACCGACGCGGCCCGCCCGTACGGGCGTCCGGCGTCCTTCAGCCGGGCGGCATGCAGGTAGGTGGCCCGCGCGGAGTCGACAGCCGCTGCCATGTCGGCCAGCAGGAAGCCGAGGCCCTGGTGGTCGATGATCGCCCTGCCGAACGCCTCGCGCTGCTTCGCGTACGCGACGGCGACGTCCAGTGCACCCTGGGCGACTCCCACGGCGACCGCGGCGATGCCGAGCCGTCCTGCGTCGAGACCGGCGAGCGCGACGGCCAGGCCCTGGCCCTCGGCACCCAGCCGCCGCTCCGCAGGGACCCGGACGCCGTCGAACAGCATCGTGGCCGTCGTCGAGGACATGAGCCCCATCTTCTGCTCGGGCACGTCGGCCGTGAGGCCCCCGGCGTCGGCCGGGACGAGGAAGCAGGAGATGCCCCGCCCCTTCTCGTCGGAGGTGCGGGCCATGACCTTGTAGAAGTCGGCCTGCCCGCCGTGGGTGGTCCAGGCCTTCGCGCCGGTGATGACGTAGTCGTCACCCTGGCGGACCGCCTTGGTCCGCATCGCGGCCGGGTCGGAGCCGGCGTGCGCCTCGGAGAGGCAGTAGGCGCCCAGCAGGTCTCCCCCGAGCATGTCGGGCAGCCAGCGCCGCCTCTGCTCGTCGGTGCCGGCCTCGAAGAGCCCGAAGCAGGAGAGCGCGTGGACGCTCACCCCGACGCCGACGGCTGCCCAGGCCGAGGCGATCTCCTCGACGACCTGCAGGTAGACCTCGTACGGCTGGCCTCCGCCGCCGAGCTCCTCGGGGTAGGGCAGACCCAGCAGGCCGGCTCGGCCCAGCAGCGTGAAGACGTCGCGCGGGAAGGTCGCGGTGCGCTCGGCCTCGTCGACGCGCGGGCGCAGCTTGTCGTCGACGAGCTCGCGCGTGAGGGCGATGAGGTCGGCCGACTCGGGCGTCGGCATCAGACGATCGGCGGGCATGGTGACCTTTCCGGCGACGGGGACGACGGCGCCAGCGTACCAGGACGGATACTGTCGCTCCCTTCCTGGTACTGAACCGATCGACTCGACCAGCGGGCGGACAGAATCTTGGCAGGATGGAGGCCATGGAGCCGCTCGCCCCCGCCACGGGGACCGACACCTTCAGCGCCGTCGCGAACCGCGTCGTGGAGTACCTGAGGCGCAGCACGCCCATCAGCGACTGGTCGGTCAACCGGCGGATCGAGGGCGAGCAGGTCTTCCTGCACGCCACCCCCGGGACCCTCGTGAAGGTCGGGGACCGTCGGCCGTGGGACCAGTCGTACTGCCACCGCGCCTTCGACCTCGGGGCCGACGCGATCGTCGACGACGTGACCACGCACCCGCAGTACAGCGACCTGCGCATCGGGGCCACCCGCAGCTACGCCGGCGCGCCGATCCGCGACGCGGAGGGCGAGATGTTCGGCATGCTCTGCGGCCTGGGCGTCGACCCGCTCGACGGGGCCGAGGTCGACGCCGAGCTCCTCGCCGTCCTCGGCGACCTGCTCGGCGCCCACCTGTCGCTCGCCCGCCGGGCCGAGAGCGGCGACCGCGAGCGGCGCACCGCGGAGGCGCTGTCCCAGACCGACGCGCTCACCGGCCTCGTCAACCGACGGGGCTGGGACTCCGTGCTCGCCGACGCCGCGGTCCGCGCGAGCGCGTACGGCGACCTCGCCGCGGTGGTGCTGTGCGACCTCGACCGGATGAAGGAGGTCAACGACCGGGAGGGCCACGCCGCCGGCGACGCCCTCCTGCAGCGCACCGCGCACGCCCTCACCGGTGCCCGCGGCGTGCACGACACCATCGCGCGGTACGGCGGCGACGAGTTCGTCGTCCTGGTCGAGGACGTGTCACCGAGGCTGCTCAGCCGGACGCTGCAGCGCTACCGCGACGCGCTCGCGCACGAGGGCGTGGAGGCCTCGTTCGGGTGGTCGCTCGTGTTCCCCGGCGACGAGCCGGTCGACCTCGCGTTCCAGCGCGCCGACCGGTCGATGTACGAGGACAAGCGGGCCCGCCGAGCCGCACGACGCGAGCCCGACGCCGCCGCCGGGTAGTAGCCTGCCCCGATGCACGCTCGGCACGGCAGCACCGGACCCGTCGCACGCCCGTACGTGGTCGTGTTCGTCGCCGTGCTGGCGGTGCACCTGGTGCTCCTGGCCGCCGACCTGGCCCCGTGGGACAGCGTCACGAAGTGCCTGCTGGCACCCGTGCTCGTGGCGTGGGTGGTCGCCGAGCGCGGTCCGAGGCTGCTCGTGGCCGCGCTCGTCCTGTGCCTCGGCGGCGACCTCCTGCTCGAGGTCGACGGGCTGTTCGTCGCCGGCATGGCCTCGTTCGCGGCGGCCCACGCCTGCCTCGTCACGCTGTTCGTGCGCGCCGGGGCGGTGCGGGAGCGTCGCCCGAACCCCCTCCTGCTGGTCACGTACCTGCTGGCCGGTGTCGCCCTCGTCGCCTGGGCGTGGGGCGGCCTCGCAGCCGACCTGCGTCCGGTCGTGCCGGTCTACGCCGTGCTGCTGCTCGCGACCGCCGTCACGTCGTCGTGCGTCGACGTGCTGGCGGGCGTCGGCGGAGCCCTCTTCCTCGTCTCCGACGGGCTGATCGCCCTGGGCGAGGCAGGCCGCGTCGACCCGGGGTCGGCCACGGTGTCGGTGGCCGTCATGGCCCTCTACGGCGCGGCGATCGCGCTGCTCACGGCCGGCGCGCTGCGCGTGTCGGCCGACCGCTCGGCGAGCAGCCCCGTCCTCCAGCAGCCCAGCGCCGAACCTCTGACGTGAGACCCGACCCGACCCGGCCCGCACGGGTGACCCGCGGCACCGACCGGACCTATCGCTGGGTGAACCGCGCCGGCGCCCTGCTGCTCCGCGCGTGGGGCGTGCGCCTGCGGGCTCGTGGGCTCGAGCACCTGCCACGTAGCGGTGCCGCGGTGCTGGCCGCCAACCACACCGGCTACCTCGACTTCGTCCTGCTGGAGTGGGCAGCGCGCCAGCGAGGACGACTGGTGCGCTTCATGAGCAAGGCCTCGGTCTTCGACGCCCCGGTCGTCGGCCGGCTCATGCGCGCGATGGGGCACGTGCGGGTGGAGCGCTGGACCGGCGCCAGTGCCTACCGCCACGCCCGGCGCCTCGTGACGTCGGGCGAGGTCGTGGGGGTCTTCCCCGAGGCCACCATCTCGCGCTCCTTCCGCGTCAAGCGGCTGAAGCCGGGGGCCGCAGCACTCGCCCTGCACGCCACCCGGACGACCGGGGCCGTCGTCCCGCTCGTGCCCTGCGTCGTGTGGGGCGGCCACCGGCTGCTCACGGTCGACGGACGCCGCACGCTGCGCCGCGGGGTGGCGGTCGACGTCGTGGTCGGCGAGCCGCTCCTGCCCCGGGAGGGCGAGTCGGTGGCGGAGCTGACGTCGCGACTCAGGGAGGCCCTGGAGCGGCTGCTCGACGACGCCGTCGCGCACTACCCGCAGCAGCCGCGGTCCGACGCCGACCGGTGGTGGGTCCACGCCGACCGGGGCGGCACCGCCCCCGACGTGGCCACCGGAGCCGCGCTCGACCGCGCGGCGCTGGAGCGGGCGGGCGCCCCGTCGGACTGAGGCGGCGACCGGTCGGCGCGTCCTGGGGACGACGAGGCGCCGTGGCCCCTCTCGTGCGCCACGATGTGCTCATGGCGTTCTCCGAGACCACCGCCGTCGCCGTCGGCGACCTCACCTTCGACGTCCGGCTCGCCGGACCGGAGGACGGCCCGCCGGTGGTGCTGCTGCACGGGTTCCCGGCGTCCTCGCTGTCGTGGTCGCACGTGGCTCCCGCGCTCGCCGACGCCGGCCTGCGCGTCATCGCCCCCGACCAACGGGGCTACTCCCCCGGCGCCCGGCCGACCGACGTCGCCGCGTACGCCACCGACCGCCTGGCGCAGGACGTCGTGAGCCTCGCCGACGCGTTCGGGCTCGAGCGCTTCCACCTCGTCGGGCACGACTGGGGCGCGGCCGTCGCCTGGTACGTCGCCGCGCACCACGGCCACCGTCTCGAGACCCTGACCACGTTCTCCGTGCCGCACCTGGCCGCCTACAACGCGGCGCTCGCGCACGACGCGGACGCCCGCGAGCGCGGCTCCTACATCGGGCTGTTCCGCCAGGAGGGGACGGCCGAGGACCTCCTGCTCGCCGACGACGCGCGTCGGCTCCGCGCCATGTACCAGGGGGCCGTGCCGGCGCACCTCGTCGACGCCTTCGTCGCGCAGCTCCAGGAGCCGGGGGCGCTGACCGCCGCCCTCGGCTGGTACCGAGCCATGACGCCGGAGCTGGCGGGGCTGCCGTCGGTCGACGTGCCGACCACCTTCGTCTGGAGCGACGACGACCTCGCCATCGGTCGGGCCGGGGCCGACGCGTGCGGCGCGCACGTGAGCGCCGACTACCGCTACGAGGTGCTCGAGGGCGTGACGCACTGGATCCCCGAGCAGGCGCCGGACGCCGCCGCGGCGGCGATCCTGGCCCGCGTCCGGGGCGTGGAGGCGTAGGCCGGACCGACCACCCGACCGTCCGTCGGCTCAGCCGACGAGCGGCCACCCGGCGGGGTCGTCGAGGTCGCGCCCGACCCGCCGGGCGTAGGCGTTCCAGTCCTCCGCGCGCTCGGCGTACCAGCCGCGCTGGGCGTGCATGAGCTGCTCCAGGTCGAGCGTGCCGACGTCGACGTGCCGGGCCGCCAGCTCGACCGCCACCTGCCGCGCGGCGACCGCGTCGCACGTGGCGTCGTGCGCACCGTCGAGCGCGACCCCGTAGTAGGCGGCGACGTCGCCGAGGCGACGCCGGCCCAGCGCGCCCCGCTCGATCCCCCAGTCGACGACGTAGGGGTCGACGACGAGCAGCCGCTCCCAGTCGGGCTCGGCGAGTCCGTGCCGGCGCGCCTCGGCGCGCAGCATCGACAGGTCGTAGCAGGCGTTGAACACCACGAGCCCCACCCGGCGCTCGGCGACCGTCGCGAGCCAGTCGAGCACGACCGGCAGCGCCTCGGCCGACGTCGGGGCGTCCTGCAGCATCGCGTCCGTGATGCCGTGGACGGCCGCGGCCGCCTCGGGCACGGGGACGTCGGGCCGGACGAGGCCGGTGATCTCGAAGCCTGGCTCGTCGAGCAGCGCGAAGCTCACGACGCGGTCGAGCAGCGCGTCGGTGCCGGTGGTCTCGAGGTCGAGCGAGGCGAGCGGCAGCCGGTGCCAGCCGTCGTGCCCGCCCCGTGCCGGCGGCCGGGGTGCGCAGGCGACGCACCACGTGCGCCAGGCGCCTGGCGTGCCGGTGAGCCGACCGGCACCCGCGAGCACGTGGAGGGTGCAGGCGGCGCAGAAGCCCTCGAACCGGTTGGTGCGCACGCCCCGACGCTAGGTGCCGGGACGGACAACTCCGGGGAGGCTCACCGTCCGTCGGGCTCCAGCGCGTCGACCACGAACGCCCGGGCCGACGTCGCCCGAGGTGCCTGGCAGGTGAGCACGGCGGCCTCGCGCTGCACCGCGCGCACGTCGG
>NZ_JAMXRU010000104.1 GCF_024124745.1 Aeromicrobium sp. CnD17-E
TGTGCCGGGCGTGCTGACCGCGCTCGTGGCGGTCGGTGCCACGTGGGCGGTCCGGCGACGTGTCCCGGCCGCCGCGCTCGTCGGGCTGCTCGTCGCCGTGGCCGGCGGGATCGCGGTGCTGCGGCCGTGGGGACAGTTCAGCACGTGGTCGGGCGACCTCGCACTGCCTCAGCTCGCGGCGCTCGCCGCCGTGTCGGTCGTGGTGGCTGCCGGGGTGCGTCGGCCGAGGTTCTTGAGCCGCAGGAACGGGCGCTCGACCAGTCGGTAGAGCAGCTCCGAGACGGGCAGCGACACGGCGAGGACCAGCACGATCACGAGCGGGAACGACGCGTTGAAGAGCGTGAGGTCGAGCCGGTCGAACAGCACCCACAGCACGATCACGTGGCAGCAGAAGAGGCTGTAGGACACGTGGCCGAGGTGCCGCAGCCACGGGTGCGCCATCCAGCGGGCGTAGGGGGAGTGCGCGTCGCCGAACACGCTCGGAAGCACCACGAGCGCGGCGACGACCGCGTACGCCACGGCGCGCACGAGCGACTCCGACGACGTGCGCGCGAAGAGTCCCGCCGCCCCGCCGAGCGGGGTCGACGCGACGACGAGCACCGCCGCGGCCAGGAGCCAGCAGGCACCCGGGGCGGAGGCCACCGACTCCAGGCGGCGCGCGACGCGCGACGGGCGCCCGGGCAGGGGATGGCGCCGGTCGACGTCGACGACGGCGAACGCGATGCCGACCGCGAACCAGCCCAGGAACGCCGGGAGCGCCTGCGTCGTCCAAGGCCCCAGCGGCACGAGCGGGCCGCCGATCGAGGCCGCCCACGTCCAGACGAGCGACAGCACGGCCAGCACGGAGAGCAGCGTCAGCACCCGCCTGACGCGCAGTCCGTGGGTGCGTCGGCCGAGCAGCACGACGAGGATCAGGGGCAGCGCGGCGTAGAACGCCACCTCGGTCGCGAGGCTCCACATCTGCGAGAGGCCTTCGGGCAGTGCCGGCTCGCGGTAGAGGTCCACGAGCGCGAGGTTCTGCAGCCAGCGGTCCAGGCCGAGCTCGCGGTTCTGCCGCACGACCAGCAGCGCCAGCACGACGGTGACCCAGTAGACGGGCAGGACGCGCAGCGCGCGCTTCCAGGCGTACCGCGCCACCGAGTCGTGGTGCTCGCGGGTCCGGGCCGCGGTGAGCCAGGGATGCGCGAGCAGGAAGCCGGAGAGCACGAAGAAGACGGCGACACCGACCTCGAGACGCTGCATCGCGGCTCCGAGCAGACCCTCGTCGTAGAACCCGGCCCAGAACGCGCAGTGGGTGAGCACGACCGCGAGGGAGGCGACCGCGCGCAGCGTGTCGAGGCCCGGGTACACGGGTGCGACGGCGCGTCCGCCGGACGTCCGGTCGGCGGGCGCGGCGGGGGACGCGGGGAAGCCGGGGACCGTCGCCGTCATCGCAGGGCCTCCAGCGTGCCCGCCGCGACGCGGTCGACGCAGACCGTCAGGCCGGGCGTCGTCACGTCGACCTCGAGCGTCGAGTAGGCGCCGTCGCCGTTGACGAGGTAGGTGTGCGGGCCGCTGAGGACCTGCATGCGCACGGGCTCGCGGCCGTCGAAGCGCAGCACGGCCTCGCCGTCGACCGACGCGGCGTAGTTGATCGTGGTCCACGGGAAGTCGGGCATCTCCGCCCGGTCGAGGGCGAGGCGCCCCGGCTCGCCCTGCACGACCTTCGTCCCGCAGCCAGCCACGGGTCCGGGAGCGCTCTCCGCGCCGCGCACGAGCGGCTGACGCGCCGTGCCGTCGGTGTCGAGCACCGCGAGGTCGTTGCCCTGCCTGCGTGCGTCCACGAGATCACCGTACGGCGCGAGCACGTGCGACGGCAGGTTCCGCGGGTAGTGCAGCCCGAGCTGCACGAGCTCCGGCACCTCGAGGTCGGCGACGGGGCGCGGGTCGGCGAGCAGCGACGCGCGTGCGTTCTCGACGTAGCGACGCGCAGGGAAGTCCTCGTGCCAGGGTCGCGCGTAGGCGGCTGCGTTCACCAGCGACGCGACGAGCACGACGGCGAGCGCGGCTCCCAGCGCCGGGCGCGGCACCGAGGGCAGACGGGCCAGCAGCGGACGCTCGCGCACGGTCGGTGCGTCGGGCACGCGCACGGGCAGGACAGCAGCGGCCAGTGCCAAGGGCAGCACCGCGGCGAGGTCGGGCAGGTAGCGCGTGAACTGACCGGCGACGGCGCCGACCTGCAGCCCACGGCCGAGGGCGATCGCGACGTAGGTGCCGGCCACCTGCACGAGCACCACGACGACCGCACGCCACGTGGTGCTCGGGCGCCGACGCCACGCGACGGCGACGACCGCCAGGACGGCGACGACGGCGACCACGCGCACCGCGACCGTGGGGTCGGGGACCGACAGCGGGTCCGCTGCGACGTCCCAGCGCCAGGGTCCGCCGACCAGCCCGGGCAGCACGGACGACAGGAGCAGCCGGTCGGCCACGTCGATCCAGGGCGTGGCACCGGTGACCTGCACCGGCGGGGGCGTGGTGGCCCGGTAGAGGACGAGGTAGGCGACGCCGAGCGCGGCGAGCGGTGCGACGACGGGGCCGTGCCGACGCGCCACCCGGGCGAGCGTGCCGCGTCCGGTCCCGGAGCAGAACAGGACGACGAACGCGCCCACCGGCAGGGCCATGAGCAGCGCGCGGGGTCCGCTCGCCGCCCCGAGCAGGTAGGCCAGCACCACCAGCACGGCCCAGCGGGGACGTCGCTCACGGCTCCAGAGCACGAAGCCCGTGACCACGAGGAAGAACGCCACCTGGGCGGGGAGTGCGTTCAGCGCGACGGCCCACCAGGAGCTCGCGTCGGCGGCGAGGGGGAGGAAGCAGAAGAGCGCGAAGGGCACGAGGACGAACGGCCGCGGACCGAAGACCGTGCGCAGCATGAGCCAGCAGGCGGCCGTCGCGGCGGCCGACAGCACCAGTACCGACGTCGCGGCAGCCCACCACGCGTAGGGACCGGCGGCGGCGACCAGGGCGGCGACGACGCGCCCGAGCGGCATCAGCTGGCTGTCGTTCGGCTCCAGGAGCACCGTGTGCAGCGGCCGCGCCGCGTCCTCCAGGAGCAGCAGGTCGTCGGCGTAGAACCAGCCCGGGACGACGATCCAGGCGCGCCAGGCCAGCTGGGCCAGGAAGAGCACGAGAGCGGCGCCGGAGACGAGCTCCCGGGTGCCCACGCCCTCGTCGCGCAAGGTCCCGAGCAGCCGGCGCGTGACAGGTTCGACCACGACTCATCCTCACACACGTCGGGTGCGGCTCCGATGACCCTACGGGCTGGTAACGTGCGCCTGATCACAACAGCGGAGGGAGCCCGACTGTGGGTAAGAAGCTGGGACTGGTGGCGCTCGTGCTGGGCGCCTTCCTGGTTCTTCTGGCAGGACTGAGCAAGTTCTACATGTACGACCGTCTGGCCGTGGTGCCCGACAACAACGAGACCACGAGCATCTCGCAGACGGCGCCGGGAGAGGACGCTGAGTACCTCAACGTCGGCGCCGAGGGCGGACCCGCGGTCGAGACCGGACCCCTGAAGTCGACGCGCATCGTGCAGGGCAACGTCGAGCTGAGCGAGAAGGCCTCCAAGGAGCTCGGCCGCGACGTGGCCGTGTGGGACACCTACACGTGCACCGACACGCCCGACTTCGACTGCGCGAGCGGCCAGACGCCGCTCAGCAGCACGAAGGACCGCGTGGCGTTCGACGCCCACACCGGCGAGACCGTCCCGTGGAGCGGCTCGACCACCGAGACCGGTGGCGAGGAGTCCGAGGGCGCCTTCAAGGGCCTGTACTTCAAGTTCCCGTTCGGGACCGAGAAGAAGACGTACGACTTCTGGGACGGCACCCTCAAGAAGGCCACCCCGGCCGTCTACAAGGGCGAGACCACCATCAAGGGTCTCGACGTCTACGAGTTCGAGCAGGTCATCGAGCCGACGAAGACCGGCACGATCGACGTGCCGGGCTCGCTCGTCGGCGAGGAGGCCTCCCAGGTCACGGCCGACCGGATCTACGCGAACACGCGGACCTTCCTGGTCGAGCCCGTCACCGGCGTCATCATCAAGGGCGGGGAGGCGCAGGACTCCTACCTGGAGGTCGACGGCGAGCGCAAGCTCACCACGACGAAGGCGACGCTCGGCTACACCGACGCCTACATCCAGGACACAGTCGACGAGTACAAGGGGAAGGCGACGCTGCTGAAGGCCGTGGACACCACGTTCCCGATCGTCGGCGGCATCGTCGGGCTCGTCCTGCTGGTCCTCGGCGTCGCGGGCCTGGCCCGTGGCCGCAAGGCCGCAGGTCGTCAGGACGGCGGCACGCACACCGCCTGAGCCGCAGGCACCTCGTCCGGCGCGTCACCCCCCGGGTGGCGCGCCGGACGTGCGTCCGCAGGTCGCTACGGTGGGGCCATGGGTGCCGCCGACGACCTCTGCCGCTTCGTGGACGCCTCGCCGTCCCCGTTCCACGCCGTCGCCACCGCGGCCGCCGCGCTGGAGTCGGCGGGGTGGTCGCGGGTCGACGAGCGCGCCGCCTGGCCCGGGCCGGGCGGTCGCGGCTACGTCGTGCGCGGCGGGTCGCTCGTGGCCTGGGACGACAGCGCGTCGTCCGCCGCCTCCGACCCGTTCAGGATCGTCGGTGCGCACACCGACAGCCCGACGCTGCGCCTGAAGCAGCACCACGACCGACGCTTCGAGGGCACCGACGTGCTCGCCCTGGAGCCGTACGGCGGCCCTCTGCTCACGACCTGGCTCGACCGCGACCTCGGCGTCGCCGGCCGCGTCGTGCTGCGTGACGGCCAGGAGCGGCTCGTGCACGTCGACGAGCCGGTGCTGAGGGTGCCGAACCTCGCGATCCACCTCGACCGCGACGCCGCCGGCGCGCCCGACCGCCAGCGTCACCTCGACGCGATCTGGGCGCAGCGCGGCACACCGTTCCTCGCGTGGCTGGGGGAGCGCGAGGGCTTCGGCGCCGACGAGGTGCTCGGGTTCGAGCTCATGACGGCCGACGTCGTGCCCAGCGCGCGCGTGGGCGTCGATGGCTGGCTGGTCGCGGCACCCCGGCTGGACAACCAGGCCACGTGCTTCGCCGGCCTGCAGGCGCTGCTCGACTCCGGCGCCGGCGGCAGGGCCCCGGTGGACGGCCAGCGGCCGGTGCTCGTGCTGTTCGACCACGAGGAGGTGGGCAGCTCCTCCGAGCGCGGCGCCGCCTCGGACCTGTTGCTCACGGTGCTCGAGCGCATCGTCCTGGCCGCCGGAGGCGACCGCGACGACCTGCACCGTGCGGTCGCGGGCTCGGTCTGCGCGTCCGGCGACATGGCGCACGCGACGCACCCCAACCACGCCGAGCGTCACGAGCCCCTGCACCACGTGCGGCTCGGCGCCGGACCGGTCCTCAAGGTCAACCAGAACCTGCGCTACGCCACCGACGCCGTCGGTGCCGCGGTGTTCGCGCGGGCCTGCGAGCACGCCGGGGTGCCGCTGCAGCGCTACGTCCACCGGGCCGACCTGCCGTGCGGCTCGACGATCGGACCGATCAGCGCGGCCCGCACCGGCATCACGACCGTCGACTTCGGTGCCCCGCAGCTGGCCATGCACTCCGCGCGCGAGACGATGGCGGCCGCCGACGTCGACCACTACGTGCGTGCGCTGACCGCGTTCTTCGCCCTGCCCGCCTGAGCGTCGTCCGTCCGTACCTCGCGACGCCCCCGGTGGTCCGGGAACGGCGGGGATCGCGTACCCTGAGAGGTGCGCTGGTGACCTGTGCGTTCCTCGGACCGAGCAGGAGCGCTCCTCGCGCGCCCTCACGGGGTGTCCGAGGCACGTCCGCCGGCCGCTATCCCTACATCATCCATCCATCGGAGTCCATCTACCTATGAGCATCGCACCCTCTGCGGCACCGCAGGTTGCGGTCAACGACATCGGCACCGAGGAAGACTTCCTCGCGGCCATCGACTCGACCATCAAGTACTTCAACGACGGCGACATCGTCGACGGCACCATCGTCAAGGTGGACCGCGACGAGGTCCTCCTCGACATCGGCTACAAGACCGAGGGCGTCATCCCCTCGCGCGAGCTGAGCATCAAGCACGACGTCGACCCGCACGAGGTCGTCGCCGTCGGTGACAGCGTCGAGGCCCTCGTCCTCCAGAAGGAGGACAAGGAAGGCCGTCTGATCCTGTCCAAGAAGCGCGCCCAGTACGAGCGCGCCTGGGGCGACATCGAGAAGATCAAGGCCGAGGACGGCGTCGTCGAGGGCACCGTCATCGAGGTCGTCAAGGGCGGCCTCATCATGGACATCGGACTCCGTGGCTTCCTGCCCGCGTCGCTGGTCGAGATGCGCCGCGTGCGCGACCTCGACCCGTACATCGGCCAGAAGCTCGAGGCGAAGATCATCGAGCTCGACAAGAACCGCAACAACGTGGTCCTGTCGCGCCGTGCGTGGCTCGAGCAGACCCAGTCGGCCGTGCGCCAGAAGTTCCTCGACGAGCTCAAGAAGGGGCAGGTCCGCAAGGGCGTCATCTCCTCGATCGTCAACTTCGGTGCGTTCGTCGACCTCGGCGGCGTCGACGGTCTCGTCCACGTCTCCGAGCTGTCCTGGAAGCACATCGACCACCCGAACGAGGTCGTCCAGGTCGGCGACGAGGTCACGGTCGAGGTGCTCGACGTCGACCTCGAGCGCGAGCGCGTGTCGCTGTCGCTCAAGGCGACGCAGGAGGATCCGTGGCAGCACTTCGCCCGGACCCACCAGATCGGCCAGATCGTGCCCGGCAAGGCCACCAAGCTCGTCCCGTTCGGTGCGTTCGTGCGCGTCGAGGAGGGCATCGAGGGCCTCGTGCACATCTCCGAGCTGGCCGAGCGTCACGTCGAGATCCCCGAGCAGGTCGTCCAGATCGGCGACTCGGTCATGGTCAAGATCATCGACATCGACCTCGAGCGTCGTCGCATCTCGCTGTCGCTCAAGCAGGCCAACGAGACGCAGGCTGCCGCGGCCGACGACTTCGACCCGACGCTCTACGGCATGACGTCCTCCTACGACGAGCAGGGCAACTACATCTACCCCGACGGCTTCGACCCGGAGACCGGCGAGTGGCAGGAGGGCTTCGAGGAGGCCCGCGCTGCCTGGGAGAAGCAGTACGCCGAGGCTCACGAGCGCTGGGAGGCGCACAAGAAGCAGATCGAGGAGGCCGAGAAGGCCAACATCGAGGCCGGCGAGGTCAGCAACTACTCCGCCGGTGGCGACGTCGAGACGGGCGAGGGTTCGCTCGCGTCCGACGAGGCGCTGCAGGCCCTGCGCGAGAAGCTGACGGGCGGCGAGTGATCCTCACCCGCTGAACGACCGCACGACGAGACCCCCGGCCGATGGTCGGGGGTCTCGTCATGTCGGAGCGACGGTCGGCGTCACCGGACGGGCAGGTCGTGGTCGTCGGGTCGCGACGGCTGGAACGGGTCGCGTGGACGGCTGCGGGGCCCGGGACGGCTGCCGTAGCCGTCGAGGGAGACGCAGATCGCGAGGGCGATGACGAGGGCGGACAGGGCCAGGAGGATCAGCAAGAGGAACATGGCAGAAAGTTTCGTCTCCGTCTGAATCTGCCACCAGTGGCAGAAAAGTCATCCATCCTCGATAAACCGCCACATCTGTGGCAGGCTGGAACCATGAAGAAGGTCGCGGTCGTCGTGCAGGACGGGGTCGAGGCGTTCGGCCTCGGAGCCATCTGCGAGGTCTGGAACGAGCCCTACCACCCCGAGGACGACAACCCGGTCTTCGACTTCACGATCTGCACGCCGGAGCCCGGGCGGGTCCGCGGCTCGAGCGTCGACCTGCACGTGGAGGCCTCGCTCGACGCGACCGCCGACGCCGACCTCGTGTGCGTCGCGCCGAAGCGCGGCTACCGCCACCACCACCCGGCGGCCGTCGAGGCCGTCCGCGCGGCGGGGGAGCGCGGTGCCTACGTCTCGGCGCACTGCACCGGTGCGTGGCTGCTGGGCGAGGCGGGGCTGCTCGACGGGCGCGAGTGCACGACGCACTGGCGCTACGGAAGCGAGCTGCAGGAGGCCTTCCCTGAGGCGGTCGTGCGCCCGGAGGTGCTGTACGTCCTCGACGGCAACGTGCTGACCGGGGCCGGCTCCGCGGCCGGCATCGACGCCTCGCTGCACCTCGTGCGGCGGGTGTTCGGGGCGCGCACGGCCGCGACCACCGCGCGACGCATCGTCATGCCACCGCACCGCACGGGCGGGCAGGCGCAGTTCGTGCGCACCCCGGTCGGCCAGGTCGAGGCCGAGACGTTGTCGCCGGTGCTCGAGTGGGCGCTCGAGCACGTCGACGAGCCGCTGCCCGTCGACCGGCTCGCGGCGGTCGCGCACATGTCGCCGCGCACCTTCGCCCGGCGCTTCCGCGACGAGACCGGCACCACGCCCCTGCAGTGGCTCACCAGCCAGCGCATCGCCCTCGCCGAGCAGCTGCTCGAGGGCTCGACGCTCTCGGTCGAGCAGGTGGCGTCTCGCGTCGGGTTCGGCAACGCCGCCACGCTGCGCCACCACTTCACCCAGGCGCTCGGCACCACGCCCCAGGAGTTCCGCCGCACCTTCGCCTGCGCCGACGCAGGCTGAGCAATGCGTCGCTCGTTGCTGATTCCCATCACCTGAGGGGAATCAGCAGCTCACCATCGTTCTCCCGCGCTCACCTGCGGATGCTTCCCGAGGTGAGCGGGGGAGAACCATGGGGAGCGGATCGGTCGCGTCCGCCCCTCGAGACGCGCCCGGACGTATCGCGCCTGGCGGCACTCACCATCGTTCTTCCTCACCCACCGGCGAGATCAGTCGCAGGTGAGTGAGGATTCCCATCAAGTGATGGGAATCGAGGGACGGGTGGGGCGAGGAGCTCAGAGCTCGGTCCGGCGCACCTTGCCGGTGGCCGTGCGGGGGAGGGCGTCGAGGCGCAGGTACTCCTTGGGCCGCTTCGGCGGCGCCAGGCGCTCGAGGGCACGCGCCCGAAGGGACTCCTCGTCCGCGTCGCCGACGTACGCCGCCACGACCCGCTGGCCCCACCGCTCGTCCGGGCGGCCGAACACGGCCACCTCCACCACGCCGGGCAGGTCCTCCAGCGCTGCCTCGACCTCGGCGGGATAGACGTTGACGCCACCGCTGATGACGAGGTCGCTGCGACGGGCGTCGAGGTAGACCCAGCCGTCCTCCACCCGGCCCAGGTCGCCGACGGTGAAGGCCGGGCCGTCCGGGGTGTCGCGCCAGGCCCGTGCGGTCTTCTCGTCGTCGCGCCAGTAGGTGAAGCGTCCCCACGGCGGCACGACGCACCAGAGCTGGTCCTCGTCGTCGACCGTCACCACACGGCCGGGCCGGGCGCGACCGACGCTGCCGGGACGCTCGTGCCACGCATCACCGCGACAGGCCGTCCACTGTCCCTCCGTCGACCCGTAGAACTCCCACACGGTCCGCACGCCGAACTGCGCGTGCGCGCGGCGGCGGACGGGCTCGGGGCACGGAGCGCCGGCGTGCGCGACGAGCCGGAACGACGAGAGGTCCGGGTCCTCGCCCGTCTCGTCGAGGTGCTGCTGCAGGCGCTGCAGGTGCGCCGGCACGCAGAACATCGTCGTGGGACGTACCTGGGCGACGGCGTCGACGAAGGCGGCCGCGTCGAAGTGCGGCAGCACCGCGATGCTCCCGCCGGCCAGCAGCGTGCCCGTCGCGAAGCGGAGGGGAGCGGAGTGGTAGATCGGCGAGACCACGAGGTCGACGTCGTCGGCGCGGAAGCCCCAGAGCTCGCGCTCCTCGACCACGAGGTCGCGGGCGTCGTCCGGCTCGAGCAGGCCCGACCACACACCCTTGGGCCGACCTGTCGTGCCTGACGTGAAGTGCATCGGCCGGCACAGCGGGTCGGGTGCCAGGTCGATCGGAGGTCCGTCCAGCAGCGCCCGCAGGGCGGCCGAGTCGTCCACGACCAGGGCGGCGTCGAGGTCGTCGAGGACCCGCTCGCGCTCCCAGGCGGTCAGGCGCGGGTCCAGCGGCACCGGCACGACGCCCGAGCGTGCCGCGCCGAGCACGACGCTCGCGTAGGCCGGCTCCCCGGGGCACAGCAGCACGAGCCGGTCGCCCGTGCCGAGGCCCCGCGCCCGCAGCGCACCGGCCACGCGACGCTGGTCCCGCTCGCTGCGCTCCGCCGTCAGGACCTCCAGCCCCTGCGAGCCGTCCCCTGCGCGCGCGTCCACCCGCCCAGTATGCTGCAGGGGTTGGTCGGTCCTGTTCCCCACCACCTGAAGGTGATCGTCTGTGGCTTCCTCGCGCCACAAGCACGCCGTGCCGCGGCGTGCCGGACGCGGGTCGAGCGCACCGCGGACGCCGGGCGGGGCCCGACGCAGCAGCCGTCACG
>NZ_JAMXRU010000105.1 GCF_024124745.1 Aeromicrobium sp. CnD17-E
GGCCAGGGCGGACGCGGTCAGGGCGGCGGACGTCCGCAGGGCGAGCGCTCCTCCGGACCCCGCACCGACCAGCCGCGGGACGAGCAGGCCAAGGACGGCCAGGGCGGCGAGGGCACCGGCTCGAGCCGCAGCCGGAACCGTCGTCGCCGTCGCACCCGGGGCGGCCAGAAGGTCGAGGGCCAGAACGGCACCCAGACCGCTTCGGGCCAGACCGCCTCGAACGAGACGGCGCCCGCCTCGGCGGACTGACCCGGACCACGACGAAGGGCCCCACGCACGGCGTGGGGCCCTTCGTCGTGCCGGCTCAGAGCAGGCTCTTGGCCACCTCGCGGTACGCGTCGGCGCCCTTGTGGTTCTTGTGGACGCTGAGGATGGAGCGGCCGATCGCGGGCGCCTCGGCGAACCGGATCGACTTGGGGATCGGCGGGCTCAGGACGGGCAGCTCGAACTGCTCCTCGATCGAGGCGAGCACGGCGCGGGCGTGGTTGGTGCGCCCGTCGAACATCGTCGGCAGCACGCCGGCGACCTCGAGCTCGGAGTTGATGAACTGCTTGACGTCGTGGACGGTGTCGAGCAGCTGCAGCACCCCGCGGTGCGACAGGGTCTCCGCCTGCAGCGGGATGACGACCTTCTGCGACGCCGAGAGCGCGCCGACCGTCAGCACGCCGAGCGTGGGCGGGCAGTCGATGACGACCAGGTCGTAGTCGTCGGCGACCTTGTCGAGCGCGACGCGCAGCCGCTGCTCGCGCCCGGTGCGGCTGACGAGCGCCTCCTCCGCCTGCGTGACCGTGACGTTGGACGGCAGCAGGTGCATGCCGTCCTCGGTGACGACGATCGCGTCGGCCGGCTTGGCCTTGCCGAGCAGCACCTCCCCCACGGTCACGTCGACGTCCTCGGGGTCGATGCCCAGGGAGAACGTCAGCCCGCCCTGCGGGTCGAGGTCGACGAGCAGCACGCGCTTGCCGAGCTCGGCGAACGCCGCGCCGAGGGAGGCGACGGTGGTCGTCTTGCCGACGCCACCCTTCTGGTTCACCACGGAGATCGTCGTCGTCACGCGGCACATCATGCCACCGGAGACCGCCCCGTGGCTGCGACGTCCGCCACCGTGACGACATGGCATGCTGACGACATGACCCGCGCTCTCGTCACCGGCGCCACGGCCGGCATCGGACTGTCCTTCGCCCGCGCCCTCGCCGCCCGGGGCGACGACGTCGTGCTGCTGGCGCGCGACGAGCAGCGTCTGGAGCAGCTGGCCACCGAGCTGCGCGGTGCGCACGGCGTGCAGGCCGACGTCGTGGTGGCCGACCTGACCACCGCGGACGGACTGGCTGCGGCCGAGGCCGCCCTCGCCAGCACCACCGCACCCGTCGACCTGCTGGTGAACAACGCTGGCGCGTCGCTCGCGGGCTGGTTCGGCACCACCGACGTCGCCGACGAGGACCGTCAGCTCGACCTGCTCGTGCGGGCGCCGATGCACCTCATGGACACGGCGATCAAGTCGATGGTCGGACGTGGCCGCGGGCAGGTGGTCAACGTGGCGAGCGTCGCCGCCTTCACCCCGCGCGGGACCTACTCCGCCCACAAGGCGTGGCTGGTGAACCTGTCGCAGTGGGCCGACTGGCACTACGCGTCGTCGGGCGTGCGCGTCATGGTGCTGTGCCCCGGCTTCGTGCGCACGGAGTTCCACCAGCGCGCCGACATGGACATCTCGGGCGTGCCCCGCTGGATGTGGCTGAACAGCGACAAGCTCGTGGCCGCCGCGCTCGCCGACCTCGAGCGCGGCCGGACCGTGTCGGTCCCCAGCCTGCGCTACAAGGTGCTCGCGACCCTGGCCCGGCACGCCCCGACGTCGCTCGTGGCGCGCGCCGCCAAGCGCGGGCGATGAGCACACCCCGCTCCCTCGACCTCCCGCCGGGCGTGGTCGCCTCGACCGTGGAGACCCCGCGGGGGCGCTTCGCCGTGCACCACGCGCACGTCGAGCACCCGCGGGCCCACGTGCTGCTGGTCCCCGGCTGGACGGGCAGCAAGGAGGACTTCACGCCGCTGCTCCCGCTCGTCGCCGGCGCAGGATTCTCGGTGACGGCGTACGACCAGCGAGGACAGCACGAGACGAGCGCGGACGACGCCGACGACTTCTCGCTCGGTGCTCTCGCCGCCGACGCAGCCGCCCTCGCCGAGACCCTCGGCACGACGCCCGTGCACCTGCTGGGCCACTCCTTCGGTGGGCTCGTGGCGCAGACGGCGGCGATCGAGCACACCGCACGATGGGCGAGCCTGAGCCTACTGTGCACCGGTCCCGCCGCGCTCGGCGCGAGCCCCGAGCGGCCGCTCGACGAGCTCGTCGCACGGCTCGACGGACCGGAGCCGATCGGCGACGTGTACCGCGCGCTGAAGGCGTCGACCCTCGGCACGCACCCGCCCGAGATCGAGGCGTTCCTGCTGCGCCGGTTCGAGACGAACTCGAGGGTCGGGCTGCGCGCACTGACCCAGCACCTGCTCGACGCCCCGGACCGGGTCGCCGAGGTCGCGGCCACCGGTCTCCCCGCGTGGGTGGGCCGAGGCGCCGGTGACGACGCGTGGCCACACGCCGTGCAGGACGACCTCGCGGCACGACTGGGGACCACCGTGCAGGTGGTTCCCGGCGCCGACCACTCCCCCGCCGTCGAGAACCCGGTGGGTCTCGCCGCGGCCTGGCTCCCGTTCCTGGAGGACCTCACATGAGCGACGCACCCGTCACGCGTGGCTTCGTCGGCCGCCGCCGGCCCGCCCAGTCCGACCGTCTGCCGCCCGGCCAGTACGACGCGGGCCGTCAGTGGCCCGTGCTCTCGGCGGAGCCGACCCCGCAGGTCGACCTCGACCGGTGGACGTTGACGGTCGACGGCGCCGTGCTCGAGCCGCAGACCTGGGACTGGTCGGCGTTGCGGGCCCTGCCGCACGCGACGAGCACGGTCGACATCCACTGCGTCACGACGTGGTCGCGGTTCGACACAGCCTTCACCGGCGTCAGCGTCGAGACGCTGCTCGACGTCTGCGGCGTCGCCTCCGACGCCACCCACGTGGTCGCGCACACCGCGTCGGGCTACACGACCAACCTGCCGCTCGACGACGTGCGCGGCGACCGCGCCTGGGTGGTGTGGGAGGCCGACGGCGCGCCGCTGACGGCCGACCACGGCGGCCCGGTGCGTCTGCTCGTGCCGCACCTGTACTTCTGGAAGTCGGCCAAGTGGCTGACCCGCCTGGAGCTGCTCGACCACGACGAGCCCGGGTTCTGGGAGCGTGGCGGCTACCACGACCGCGGGGACCCGTGGCTCGAGCAGCGCTACCAGGGGGACCCGTGAGCAGCCGGCCCGCCGGACCCGACCCTGTGGTCGAGAACCCGGGCGGCACCGGCTGGCAGCTGGCGACGGTGCGCGCGAAGGACCACCCGACGGAGGGCTTCGTGCGGCTGCGCCTGGAGCTGCCGGAGCCGGCCCCGCACCGCGCCGGTCAGCACTACGTCGTGCGGCTGCGGGCAGCGGACGGCTACACCGCGCAGCGGTCGTACTCGACGGCGTCCGCCCCCGGCGACCGGCTGGTGGAGCTGATGGTCGAGCGGATGGACGACGGCGAGGTGTCGGGGTTCCTGCACGACGAGGTGCGGGTCGGCGACACGTTCGAGGTGCGTGGACCGATCGGTCGCTGGTTCACCTGGGACGGTCGCGAGCGGGCGCTGGCGTTCGCCGGCGGGTCGGGCGTGGTGCCGATGGTCTCGATGCTCCGGCACGCGATCGGCACCGGGAACGCTGACGCGTTGCGGGTGGTGGCGGTGGCGAAGTCGCTGGACCGCCTCCCCTACGCCGACGAGCTGCTGGCCTCAGGGGCGTTCGTGGCCCTGACGCGCGAGAACCTGGGCGCGCGGGTGGCCGCGCCGCCCTACCCGGACGAGGTCGCGCCGCTGCTCGACGACGTCGAGGCGGCGTTCGTGTGCGGGTCGGTCGGGTTCGTCGGCTACGCCACGCGACTGCTGCGCGAGCAGGCGTTCCCATCCGACAGCATCCGCGTGGAGCAGTTCGGCGAGACGGGCTGACGCCTCCCACCCCTCCCCTCACCCCGCTTCTGGACCCTTCCGGGGCACGTCGACGACCTCGAGTGCCCCGCAGGTGTCCACAAGTCGGGGATGAGTGGGTCAGGTGCGTTGGGTGCCGCGGAGCACGCCGCGGACGGCTCGGCGGGCGATGGGCCCGAGGCCGTCGAGCAGCTCGGCGACGGGCCGCAGACGGGCGAGCGGGTCGTCGGCCGGCCGGCTCCCCCCGGTCCGAGTGGGCTCCATGAGCTCGATGCCGACGAAGGCCGACGCCGCGAGGTCGGTGAGCACGTCGGCGTCGAAGAGCTCGCCCACGGGCGACGTCGCGAGCAGACGCTCGAGCGTGGGGCGGACCGCGCCGGTCCACAGCCCGATCGCCCGACCCGCGGCGGTCGCGAGGTCGGGGTTGCCGTGGGAGGCGGCGAGGATCTGGCCGAGGACGGCCACGTTGCCCTCCTCACGCTCGTCGGCACGCACCTGCTCGGCGACGTCGATGAGGCCGGCCCACGTGGTGACCGCGTCGAGCGCCGGTCGGTGCCGGTCCACCCGCTCGCCGGTGAGCACCTGGCAGGCCTCGGCGACGAGCCCGTCGACGGTGCCGAAGTGGTAGAAGACCAGCGCCTGGTTGACGCCGCCGGTGGCGGCGATGGTGCGGGCCGACAGCTTCGCCATGCCCTGCTCGCGGATGGTCTGCATCGTGGCGTCGACGAGTCGGCGCCGGGTGGCCAGCGTGCGGGGGTCGTCGCTCACGCACCGAGCCTAGCCGCGTGGTCGACGACGTCATCGACGTGCCGTCGTGGGGCGCAGCGCCTTCCGGAGCGTGTGGAGCACCGGCCAGGCGGAGAGCAGGCAGACCGGGACGGCGAGGACGAACGTGAGCTCGTTCCCGGGTCCGGTGAAGGCACTGCACGCAAGGGCCAGTCCAACCAGGGTGACGGCGCAGACGAGCCAGGGCGCGACGTCGCCGAGCGGGCGGACGGCGACGAGCAGCAGGCCGGCGAGCAGGCCCGCCACGAGTCCGGTGAGCAGCCCGATCGGTACGGCGATGACCATCAGGATCAGCAGCATCGCCACCCCTTCGTCGAGGTCGGCGACGCTGACTCCGTCGAGGACGGCCCCGGACACCATCCAGCCGAGCACCACCCCCGCGGCCGTCACCGGGCCCCAGCACAGTCCTCCCAGCCAGACGCGACAGATCACGTCGGTGCCGGTGGGCGGTCGGGTGGTCGTCGGGGTGTCCATGCGTGCCTCCTTTTTTGAGCGGTTGCTCAGTTCAAGCATGACAGAGTTTGAGCAGATGCTCAAGAGCCTTCGTCGAGCTCTCGTCGACCTGCCGGCGCGTCGGCCCGGCTCCTCGCCGGCCTGCGCTCCGAGAGGGCCTCGACCGGGCGACTGGCGACGGCGCTGGTCCGGGGTCTCGGGCTGTGGATGGGTGCTGGGGTGGACGCAGGATTCTGCGTTCGCGCGTCACAGGGCCAAGGATGCTGCGTTTGCTACGGGATCCCGTCGTGAAGGCAGAAGCGTTCGGCCTCGCCCGCGTGAACGAAGAATTCTGGGTGCCCTTTGCGTTGGGGAGACACGAGATTCTCCCTTCTCGCGGCACGGTCCACGAGAAGGGAAAACCCTTGCCGCCTTCAGCCTCCCCAGCGGTGGATCTGCCACCTCACGAGCGCTCAGGAGGTGGCGGATCCACTGCTGAGGGGTCAGCCGAGGAGGCGCTCGTACTCCCCCGGGTCGGTGAGGTTGGCGCCGAGGTGGAAGGCCGACGACTTGCCTGTTCCGTGGTAGTCGCTGGAGCCGGTGACGACGAGGTCGAGGGCGCGGGCGACGTCGCGCAGGCCGCGACGGGCGGTGGCGTCGTGGTCGACGTGGTCGACCTCGATGCCGTCGAGGCCGAGGGCCGCCAGCTCCTCGAAGGCGTCGGCCGTGAGCACCCGGTCGCTGCCGCGCGACCACGGGTGCGCGACGACCGCCCGGCCACCGGCGTCCTTCAGCAGTCGCACCGCGTCGAGCAACGGAGCGGCGTAGCGCTCGACGTACGCGCGACCGCGGCTGTTCAGCCAGCCCTGGAACGCCTCGTCGCGGTGACCGATGTAGCCCTTCGCGACCATGGCGTCGGCGATGTGCGGACGTCCTGAGGCCGCCGCCGCCCCCGACTGCAGCGCGACGTCCTCCTCGGTGATGTCGATCCCGTGCTCGGCCAGCCGCGCGAGGATGCGCGGCAGGCGCTGGTCACGGCCCCCCAGCACCCGCTCCAGCTCCTCGACCAGGGGCGGGTGCGCCGGGTCGAAGGCGTAGCCCAGCAGGTGCACGCTCTCGCCGTGGAACGTCGTGGAGATCTCGATGCCCGGCACCACCACGACACCCTCCCGCTCGCCCGCAGCACGCGCCTCGTCCCAGCCGGTGGTCGCGTCGTGGTCGGTCAGTGCGACGACGTCGAGCCCGGCGAGCGCCGCGTTGACCACCAGCTCGGCGGGCGTGTCGGTCCCGTCGGAGCGGTTGGAGTGGGTGTGGAGATCGATCCTCACGAGGTCAGGCTAGAGGGTCGGGCCGACGTTCCAGCGCTGCACCACGGGCTGGCCGCGGTCGTCGCCCAGCACGGAGTAGGTCGCGGTGTCGAGGTCGAAGATGCGTCCGTCCTGCACGGGCAGGCCCAGCCAGCGCGCGGCCAGCACCCGCAGGCTGTGGCCATGGGCGAAGACGAGCACCCGGCCGTCCGCCGCCCGCACGCGCTCGACCACCCGGTCGAGCCGGGCCCCCACCTCGTCGGCCGTCTCGCCGCCCGGCACCGGGTGGTCCCAGATGGTCCAGGCCGGCACCGACTCGCGGATCTGCGGCGTCGTGAGTCCCTCGTAGTCGCCGTAGTCCCACTCGGCGAGGTCGTCCTCGATCGTCGCCTCCGTGAAGCCGGCGAGCGCGGCCGTGCGCCGCGCTCGGAGCCGGGGGCTGGTGAGCACCAGGTCGAAGTCGACGTCCGCCAGCGCGGGGGCGAGGGCCTTCGCCGTCGCCTCCCCCGCCGCGGTCAGCTCGATGTCGGTACGACCGGTGTGCCGACCCGCGAGGCTCCACTCGGTCTGCCCGTGCCGCACCAGGACCAGGGTGGCACCCATCAGCGCGGCACCAGGGCCCAGAGGTCGAGGTCGAGGAGCACGCCCTCGGCGTACTTCCCGTCGTCGCCGCGCAGCGTGGTCGTCTCGTCGCGTCCCTTGGTGGCGACGAGCCGCAGCCGCAGCGCGCCGACCCCGGTGCCCTCCCAGGCTGCCGGGGTGGCCTTGTCGAGCACCTCCGACCACGCGTACACGGTGTCGCCGGCGAACGCGGGCGCCACGTGCGAGCCGGCGTTGATCGCGGCGACGAGCTGCGCGTTCGCCAGGCCGTTGAAGGACAGGGCACGGGCCAGCGAGATCACGTGGCCGCCGTACACGAGTCGTCGACCGTCGGGGCGGGCCTCGGTGTTGAAGTGCACCTTGGCCGTGTTCTGCCACAGCCGGGTGGCCATCATGTGCTCGGACTCGCTGAGCGTGACGCCGTCGACGTGGTCGATGGTCTCGCCGACCGTGTAGTCGTCGAAGCGGTGCGGCTCGCCGGCCGCGGTGGTGTCGTAGGCCGAGAAGTCCAGGCCGGCGGGCAGCACGAGGTCGTCGGGCGCGACGACGTCGGCCACCTCGGGCACCACGGTCTCCGGGGCGGGTGCATCGGCGTCACGTTTGTGCACCATGACCCAGCGCACCCAGTCGAGCGCGACCTCGCCCCGCTGGTTGGTGGCGGTCGAGCGGACGTAGACGACGCCGGTGCGACCGTTGGAGTTCTGCTTGAGGCCGATGACCTCCGAGCTCGTGCGCAGCGTGTCGCCGGTGAGCACCGGACGGTGGAAGCGGCACTCGGCGTAGCCGAGGTTCGCGACGGCGTTGAGCGAGACGTCGGGGACCGTCTTGCCGAACGCGACGTGGAAGGCGACGAGGTCCTCGACGGGGTGGTCCTGCAGTCCGACGGAGGCGGCGAACTCGGCCGAGGAGGGGATGGCGAACCGGGTCGGGTAGATCGCGCCGTAGAGGGCGCGGTCACCGTCGGTGATCGTGCGCGGCGTGGCGTGCTCGATCACCTGGCCGACACGGAAGTCCTCGAAGAAGTTGCCGGGGTTGGTCTTGGTCATGGCTCTCCTGGGTCGCGCCCCACCGCCGTCGGCGGGGCGGAGGGGCACGGCGCGGGGCCGCGGGACGGTCAGGCGAAGGGGTTCTGGCGCGCCTCGGGCAGGTCGGCGATGAGCTCCTGGGCCCGGGCCCGGTGCTTGTGCTCGACCAGCACCTCGTACTTCGTGGCCACGACGCTGCTGACGGAGCTGAAGTCGCGCCGGCCGCGGGTGGCCGCGTAGCCGAGCAGGGCCCAGACCACGCCGAACACGATGCCGATGCCGAGCCCGCCGACGACGCTCTGCAGGAGGGTGCTCTCGCTGCTGAAGAGGCTCAGCAGCAGGCCGACGAACACACCGAGCCAGGCGCCCGAGGCAGCACCTGCGCCGGCCACGCGGCTGGTCGTGAGTCGCCCGGTGACGCGCTCGACCTGCTTGAGGTCGGTGCCGACGACGAGGAGGTTCTGGACGGGGAACTCCTGGTCGGACAGGTGGTCGACGACCTTCTGCGCGGTGGCGTAGTCGTCGTAGACACCGAGCGACTGCGGGAACTCGAGCGTGAAGAGACCCTGGTTGACGGGAGGCATGCCGCCAGTCTAGGACGCAGCGTCCTGGTCGCCCACGGACCTCCGACCCGCGGACGCACGCTCACGACCAGCTCGAGCGCAGCAGCGTCACGACGTCGAGCGGGGTGGTGCCGTAGGCCGACGTCAGCGCGGCCTCCCCCGCCGGCGACGTCGACGCGACGACCTCCGCCGGGCCGAACCACCGTGCCCAGGCGGCCGCGAAGGCACGACGCCGCTGGACGTTGCGCGCCAGCTCCGTCGGCACGGCGTACCAGGTGCGGGCCACGGGTCGGGCACGGCCGAGCAGCACGCGCCAGCCCGTGCCCGCGGACGGCGGTGGCGCCTGGTGACGCGCGACCAGCCAGCGGGGCGCGACGAGCGGCCCCAGCAGCTCCTCCACGAGGTCGACGAAGGTCGAGGCCGCAGCCGCGTCGGCGTCCAGCTCGAACCGGTACGTGCCGGTCGCGTCGACCACCGCACGCACCCCCACCGCCCCGGGACCACCCAGACCGCCCTGGGCCATGGCGTCGGCGACGACCCACGCGTGGGCCGCGAGGCCCGGGTCGCGGGCGGCCTCGCGCGCGGCGTCCCACGGCTCCAGCCGCGCGGTACGACCGAAGGACACGACACCGTCCTCACCCATCCGCGCCCACGGCGGCTCGGGTGCGGGCATCGTCGCGGGCTCCGCGCGGACGCCCTCTGCGACGTCGTCCGGGCGGACGCGGATCGCGCGCCGGACCTCGTCGCGGTACGGCTCGCCGACGCGCCAGCGGGCCCGCACGACGTCGCGCTCCCCTGCGCGCTGCGTCATGTCGAGCGCGACGACGTCGAACAGGTCGGGATCCGGCGGGACGAACGGCGAGAAGCGGGCGTCCACGTGCGCGACGCCGGAGACGACCTGCCCGTCGTCGTCGACGCCGAAGTAGCCGTCGTGCTTGCGCACGAAACGGCGCCAGTCGGAGTCGCCACCCGGGTGCTCGGGCGCGACGCAGACGACGCTCCACGTGGTGGCGACCTTGTCGGGCCACGTCGGGTCGGTGCGCAGCGCCCGGCCGCGCGTCTGGGTCACGGCCGACGTCGTCGACGCGGTGGACAGGTCGACCAGCGTCGAGACCCGCGGTGCGTCCCAGCCCTCGCCGAGCAGCGCGCGGGTGCCGACGAGGACGTCGCAGTGGCCCTCCTGGAAGGCTCGGGTGACCAGCGGCGTCCACCGTCGGCTGGTCCAGGGGCCCACGAGACGGAGCAGCCGGTCCTCGGCGCCCTCGAGCGGCTCGGTGCGCAGCTCGAGCTCCGGGGCGATCCGGCGCAGCACCTCGACGAGACGCCGCGCCGTGGCGCACCCGGCCGCGACGGTGCGTCCGGTGAGCAGCACCGGCTCGAAGCCGCCGTCGAGGAGGGCGTCCATGACCTCCAGCGCCGACCCGTGCTCGGCGGGTGCGTCGCGGAGCACGAGCGACGACGTGGGCGAGGCTCGCTCGTGGTCGCACACGACGACCGCGCGCAGCCGCTCGCCCAGCGCGTCCCGCTCGGCCTGCAGCACCGCGGCGGCCGCGCGCATCTT
>NZ_JAMXRU010000106.1 GCF_024124745.1 Aeromicrobium sp. CnD17-E
CGGCGGACGGCTCGAGGACGTCGAGGTGCACCCGACCCCGCGTCGCACCCGCGCCGAGGGCACGGTCACCGCTCCCGCCGACCTGCGGGCGTTCGCCGCGGTCTCGGGCGACCACAACCCCATCCACACCAGCACGGCCGCCGCACGCCTCGCGGGTCTCGGCGAGCCGATCGCCCACGGCATGTGGCTCTCGGCCGCGGCGCAGCGCGTCGTCGTCGAGCAGACCGGGCGCACCCTGCTCGGCTGGACCACCCGCTGGCTCAGCCCACTGGCTCCGGGGGCCGAGGTGTCGGTCAAGGCCGAGCGCACCGCCCTCGTCGAGGGCGACGAGGTCGTCGAGGTCACCTGCCGGGCGGGCGGTGAGCTCGTCATGGCCGCCACCGCGCGGCTGCGTGCACCGCGCACCGCGTACGCGTTCCCGGGCCAGGGCATCCAGCACGCGGGCATGGGCATGGCGGGCTACCAGCGGTCGAAGGCGGCTCGGGCCGTGTGGGACCGCGCCGACGCGCACACCCGCAGCGCCCTCGGGTTCTCGATCCTCACCGTCGTGCGCGACAACCCGACGGTCCTCGTCGCCCACGGCACCACCCACAAGCACCCCGACGGCGTGCTGTTCCTGACCCAGTTCACGCAGGTGGCGATGGCGGTGCTCGGCGCCGCGCAGATGGCCGAGCTGCGCGAGTCGGGCGCGTTCGTCGAGGGCTCCGTGCTGGCCGGCCACTCCGTCGGCGAGTACAACGCGCTCGCCGCGGTCTCCGGCGTGATCCCGCTCGAGGCGGTCGTCGAGGTCGTCTTCCAGCGCGGCTCCGTCATGCACACGCTCGTCCCGCGCGACGAGCAGGGCCGCAGCGACTACCGTCTGGCGGCGATCCGTCCCTCGCAGATCGGGCTCGAGGACGACACGGCGGGGGCGTCGGGCCGTGGGCGACAGATGGAGACGGTGACGGACTACGTCGACGGCGTGGCCGAGCGCAGCGGCGAGTTCCTGCAGATCGTCAACTACAACCTGCGCGGGTCGCAGTACGCGATCGCCGGCACGGTGCGGGGCCTGGAGGTCCTGGAGGCCGACGTCGCGGAGCGTCGCGCGCGGTTCGGCGGCAAGGCCGCGTTCATCCTGGTGCCCGGCATCGACGTGCCCTTCCACTCGCGCGTGCTGCACGGCGGCGTGCCGGACTTCCGCGCCCGGCTGGAGGAGCTGCTGCCGGCCGAGATCGATCCGTCGATCCTCGAGGGCCGTTACGTGCCGAACCTCGTGCCGCGGCCGTTCTCCCTCGCGCAGGACTTCATCCGGGAGGTCGCCGACCTGGTCGGCCCCTCGCCGCTCGACGCCGTCCTGGCCGACGTCGACGCCTGGAGCGCGCGTCCGCAGGCGCTGTGCCGCACGCTGCTCGTCGAGCTGCTCGCGTGGCAGTTCGCCAGCCCGGTGCGCTGGATCGAGACGCAGGACCTGATGTTCGCGAGCGTCGAGAACGGCGGCCTCGGTGTCGAGCGCTTCGTGGAGATCGGGGTGGGCCAGTCGCCGACGGTGGCAAACCTGGCGTCGTCGACGCTCAAGCTCCCGACGGTGCAGGCGACGACCGGTGCCCGTGGCGTCGACGTCGCGAACATCGAGCGCGACGCGGCCGCCGTCTTCGCGACCGACGAGGACCCGGCACCGGTCGAGGACGAGGTGGCCGAGGAGACCGCCGCGTCCGACACGGCAGCCGCTCCCGTGGCGGCGGCGCCCGCCGCGGCTCCCACCTCGTCGGGACCCCGACCCGCCGACCTCACGTTCGACGCCGCCGACGGCACCCGCACGCTCATCGCGTGGTGGACCAAGCTGCGCCCGGAGCAGATCGGCGCCGCCGACTCCATCGAGTCGCTGTGCGACGGTGCGTCGTCGCGCCGCAACCAGCTGCTGGTCGACCTCGGCGGCGAGCTGTCGCTGGGCGCCATCGACGGCGCGGCCGACGCCGACGTGCCCACGCTGTCGGCGCAGGTGAAGGGCCTGGCCCGCGGCTACAAGCCGTTCGGTCCGGTGCTCTCGGCGACGTTCGCCGACCACCTCAAGAAGGTGCTCGGCCCGACGGGTCGCAAGCAGTCGTCCGTCGCCGACCGGGTCACCGACGTCTGGCAGCTCGGCGCCGGGTGGGCCAGCCACGTGCTGGCCGAGCTGGCGCTCTCCACCCGTGACGGTGCGAGCGTGCGCGGGGGCGACCTCGCCACCGTCGCCACGCCGACGAACGGCGCCGAGGTCGACGCGGCCGTCGACGCGGCTGTCCAGTCCGTGGCAGCACGCCACGGCGTGACCGTCGCGCTGCCCGCGGCCGGGGGGTCCGACGCCACCGTCGACGCCGCCGCCCTGGCCGAGATCACCGGGGACATCACCGGCCCCGACGGCGTGCTCGCCAGCACGGCCCGTCACCTGCTCGCGAGGTTGGACGACCTCGGCGGGGGTGCCGGGCCCTGGGCGGCAGATGGTGCCGAGCCCGACGAGGACGCCCGGCGTGTGCTCGCGCGGGTGGAGGCCGAGCTCGGCTCCGACTGGGTCGAGGCCGTCGCGCCCGCCTTCGACGAGCGGCGCGCCGTGCTGCTCGACGACCGGTGGGCGAGTGCCCGTGAGGACCTGGCGCGGCTCGCGCTGGGCCAGGTCGACGTCGAGCCCAGCCGGTTCAGGGGTGCGGGCGAGGTCGTCGCGGCCCAGGCCCGCTGGTGGGCCGGACGCACCGACGACGCAGGGCTCGTGGGACGTCTGGAGCAGGTGGCCGACGTCGCGCTCGACACGACCCCCGGGGCCTGGGCCGACGACGTCGCCCTCGTCACCGGTGCCAGCCGCGGCTCCATCGCCGCGTCGGTGGTGGGCGAGCTGCTCGCCGGTGGGGCGACGGTGGTCGCCACCACGTCGGGCCTCGACAGCCGCAAGGTCGGCTTCTTCCGCGAGCTCTACCGCTCGCACGCCTGCGCCGGTGCCCGCCTCTGGGTGGTCCCCGCCAACATGGCCTCCTTCGCCGACGTCGACGCGCTCGCGTCGTGGGTGGTCGCCGAGCAGTCGCGCACGGTCGGCAGCACCAAGCACGTGACCAAGCCGGCCCTCGTGCCGACGATGCTCGTGCCGTTCGCCGCTGGCCGCGTCGTGGGCGACCTGTCGGACGCGGGCAGCCGCACCGAGGTCGAGGCCCGCATCCTGCTGTGGTCGGTGGAGCGCCTCGTCGGCGCCCTCGCCACGACCGGCCGCGACCACGACCTCGCCTCGCGCCTGCACGTGCTGCTCCCGGGCTCGCCCAACCGCGGCATGTTCGGCGGCGACGGCGCGTACGGCGAGGCCAAGGCCGCGCTCGACGCCGTCGTCACGAAGTGGGGTGCGGAGAAGGCGTGGTCGTCGCGCGTCACCCTGACCCACGCCATCATCGGCTGGGTCCGCGGCACGGGCCTGATGGGCGGCAACGACCCGCTCGTGCAGGCCGTCGAGGCTGCGGGCGTCCGCACCTGGAGCCCCGAGGAGATGGCGTCCGCGCTGCTCGAGCAGGGCTGCACCGCGCTCGTGCGCGAGCAGGCCGCCGTCGCCCCGGTCGAGCTCGACCTGACGGGTGGCCTCGGCGAGGCCGAGCTCGACCTGCGCGCCCTCGCCGAGGGCGTGGAGCGACCCAGCACCGACGTCGCCGACGAGGTCGCGACGGTCGCGGCCCTCGCGCCGTCGCCCGCGCAGCTGCCCGACCCCACCGCCCCCGCGTGGGGCGAGGTGTCGGCACGTCCCGAGGACCTCGTGGTCGTCGTCGGCACGGGCGAGCTCGGCCCCTACGGCTCGGCGCGCACGCGCTTCGAGATGGAGGTGCACGACGAGCTCTCCGCCGCCGGCGTGCTGGAGCTGGCGTGGAGCACCGGGCTGCTGGCCTGGGACGACGCGAACCAGGGCTGGTACGACGTCGAGACGAACGAGGCGGTCGACGAGGCCGACGTGCACGAGCGCTACCACGACGCCGTCGTCGAGCGCTGCGGCATCCGCACGTACGGCGACGACGGCTCGATGGTCGACAACACCGCGCCGCTGCTGACGTCGGTGTTCCTCGAGCAGGACCTGACGTTCGCCGTCGGCAGCGAGGCCGAGGCGCGCGCCATGCACGCCGCCGACCCCGAGCGCACGACGATCACCGCGTCGCAGGACGGCGAGTGGACCGTGACCCGCAAGGCCGGCACCGAGATCCGCGTGCCGCGTCGGATGGAGCTCACCCGCACCATCGGCGGGCAGGTCCCGACCGGGTTCGACCCGGCCGTCTGGGGCGTGCCGGCCGAGATGCTCGAGAGCATCGACCGTGTGGCGATCTGGAACCTCGTGTGCACCGTCGACGCGTTCCTCTCGAGCGGGTTCACGCCCGCCGAGCTGATGCGCTGGGTGCACCCGGCGTTCGTCGCCAACACGCAGGGCACCGGCATGGGCGGCATGGCCTCCATGCACGCGCTGTACGTCAACACGCTGCTCGGGGAGAGCAACCCGAACGACATCCTCCAGGAGGCGCTGCCGAACGTCATCGCCGCGCACGTCGTGCAGTCGTACGTGGGCAGCTACGGCGCGATGATCCACCCGGTCGCCGCGTGCGCCACCACCGCCGTCTCCGTGGAGGAGGGCGTCGACAAGATCACGGTCGGCAAGGCGGAGTTCGTCGTGGCCGGTGGGTTCGACGACCTCAGTACCGAGGGGATCATCGGCTTCGCCGACATGTCGGCCACGGCCGACTCCGGCGCGATGCTCGCGCAGGGGATCGATCCGCGGCGCGTGAGCCGCGCCAACGACCGGCGGCGCGGCGGGTTCGTGGAGTCGCAGGGCGGTGGCACCCTCCTGCTCGCGCGCGGCGACGTCGCCGCCCGGATGGGCCTGCCGGTGCACGCCGTCGTCGCGTACGCCGGCTCCTTCGCGGACGGCGTGCACACGTCGATCCCGGCACCCGGCATCGGGGCGCTGGCGGCAGGCATCGGCGGCCGCGAGTCGCAGCTGGCTCGGTCGCTGCGCGCGCTCGGCCTCGACGCCGACGACGTCGGCGTCGTGAGCAAGCACGACACGTCGACCGCCGCGAACGACCCGAACGAGTCCGAGCTGCACGAGCGGCTCGCGGCGGCGATCGGGCGCAGCGCGGGCAACCCGCTGTTCGTCGTGTCGCAGAAGACGCTGACCGGGCACGCGAAGGGCGGTGCGGCGGCGTTCCAGCTGATCGGTCTCACCCAGGTGCTCGCGAGCGGCGTCCTGCCGCCGAACCGCAGCCTCGACTGCGTCGACGACGTGCTGGCCGAGCACGAGCACCTGGTGTGGCTGCGCGAGCCGCTCGCCGGTGCGCCGCTGAAGGCGGGTCTGGTGACCAGCCTCGGGTTCGGCCACGTGGCCGGTCTCATCGCGCTGGCCCACCCGGAGGCGTTCGTGCAGGCGCTGCCCGAGGGCGAGCGCGCGTCGTACCGGGCGCGGGCACGCGAGCGTGCCGTCGCGGGTCGGATGCGCCTCGCGCGGGTGATGGTCGGTGCGGCGTCGGCGTACGAACGTCCGTCGGGCCGCCGGCTCGGCACGGACGGCGTCCGCGGTCGCGAGGCGTCGGTGCTGCTCGACCCGCAGGCGCGTCTCGGCGACGACGGCGTCTACGTCGGGCCGTCGTGCTCGTGACGCCAGGTGTGGACCGGGGAGCCGTCGAGGTGGCGGCGGTGGGGGCGGCTGCGCCCGTCCCCGCCGGCGCCGGCGTGCTGGGCGTCGGCGTGGACCTCGTGCACGTGCCGTCGTTCGAGCAGCAGCTGGAGCTGGCGGGGTCGCGGTTCGCGGACGTGTTCACGCCGGGGGAGCGGCGTGACGCCGCCGACCGGGCGGCGGGTCACGGTGGCGGCCCGGGGCGCCACCTGGCCGTGCGCTGGGCGGCGAAGGAGGCGCTGGTGAAGGCGTGGTCGGCCTCGCTCTTCGGCGATCCGCCGGTGATGGGGGACGAGGCGCTGCGCCAGGTCGAGGTCGTGTGCGACGCCTGGGGCCGCCCCCGCCTGCGCCTGCTCGGCGCCGTCGCCAGCCACCTCCCCGACGTCGAGACGCACCTGAGCCTCACCCACGACGCCGACCACGCCCTCGCCTACGTCCTCCTCACCCACTAACCCCTCCCTGCCCTCCCTCCCGTCGGGTGCGCGTTTACGTGGGGCCCCACGCAAACGCGCAGATGAGGCGCATGTTCGCGTGGGGCGGAGCTCGTTTGCGTGGGGGAGTCAGGCCACCGGGAGGTAGAGACGGCGAGAGCGAGCCCGCGCGGCCTCGATACGGGCGACAGTGGTTGCCTGGTTCGACCAGTGCAGGTCCACCCAGCCCCACCGGGAGACGCCGCGCCACGTGTCACGGACCTCGTCCTCACGCAGCTTCTCCTCGACGATCCCCATGCCGGGATCGCGCCGGTGCTGGTTCGAGCGTCCGTACTTGACGAGTCCGTCGAACTCACCGACGTGGCGATCGGCAGTCCACTCGAAGTCGACGCGGCCGACCTTTCGGCCGTGAGCATCGACAATGACTACCTGAAGCTCGGGCAGGTCTGTTCCATGGCGCCAGAACATCACGAACGAGCGGGCCTCGCCCGCGCTCTCCAGGCGTCCGTCGGCGAGCTGCACGGTCTGGCGCACCGTCTCCGCACCTGCCCATGACCGGAAGCGCGAGACCTGCTCAGCGAGCTCCACCTCGGAGGTCCCTCGAGCTCGAAGGACCGAGCTCAAGGCGACGACGCCCTGCTCCACCCCGGTGAACGCGGCGATCTGCAGCGCGGCGATCGAAGGCAGGACGGTGGGCACGCCGGCGGCCATGGTGACGTCGTCCGTCCGGAGGTCTGGTTCGTGCCACACGACCCCGGCGATGTGACGCCCCGACCTCTTGTCGGTGCGGGCGAGGTGGATGAGTGAGAGGTCGGTGCCCCAGAGGTCGAGCCCCAGCAGCGCCGCTGCGGACTGGTGCGTCGCGACGGCACCGTCGTCAGCGCGCTCGAGCACCGAGCGGGTGAGGATCGCGTGCTTCTGCACGGCGTCGGCATGCTCCCACAGGCCGCGTGGCACGTACGTACCGTGGCGGGGTCGTGCGAGTACACCCTCGCGGGCCAGCGAGCTGATGCGTCGTTGGCTGAGGCCCAGCTCGAGCAGGTGGCGGGTCAGAAGGTAGCCGCCGTGATGATGAGCGAGTGCGGCGAGCTCGTCGTGAGTCATCCTCCCAAGGAAGACCTTCTCCGGCTGTAGGAGGAGCCCACGCAGACACCCTGTGGACGAGCCGGCCACCTTCGTCGAACGCGCGGCCCGTCTGTGGACGAACACCCCCACGCAAACCGGCTCCGCCCCACCCAAAGATGCGCCTCATCTGCGCGTTTGTGTGGGGCCCCACGTAAACGCGCAAGGGCGGACTGGGTCGGGGAGGGGTCAGCGGGGGTCGGGCTCGGAGGCGAGGAGGTAGGAGGCGAGGAGGCGCTTGAGCTCGATGACGGCCTCGGCGTGGCTCTGGCCGTCGCGGACGGAGAAGTTCAGCATCGAGTAGGTGACGTGCACGAGCACCTCGGCCATGATCTGGCGACGTTCGCGTGGCGTGCCCGGGGTGAGGGGGGCGAGGAAGCGGGCGACGGCGGCGGCCAGCTCGCGCTCGGTCACGGCAGCGGTCGCGCGGGTCGCGGGCGTCGACTGCACGGCCAGCCACACCGCGCGACGCGACGGGTCGGCGGACCACAGGCTCGCCATGTGGTCGATCATCCGGTCGAGGAAGCGCAACCAGTCGAGCGACGGGATCATCTCCGAGAAGCGGGTGAGCTCCTCGTGCACGGCGACGGCGTCCTGACGATCGAGCTCGCAGACGATCACGTACTTGTTGGCGAAGTACTGGTAGAGCGTGCCCGTCGGCAGCCCCGCGCGCTGCGAGACCTCCTCGCACGTGAACGACTCGAACCCGACGTCGAGCAGCAGCTCGCGCGCGGTGCGCAGCAGCAGCTCGAACTTGGCCCGACTGCGCTCCTGCGTGGGGCGACGTCGGGGCTCGAGGATCTCGGCGGTCACGCGGCCCACCCTAGGGGACGCGCGACGCCGAGGAGAGCGTTCGTGACGTGACCTACTCGCGAGTCACCACGGGCTCCGTCACGCCGACGACGTGGGGGAGCGGGGCCTCAGGCCCGCAGGCCGGCCTGGACGAGCGGCTCGATGAGGTCGCCGATGCCGTCGAAGCCGGCGCCCAGCGTCTGGCCGTGGCTGTGCCGGAAGTGGATGCCCTCGAGGATGACCGCGAGCTTGAAGAAGGCGAGCGCCAGGTGGAAGTCGATGTCGGAGACGTCGCGTCCGGACCGCTGTGCGTAGCGCGCCAGCACCTCCTCGCGCGAGAGGTACCCGGGTGCCTGCGCGGCGTCGGTGACCAGCCCGGCCCCGGCGCCCGCGCCCGCCTCCTCGGCCAGCTGCTGGTAGGCGAGCAGCACGGCGACGTCGGTGAGCGGGTCGCCGAGCGTGCTCATCTCCCAGTCGAGCACCGCGGTCACGCGGTCGCCGCCATCGGGGCTCGCGTCGACGAGGAGGTTGTCGAGGCGGTAGTCGCCGTGCACGATCGTGCCCTCGCCGGCCGTCGGGATCGACGCGTCGAGGCGCGCGATCAGCTCGTCCATGCCCGGCAGCTCACGGCTGCGCGACGCGTCGAGCTGCTTCTTCCAGCGCCGCACCTGACGCTCGAGGTACCCGTCGGGCCGGCCGAAGTCGCCGAGGCCGACGTCGTCGGGGTCGACGGCGTGCAGGTCGGCGAGCACGTCGACCATGCGCGCGGTGATGGTCCGCACCCGCTGCTCGCCGAGCGCGGCGAGGTCCGACGCGCGCGCGAACGGCGTGCCGACGACGCGCTCCATCACGTAGAACGGCGCTCCGGTGACGGCGTCGTCCTGGCAGAGGCCGTGGGTGACCGGCACGGGGACCGCGGTGTCGGCGAGCGCGGCGATGACGCGGTGCTCACGGCCCATGTCGTGGGCGGTGGCGAGCACGTGCCCGAGGGGCGGTCGGCGGACGATGACGTCGCGACGTCCGTCGGTGACGGCGTAGGTCAGGTTCGACTTGCCGCCGGTGATGAGCGACGCCTCGAGCGGGCCGACGAGCAGGCCGGGAGCCTGCTCGTCGAGCCAGCGCGCGAAGGCGTCGAGGTCGAGTCCCTCGGGCGTGCTCACGGTCGGGTCAGTCCTTCGGTCCGCCGGCGACGTAGATGACCTGGCCCGACACGAACCCGGCACCCTCGCTCACGAGGAACGACGCGGTGTGTGCGATGTCCTCGGGCTGGCCGACGCGCTGGACGGGGATCTGCTCGGCGCTGAACTTGATGAAGTCGTCGAAGGGGACGCCGATGCGCTCCGCGGTCGCGGCCGTCATGTGGGTCTGGATGAAGCCCGGGGCGATCGCGTTGGCCGTCACGCCGAACTTGCCGAGCTCGATGGCGAGGGTCTTGGTGTAGCCCTGCAGACCGGCCTTGGCGGCGGAGTAGTTCGCCTGGCCGCGGTTGCCGAGCGCGGAGGTGCTCGAGAGGTTGACGATGCGGCCGAACTTCGCCTCGACCATGTGCTTCTGGGTGGCCTTGACGGTGTTGAAGGAGCCACGCAGGTGGACGGCCATGACGGCGTCCCAGTCCTCGACGGTCATCTTGAAGAGCAGGTTGTCGCGGATGATGCCGGCGTTGTTGACGACGACGGTCGGGCCGCCGAGCTCGGCGGTGATCCGCTCGACGGCGGCGTCGACGGCGGCGGGGTCGGAGACGTCGGCGCCGACTGCGAGGGCCGTGCCGCCGGCCGCGGTGATGGCCTCGACGGTGTCGGAGCAGGCGTTCTCGTCGAGGTCGACGACGGCGACGGCCAGGCCGTCGGCGGCCAGGCGCTGGGCCACGGCGGCACCGATGCCCTGGGCGGCGCCGGTGACGAGGGCGGTGCGGCGGTTCTCGCTCATGCAGTTCTCCTGAGGTAAGCGCTTGCTTAGGTCTGGGCTCACGGTAGCGCACGGCGCTCGCCGCGGCCAGGGCCCGACCCGGCCCTCGGGCGTCGCCGGTCGCAGCGCGGCGGCGACGCGCGAGGTGAGTCACAGAAGATGAGGAATCCCTCGGCTTTGGGGTAAGGTTGAGGAAACCCTCATGTTTCAGGAGATCGCATGACGCAGCTCGACGTGCCCGCCCCCGACGTCGCGGTCGACCCCGCGGCGGGTGCGGCGGCGCAGGCAGCCCGGCCCCACCACCGCGACGTCCTCG
>NZ_JAMXRU010000107.1 GCF_024124745.1 Aeromicrobium sp. CnD17-E
CATGCCTGCCGACGGGGGTAAAACTGATTACTTCTCGTCGACTTTTAGCACACTGTTGAGTTCTCAAACATCAGACGCACACCCACCAGACAGACCCACATCAGGGCCCACCCACCAGGGGCTGGTCAAACCTACTTGACTGGATCGGGCGAGACAAGCTCGCATTCTTCCAGTCCTCGCTCGCCGTTGTCAGCGATCAGTCTCCAGACGAACCTGGCATTGATCGTTTCGGTTCAAGCGGGTCACACCCACCGGACACCCGGCCTTCTGGCCTTGCGCCCCGCCGTGCGGTGCAACAAGAAGAACATTACACACCCCCTCCTAGGGCCGTCAAACCACCCCCCTCCTTGCGCCTCCGGCACGGTCGTGGAGGTCCAGAAAACCCTGGAACGACGGCATCGTGCTGTCGCAGTATGCACGCCTCAGGGCCCGGCGGAGCCGCGCGGGCCCGGCACGGTCGCACGCGCCACGTGTCGTTCCGAGGGTCAGCGACACCGGGCAGGACGGCGCGACCCCACCCGGCCTGCGGCCGAGGAGCGCTCGCGATCTGTGGCCCCGGAGACGACGAAGAGCCCCCCAGCCGTGCTGGGAGGCTCTTCGTGGTGCGGGTGGAGCATAGGAGATTCGAACTCCTGACCTCTTCGATGCGAACGAAGCGCGCTACCAACTGCGCCAATGCCCCAGGTCTGGATCAGGTTAGCACCCGTGCCGTCTCGTCCCGCAGGGGGTCCGGACGGCTCCGAGGGCTACTCCCCCGACGCGCGACGCGACGTCTCGGGAGCCGCCTGCGCGGACCGTGCGCGACCCGGCAGCTCCACGTCCTCGCCCTCGACGTGTCCGGACGTCCAGGCACCCGGCGCGTCGAAGTCGATGGTGCGGACGGTGCGGCCGACGCGCGGCTTGGTGACGTAGGTGGGCAACGTGACCGGCAGCGGGTCCCAGAGGGCGGTCCCGGCGGTGCTGACCGACGGCACGGCGATCTGCAGCTTCTCCTCGAGCGCGTCGAACGGCAGCTCCGCCCGCTCCATGACGTGCTTGCGGTCGGGCTCGACGTCCTCGAACTGGTGCGAGACGACGACGGTGTGCTCCTCGTCGGGCGTGCGCGGCACGGCTCGGCGCGAGGCTCGCTCGGCAGCGGTGTCACGCGCCGGGAGCTTGACGGACGGCAGTCGGGAGGAGAGCGGACGACGCTCCGTCGCCGGACGGCTGATGCCACGCTCGGCCCTGACCTGCACACGGCAGGCGACGAGCCAGGCCACCACCAGGGCGACCGGTGCGGCTACCCAGACCGGTGAGACGACGGAGAAGCCGGCGAGCCCACCCACCACGGCGAGCGCGGTCAGCAGGGTCAGCAGCGTGCGACGGCGGCGACGGGCGGCGACGACCGCGGCACGGCGGGTCGGCGCGTCACGGCGGGCGGTCGGGGTCTCGGTCACGGTGGGGGCCTTCGGGGTCGGCTCGGCGGCGGTCGTGGGAGTGTCGACCGGCGCCGAGAGGGGCACCTCGTCGGTGGCGTCCTCGGTCGGCTCGCCGTGGCCGCGACGGGAGATGACGCGGCTCAACGGGCTGAGCGACTCCAGGGACTCCGAGGAGCTCGCCTCGTCGTACCGACGCAGGACGAGCGGCACGAAGTACGCCGCCCACACGGCGACGACGAACGCGACGATCAGTCCATTGGCACCCACGGATCAACCGTAGGTCGCCCGTCGGGGGAATCTCCGCAGGTCAGTCGTGTGTCGCGTGAAGTTTGTGACGGATGTGGCAGGCGTGACTCACGACGGCGACCGACGTCGGGCCTCGTCGTCGCGGGTCACGCGCTCCAGCAGCCGGCCCGGACGGTCGTCGGCGAGCACCTGGAAGACCCGGTGGTCGCGCCAGGCGCCGTCGATGTGCAGGTATCCGCGCGCCAGCCCGACCTCGTCGAGGCCGAGCTTCTGCACGACGCGCAGGCTGGCCTCGTTCTCCGGCCGGATGGAGATCTCGACCCGGTGCAGGCCGACGGTGTCGAGCAGGTGGTCGACGACGAGGGCGACGGCGACGGGCGTGATCCCGCGGCCGGCATGACGTCGTGCGATCCAGTAGCCGATGCTGGCCCACCGGGCAGAGCCCCAGGAGATGCCGTTGACGGTGACCTGGCCGACCATCTCGCCACGCCAGGTGACGACGAAGGGCATCGCCCGACCCTGGCGCGCGCGACGCCGCTGCGTCACGATCATGGCGCGGTACGACAGCGGGGCCGCTCCCCCGCCGGGCGGCAGCGTGGCCTCCCACGGCGACAGCCACGCGACGTCGGCCCGGCGCAGCCGTGCCCAGGCGCGGGCGTCGGAGCGCCGCAAGGGCCGCACCCCGACGTCGCCGTGCGTGAGCTCGACGGGCCAGCCCTTCATGCCGACGCCTGTGGTCCCGGGTGGTCCGGGCCGGCGTGGTCTCCGCCGGCCAGCTGGTCGACGGCGTGCGGGACGACGTCGGCGAGCACCTGGATGGCGTCCTTCACGCCCCCGCGGGAGCCGGGCAGGTTGACGACGAGGGTGCTCCGAGCGACGCCGGCCAGACCTCGCGAAAGGACGGCGGTCGGGACGCCCTTGGCGACCCCCGCGGCACGCAGCGCCTCGGCCAGGCCGGGCAGCTCGCGGTCGAGCAGCGGCCGGGTCACCTCGGGCGTCCGGTCGGTGGGGCTGATGCCGGTGCCGCCGGTGGTCAGCACGACCGCCACACCCGACGCCACGGCGTCGGCGACGGCGTGCCCGACCGGGTCGCCGTCGGGCACGACGGCCGCGTCGCCGGTCTCGAAGCCCCAGGAACGGAGCGCGTCGACGAGCAGCGGTCCGGTCGTGTCCTCGTAGACGCCCGCGGCCGCGCGGTTGGACGCGACGACGACGGCGCCGCGTCGGCCGCCGGTGGCGCCGCTCATCGGACGTCCCAGTCGCCGCTGCGTCCGCCGGCCTTGGCGACGACCTCGACGTCGGTGATGCGCGCCCGCTTGTCGACGGCCTTGACCATGTCGACGACCGTCAGGGCGGCAACGGTGACCGACGTGAGCGCCTCCATCTCGACGCCCGTGCGGTCGGTGGTGCGGACGCTGGCCGTGATCTCGACGGCGTCGTCGGCGACGTGGAGGTCGACCTCGACGCCGCTGATCGCGATCGGGTGGCAGAGCGGGACGAGGTCGGGCGTGCGCTTCGCGCCCATGATCCCGGCGACCCGTGCGACGCCGAGGGCGTCGCCCTTCGGCACGCCCTCGCCGCGCAGGAGCGCCACGACCTCGGCGGACACCTCGACGCGACCGCGCGCGGTCGCCGTGCGGCGGCTGACGTCCTTGGCGCCGACGTCGACCATCCGGGCCGCGCCGGTCTCGTCGACGTGCGTCAGCCGCGGGGCGGACGGCTCGGGACCGGTCACGTCAGAACGGCCTGTCGAGGACGAGGGTGCGGACGGTGTCGCCCAGGTTCAGGGCGGTCTCGTCCTCGCCCACGACGATCAGGGCGTTCGCCTGGGCGAGGGACCCGAGCAGGTGCGACCCGTGGCCCCCGAGGGGGGTCACCTTGGCGCCGCGGTGGGTGACCTCGAAGACGCCGCGAACGTACTGGCGACGCCCGGGGATGGAGGCGATGTCTTGGGTGAGCACGGCGTGCACCATGGGCCGGCGGTACGGCGTGAGGCCCATGAGCCGGCGGATGGCCGGGAGCACGAACACCTCGAAGGACACGTAGGCCGAGACCGGGTTGCCGGGCAGCGTGATGATCGGGGTCTGCTCGTCGAAGATCGTGCCGAAGCCCTGCGGCTTGCCCGGCTGCATGGCGACCTTCGGGAAGGCGACCGTGCCGAGCGCCGACAGCGTCTCCTTGACGACGTCCTTCTCGCCCTCGCTGATGCCGCCGCTCGTCACGACGAGGTCGGCGCGGACGAGCTGCTCGGACAGCGTGCGTCGGAAGGTGCGCGGGTCGTCGCCGATGGCGCCCACGCGGTACGCGATCGCCCCGGCCGCCCGCACGGCGGCGGCGAGCATGTAGCTGTTGCCGTCGTAGATGGAGTCGAAGTCGAGGTGGGCGCCCGGCTCGCGGAGCTCGTTGCCGGTGGACAGCACCACGACGCGCGGTCGCGGTCGGGCGGCGACCCGACCCAGGCCGAGCGAGGCCAGCAGCCCTGCCTCCCGCGGGCCGACGACGGTGCCGGCAGGGAGGACGAGGTCGCCCTGGCCGACGTCGCTGCCGGCCCGACGGACGTGCTGGCCCTCGCGCACCGCCTCGGTGAACCGCACCCGCGCGTTGCCGCGGTCGGTGGCCTCGAACGGCACGACGGCGTCCGCGCCGCGCGGGACCGGCGCACCCGTCATGATCTTGACGGCGGTGCCCGGCGAGATCGCGAACGGCCGGCTCGACCCCGCGTAGATGTCGGCCACGACCGGCAGCTCGACGGGCGTGGCCGACGTGGCCTGGGCGAGGTCCTCGGCGCGGACGGCGTACCCGTCCATGGCGGAGTTGTCGAAGCGGGGCAGGGAGATCGGGGCGTGCACGTCGGCGTGCAGCGGCAGGCCGAGCGACTCCACGACCGGCTGGTCGTACGGCTCGAGCGGGCCGATGCCGCGCAGGATCTTCTCCAGGTGGTCCTCGACGGTGAGGAAGCCGTCGGGCACGCTCTCCGGACGCACGCGCGGACGCGGTCCCCGGGGTGGAGCAGCGTCGCCGGAGGGCGGAGCGGCCTCGTTCCCTGCGTCGGAAGACATGGGCGTCAGCCTAACCGGGCACCCTGCGGGACGCTGCGTGCCGTGCCGTCGTCGTCCAGGGTCGCGTCGCCGGTGACCACCACGTCGCGCCCGAAGTGCCAGTCGCCGCGCACCGTCAGCGACGACGCCCCGGCGAGCGAGGGCGCGTGCGGGATGCGGGCGTCGAAGTCGGCGATGGTCGTGTAGAAGCGGCGGTCGAGGTCGACGAGCGGCCGCGGGTCGACGGTGGCGCGCAGCCGGCTGTCGTCGCCCAGGCCGAACACGTCCGAGCGGAGCAGCAGCAGGTCGTTGGTCGTCTTGACGGGCAGGAAGCGCGAGCGCTCGACCTCGATGGCGGTGGCGCCGTCGAAGACCTCCACGGCGGCACCCATGGCCGACTCGATCTGCACGACCTTCGGCGACGTCTTGTCGGTGGGGTCGACGGTCTTCTCGTTGCGGATGAGGGGCAGGCCGAGCACGCCGTTGCGCTCGGTGAGCGTGTCGAGCAGCCGAGGCAGGTCGAACCACAGGTTGTTCGTGTGGAAGAACGGGTGCCGGTCCGCGTCGGCGGCGAGCGCCGCGTCCTCGTCGGCCGTCTGTGCGGTCTCGCGCAGCACCAGGCGACCGTCGGCGCGGCGGACGACGAGGTGGCCGCCCTTGACGTCGGCGGGCGTGCGCCGGCAGACCTCGGCGGCGTACGGCGCCCCGGTCGAGGCGAACCACGCCATCATCGACGGGTCGGGCGCCGCGCCGAGGTTGTCGGCGTTCGAGACGGTGGCGTACCGGTAGCCGGCGGCCACGAGCTGCTCCAGCACGCCCGAGACGAGCAGCGCCGTGTAGAGGTCGCCGTGCCCGGGCGGGCACCACTCGAGCGCCGGGTCGGCGGGCCACTGCACGGGGGTGAGGTCGTCCGCGCGCAGCTTCGGCTCGCGGTTCTGCAGGAAGTCGAGCGGCAGGCCCTCGACCTCGAGGCCCTCGTGCTGCCGCAGCCGTGCCAGCGAGTCGTCCTGCGTGCGGAAGCTGTGCATGAACAGCAGCGGCAGCGTCACGTCGAGGTCGCGCCGGACCTGGAGCACCTGGCGGGCGATGATGTCGAGGAAGGTGAGGTCGGAGCGGACGGGGAGCAGGCTCTTGGCCCGGTCCATGCCCATCGACGTCCCGAGCCCGCCGTTGAGCTTGACGACGGCCGTCACCGCGGCGGCCTCGCGCTGCGCGTCGAGGTCGAAGGTGACGTCGGCGGCGCGGTCCACGTCGACCAGCGGGTCGACGTCGGCCTCGCGGACGAGGCCGGTGGCACCGCCCTCGAGCTGACGGTAGAAGTCGCTGAAGACCTCGATCGCGGGTGCCGCCACGCCGGCGCGTTCCATGGTGCTCCGTGCGAGCTCGAGTCCGTCCACGCGCCTAGGCTAGACGTATGGACCGTCCGGGCGCGCGTCAGCGGAACGAGGCGGCCGCCGAGCAGAAGCGGGCGGTGCGTCCGCGACTGCTGGACGCCCGCCGTCGTCGCGACCCCGAGCAGCGTCGCGCCGTCGACGACGCGGTCGCCGCCCACCTCCTCGCGCTGCCGTCGGTGGTCCGCGCCCGTCGCGTCGCCGCGTACCGCTCGATGCCCGGCGAGCCCGGCACGGAGGCGCTGCTCGCGGGCCTGCTCGAGCGCGGCGTGGAGGTCCTCGTGCCGGTCAGCCGGAGCGACGGCTCCCTGGCCTGGGCGTCGCACGACCCTGCGGTCCCGACCACCCGCTCGCGGCTCGGCGTCGAGGAGCCGGTGGGCGCGACGCTCCCCGACGACGCGCTCGGCACCGTCGACGTCGTCGTGCTGCCCGCGCTGGCCGTCGACCACGCCGGCCGTCGGCTGGGCCGGGGTGCCGGCTACTACGACCGCGCCCTGGCCGGCCTCCCCCAGCGGCGTCGGCCGCTGCTGGTGGCCGTCGTGCACGCCGAGGAGCTCCTGGCCGAGGTGCCGCACGAGCCGCACGACCTGCCGGTCGACGTGGTCGTCACCGAGAACGGCGTGTTCCGCGTGCCCGAGGCGCCGGTCTAGCTCCCGAGCCGCTCCGCGTCGCGGATCTCGCCCACGAGCTCCTCCAGCACGTCCTCGAGCATGATCACGCCGAGCACCTGCCCGGACCCGTCGGCCACCCGCGCCATGTGGGAGCCCTTGGCCTGCATGACCCGCAGCGCCTCGTAGAGCCCCGACCCTGCCCCGACGGTCGACAGCGGCCGCAGCCACTTGTCGGCGATGGGCGCGCGGCGCGCGACGTCGTCGGTCTCGAGCACGTCCTTGATGTGCAGGTAGCCGGCGAGGTCGCCGTCGGCGTCGACGACGGGGAAGCGCGAGAAGCCGGTGTCGGCGCACGCCCGCTCGACGTCGGCCGGCGTCGCCTCCGGCGCGACGGTCACGAGTCCGTCGCGCGGCAGCAGCACCTGCTCGACCCGTCCGTCGTGGAACTCCAGGGCACCCTGCACGAGTCCGTACTCGTCGTCGTCGAGCAGACCCTCGCGACGCGACTCGTCGACGAGGCCCGCGACCTCGTCGTGGGAGTAGGTCGAGGCGACCTCCTCCACCGGCTGCACGCCGAGCAGGCGGACCGCGAGGTTGGCGATGCCGTTGAGCACGACGACGAGCGGCCGCAGCACGGCGATGACGAGCAGCATGAACGGACCCAGCACGAGCGCGGCGCGGTCGGGCTGCACGAGCGCGAGGTTCTTGGGCACCATCTCGCCGAACACGACGTGCAGGAAGACGACCACCGACAGCGCGATCACGAACGAGATCGGGTGCACGAGGCTCTCGGGCACGTGGGCGAGCTCGAACGCCGGCTCCATCAGGTGCGCGAGCGCGGGCTCGCTGATGGCACCGAGGCCGAGCGAGCAGATCGTGATGCCGAGCTGGGCAGCCGCCATCGCGAGCGTGACGTTCTCGACCGCCTTGAGCGCCAGCCGGGCCGTGCGCGACCCGGCCTGCGCGAGAGGCTCGAGCTGGGTCCGTCGGGCCGAGATGAGCGCGAACTCCGCAGCGACGAACAGGGCGTTGAGGGCGAGCAGCACGAACGTCAGCCCGACGCCGATCCAGTCACCCACGGACGTCACCGTCCCGCGTCGGGTCGGCCCCGCTCGGGCGCGCCCCGCTCGGGTCGGCCCCGTCTTCAGCACCCTCGGGGGCCTTCACGGCCAGGGTCACGCGGTCGATCCGGCGACCCTCCATCCGCTCGACGGTGAGCGAGACCTGCAGCGGCTCGGGGTCGTCGTCCTCGTCGTCCGGCGTGGGATCGACCTGCAGGTGGACGACGTCGCCGCGCACGCCGAGACGACCCAGCTCGGCGTGCAGCAGGCCGGCGATCGTCTCGTAGTCCTCGCTCTCGGGCAGGGCCACGCCGGTCTGCTCGAGCACCTCGTCGGGCCGCAGGAGCCCCGAGAGCGACCAGGCACCGTCGGGACGGTGGCGGCTGCGGCTCGCGACGCGGTCGTGCTCGTCGAGCACCTCGCCGACGATCTCCTCGACGAGGTCCTCGAGGGTGACGATGCCGTCGGTCCCGCCGAACTCGTCGACGACGACCGCCATCTGCATCCCCTGCTCGCGCAGCAGCGCCAGCAGGGGGTCGAGCTCGAGGCTGTCGGGCACGGTGGTGACGGGACCGGCCAGGTCGCCGAGACGGACGCCGCGACGTCGGTCGGGATCGACCGCGACCGCCTGCTTCACGTGCACGATGCCCACGACGTCGTCCGGCGACCGGCCCGTGACGGGGAACCGGGAGTGGCCGGTCTGGCGGGCCGCCTCGATGACGTCGAGCGCGGTGTCGCGGACGTCGAGGAAGTGCACGCGGACCCGGGGCGTGCGGACGTCGGCGGCGGTGCGGTCGCCGAAGGCGATGCTGCGCGCCACCAGGTCGGCCGTCTCGTCGTCGATGGCCCCCTCGCGGGCGGAGCGCAGCACGAGCGAGCGCAGCTCCACCGGCGAGCGGGCCGAGCGCAGCTCCTCCTGCGGCTCGACGCCCATGCGCTGCAGGGTGCGGTTGGCCGTGCCGTTGAGGAACCGGATCGGCCAGGCCATCACCCGGGTGAACACCCGCTGCGGCAGCTGGGCGACGGCGGCGACGCGCTGCGGCAGGGCGAGAGCCAGGTTCTTCGGGATGAGCTCGCCGACGAGCATGGTGACGACGGTGCTGAGGAAGAGCGCCAGGCCGTACGCGACGGCGCTCTGCGCCCCGCCGGTGACGCCGAGGTCCTCCAGCGGGCCTCGCGCGAGGCGCCCGATGGCGGGCTCGGCGAGGAACCCGATCGCCAGGTTGGTGATGGTGATGCCGAGCTGCGCCCCGCTGAGCTGGGTCGACAGGCTGCGCAGCGCCTTGAGGGTGCCGGCCGCGCCCGCGTCGCCGCGCTCGGCGTCGCGCTCGACCGTCGCGCGGTCGACCGTCACGAACGAGAACTCGGCCGCCACGAAGACGCCGCACGCGAGCATGAGGAGGAACGAGAGTCCCAGCAGGAGGAGCTCGGTCATCACGGGGTCCCGGATGAGTCAGGGTCGGTCACGATGCAGGGAACTGTACCCTTTGACGTCGGAGACCTCGTGCCGGAGCGGCACCCGCCGACCGGTGACATCCAGGAGAGAAGACCGTGCCGACCTACCAGTACCAGTGCACCGAGTGCGGCAACGCGCTCGAGGTGCACCAGTCGTTCACCGACGATGCGCTGACCGAGTGCCCCGCGTGCCAGGGCCGGCTCCGCAAGGTGTTCAACGCGGTGGGCGTCGTGTTCAAGGGGTCGGGCTTCTACCGCACCGACAGCCGCAGCACGAGCACGTCGTCGGACACCTCGAGCTCGTCCTCCTCGAGCTCCTCGTCGTCGGGCACGACGTCGTCGACCTCCTCGTCGTCGGGCGGGTCGTCGTCCGGCACGTCGGCCTCGAGCAGCGGCTCGTCGTCCACGGGCGGCTCGGCCGCCTGAGCGGCTCCCCTGTGGAGACGCGCTGGAACGAGGCCCGGCGCGCTGCCTAGCGTGGGCGGATGGACCGTCTGCGCTCCGCCCTGCTCGAGCACCGTCGTCTGCTCGCGGCCCTGTGCACGGCTCTCGCGGTGCTGCTGGCCCTCGCGTCGGTGCGACGTCCCCCCGACCAGGTGGAGGTGGCCGTCGCCGCCCGCGACCTCGCCAGCGGCACGGTGCTCTCCGCCGGCGACGTCACCTCCTCGCTGCTGCCGGCCGCGGCGGCGCCCCAGCACCTGCTGTCGTCCGACGACCTCGTCGGCCGGCGGGTCGGCGGGCCGATGCGTCGGGGCGAGGCCTTCACCGACGTCCGCCTCCTGGCGGCCGGACCGGTCGACGGTCTGCCTCCGGACCACGTGGTGACGGCCGTGCGGCTCGCCGACGCGGCCGGC
>NZ_JAMXRU010000108.1 GCF_024124745.1 Aeromicrobium sp. CnD17-E
AACCCGCGCCGCAGTGCCGCGACCACGGCGTCGCTGCTCGTCGGCGTCACGCTCGCGACGGCCGTGCTGACCGGCATGGCGAGCGCTCGCGGCGCCCTCGACGACGAGCTGAAGGTGCAGTACCCCGTCGACGTCGCGCTCACCGGCTCCTCGGCCCTGCCCGACGACGCGCTCGACCGGGTCGACCGGCTCGACGGCGTCGACCGGGCGAGCCTCGTGCCTGGGGTGCGAGCCGAGCTGCCGGGCGCGGGCGTCGTGCCGGTGCTGGTCCCGGGCGGCGCAGCGCGGGAGCTGACCCGCGACCCGTCCACCGTCGAGGCGCCACGCCGCACGCTGTTCATCCCTGGCGCGGTCGCGACGACGATGGCCGACGGGGTCCCCGAGCGGCTGCGGCTCACCCGCGACGGACGCAGCGTCGAGGTGGCCACGCGGGTCGTCGGGAGCGAGTGGGGCTCGGCCGTGGTGGCCGGACCGGGGGTCGTCGAGGCCCTCGGGGGTGGCGCGACGCCGCAGGCCGTGTGGGTCCGCGCCGACGACGACGCCGACAGGGTGCGCCTCGCGGGCGAGGTCGGTGCGGTGGCGCGGGAGCTCGACCTGGGCGTCTCGAGCACGCTGGACAGCCGCGCGTCGATCGAGAAGCAGCTCGACGTGCTCACCTGGGCGGTGCTCGGGCTGCTGGGGATCTCGGTGGCGATCGCGCTCGTCGGCATCGCGAACACGGTGGGGCTCTCCGTGCTCGAGCGCGGTCGGGAGCACGCGCTGCTGCGGGCGCTCGGCCTCACCCGCGGGGAGCTGCGTCGCATGCTCGCGGCCGAGGGACTGCTGCTCGCGCTGGTGGCTGCCGTGCTCGGCACCGTGGTGGGCGTCGCGTTCGGGTGGGTCGGCACCGTCTCGGTCGTGACGGCCGCGGTGCAGGACGTCCCGCTCGTGACGCCGTGGGGCGAGCTGGCCGCCGTGGTCGGCATCGCCGCCCTGGCCGGGCTGCTGGCCTGCGTCGTGCCCGCCCACCGGGCCGCGAAGGTCGCTCCTGCCGAGGGTCTCGTCCTCGACTGAGTGAGCCCCCGACCCCCTGAGCGTGACGTTTCGGGCCCTGTCCCGGGGTTTTCGGGCCGCAAACGTCACACTCAGCGGGGAGGGGGCGGGGAGGGGGCGGTCAGGGCGGGTCAGCCGGCCCACCAGCCGCGGGAGGACCAGCCGCCGTCGTCTCCGAGGCCGCTGCCGCCACCGCGGCGGGTGCCCAGGTAGGACTCGACGACGGCGACGCCGAGGTCGTCGAGCTCCGGCGCGACCACCGAGCCGTCGACCTGGCGTGCCATCTGGTCGATGAAGCGGGCGAGCCCCGGGTCGTCGCCCAGGCGGAAGAACGTCGTGCGGGCGCCGAGGCGCATCGACGCCTCCAGCTCGCGCACCGACAGCGCGATGGTCACGGGGTGGGGCGGGTAGCTGAAGTACACCTCGCCCGAGGACTCCAGGTGCGACGTCGGCTCGCCGTCGGTGACGATGAGCAGCACCGGCTGGGCGTTGGGGTGCTTGCGGAAGTGCCGGTTGGCGAGCAGCAGCGCATGGTGCAGGTTGGTGCCCTTGGCGTACTGGGCGTCGAGCGCGGTGAGCTGTTCGATCTCCATCGTCTCGGCGTGCCGGCCGAAGGCGATCAGCTCGAGCGCGTCGCCGCGGAAGCGGGTGCTGACGAGCGTGTGCAGCGCGAGGGCGGTGCGCTTCATCGGCACCCACCGGCCGTCCATCGCCATGGAGAACGACGTGTCGACGAGCAGCGCCACGCACGCCTGGGTGCGCTCCTCCGTCTCCTGCACCTCGACGTCGCCGATCTGCAGCCGCACGCCGTCGCGGGCCATCGACGCGGGCGACCCGCCCTCGCCGACCGCGCGGACGACGGCGTTGGTGACCGTGCGGGTGACGTCCCACGGCTCCGTGTCGCCGAACTCCCAGGCGCGGGTGCCGCCGGACCGCTCCCCCGCGGCGCCCGACGCGCGCGTCTCGCGCTGGCCGCGACGGCCGGAGATGGCGCTGGCCACGTCGCGCAGCAGCGCCTTGCCGAGCTGTCGCATCGCCTTGGGCGTCAGGCGCAGCCGACCGTCGGTACCGCGCTCCATGACGCCGGAGTCGCGCAGGGCCTTCTCGAGCTCCTTCAGGGTGCGCAGGTCGACGCCGGCCTCGTCGCCGAGCTGGCGCGACAACGCCTCGAGGTCGACGTCGTCGAGCGTGGAACCCCGGTGCGACTGGGCGAGCTGCTCGGCGAGCGCGTCGAGGTCGGCGAGGTCCTGGAACACGCCCGTACCGTCGCCGAGCCCGAGGCCCTGGTCGCCGTCCATGGGCGTCGAGCCGCCCCAGTCCTCGCCGGGCCGCAGCGCCTGCAGGTGGCCGTCGAGCCGGTCGAGCGCCTCGGTGAGCTGCGGCGAGCCGAACGCCTGGTTCGACAGCTGCATCAGCTCGCGACGCTGCTCGGGCGTCATCGAGTTCATCATCCGCTGCGCCGCGGCCGACCGCTGCGCCAGGGCGTCGAGCAGCTCGTCGAGGTTCTCCGGACGCTCGGGGAAGTGCTGGCCGTGCTTGGCCATGAAGTCGTCGAAGTCGGTCTGCGTGTCGACGCCCTGCTGGCGCTTCTCGAGCAGCCCGTTGAGGTCGTCGAGCATCTCGTTGACGGCCGCGCGGTCGGCGTCGGTGGCGTTCTCGAGCGCGTCCTTCATGCCCGCGAAGCGTTGGTCGAGCATCTCGCGACCGAGCAGGTCCTTGATGCGCTCGAAGTCCTCGCGTGCCTGCGAGGACTGCCAGTGGTAACCGTTCAGGTCGCGCACGGCGGCGGCGGGCGACGGGGACACGTTGTCGAGGGTCAGCTCGGCGAGGGCGCGGTCGCCGTCATCGAGCTCGACGTCGCGGGCGAGCTGCTTGCGCTCCTCGAGGAGCGCGCGGTCGAGCAGCTCGCGCACCTCGCGCAGCGTGCCGTCGAGGGCGTGCTGACCGACCAGCTCGCGACGCCTCTCGGCCACCCGTCGGGCGAGGTCGTCGAGACCGCGCTGGTCGGCACCGCCACGCCGCAGGAACTCCTGCAGCGCGTGGTCGGGCGAGTAGCCGGCCATGACGTCCTCGCCGATGGCGTCGAGCGCCTCCCGCACGTCGACGGGCGGGGCCAGCGGGTCCGGCCCGTCGACGTACGCGCCGTACCGGGAGGCACGGCTCAGGCGACGGTTCTGGCGACTCACGAGCTCACCCGTAGACCGTCTCGCCGCCGGCGGAGTCCTTGCTGATCCGCCGGGCCAGGAACAGGCCCTCGAGGGCCAGCTCGACGGCACTGGCCCGCTCGCCGTCGTCGACCCCGCCCTCGATGCCCGCGCCGACCCGCTCGCACACCTGGTCGTAGACGTCGGACTCGCCGAGCTGGGGGAGCCCGGCGAGGAAGTCGCGCGCGCTGACCTGCTCGCCGGTGGCCACGAGGGACCCGCCCTCGAGCGCCTCCACCAGCACCCCGAAGTCGATGCCCGTGAACAGCCCGCGCACCGTCTCGGCGGTGGCGGTGCGCAGCAGGTGGTCGAGGACGAGGTCCTCGCGGCCCTCCTCGCCGGACTCGAACTCGATCTTGCCGCCCAGCACGTCGACGGCGGTCTCGAGGTCGACCGGCCGCGCGACGGCGTGGGGCTCGCCCTGGCGGGTGGCCCGGTGCAGCGCGGCGGCGGCGATGGTCTCGGCACCGGCGATCGCGAAGCGCGCGCTGACGCCCGACCGCTGGTCGACCGCCGACGACTCGCGCAGCGCACGCGTGAAGCGGGCGAGGACCTCGATCAGCTGGTCGGGCACCGTCGCGACGAGGTCGGCCTCCTGGCGGATGACGGCGATCTCGTCGACGAGCTGCGTCGGGTAGTGGGTGCGGATCTCGGCGCCGAACCGGTCCTTCAGCGGCGTGATGATGCGTCCGCGGTTGGTGTAGTCCTCGGGGTTGGCGCTGGCGACGACGAGCACGTCGAGCGGGAGCCGCAGCACGTACCCGCGGATCTGGATGTCGCGCTCCTCCATCACGTTGAGCATCGCGACCTGGATGCGCTCGGCGAGGTCGGGCAGCTCGTTGATGGCGACGATGCCGCCGTGGCTGCGCGGGATGAGCCCGAAGTGGATCGTCTCGGGGTCGCCGAGGCTGCGTCCCTCGGCCACCTTCATCGGGTCGACGTCGCCGATGAGGTCGGCGACGCTCGTGTCGGGCGTGGCCAGCTTCTCGGCGTAGCGCTCGTCGCGGTGGCGCCACCGGACCGGCAGGTCGTCGCCGAGCTCCTCGGCGCGCCGGATGCTGGCCACGGTGATCGGAGCGTACGGGTGCTCGCCGAGCTCGGAGCCGTCGATGACCGGGGTCCACTCGTCGAGCAGTCCCACCATGGTGCGCAGCAGGCGGGTCTTGCCCTGGCCGCGCTCGCCGAGGAGCACGACGTCGTGGCCGGCGATGAGCGCGCGCTCGAGCTGCGGGACCACGGTGTCCTCGAAGCCGTGCAGCCCGGGCCACGGGTCGCGGCCTTCCGCGAGCGCGGCGAGCAGGTTGTCGCGGATCTCGGTGCGCAACGGTTTGTGCACGTGGCCGCTGGCGCGCAGGGCGCCGACGGTGTCGATGGTCGGGCGTGGCGTCGGTCCAGACATGGTGTCCTCAGGCATCGATGCTCGACAGGTCGCCGTAGCGGTCGCCGCGGACGGCGTCGCGGGGCACGGCCGTCTCGAGGTCCTCGACGACGTCGGACGTCAGCTCGACCTCCAGGGCGCCGTGGTTCTCCTCGAGGTAGGCCACCCGCTTGGTGCCGGGGATCGGCGCGACGCCAACGCCGTCGCGGCCGGAGCGGCTGAGCACCCAGGCGAGCGCGAGCTGGCCGGACGTGCAGCCGAGCCGTTCGGCGATCTCGCGCACCTTGGCGACCAGCTGCAGGTTCGACTGCAGCGCCTCGCCCTGGAAGCGCGGGAAGTAGGCGGTGGTCCGGGAGTCGGACTCCTCGAGGTCGGTCTCGGCGGTGATGGCGCCGGTCAGCAGACCTCGACCGAGCGGCGAGTAGGGCACGAGACCGATGCCGAGCTCGCTGAGGACGCCCCAGATCTCGTCCTCGAGGTGACGCGTGAAGAGGGAGTACTCGGTCTGCAGCGCGGTGATCGGGTGGACCGCGTGCGCGCGCCGGATGGTCTCGGCGGAGGCCTCCGAGAGGCCGAGGTGACGCACCTTGCCGGCCTGCACGAGCTCGGCCATCGCGCCGACGGTCTCCTCGATGGGGACGGTCTTGTCGACGCGGTGCTGGTAGTAGAGGTCGATGTGGTCGACGCCGAGACGCTGCAGCGACGCGTCGCACGCGGAGCGCACGTACTCGGGCTTGCCGTTGACGCCGAGGCGGGTGCCGTCGGGCAGCCGCTCGTTGCCGAACTTGGTGGCCAGCTGCACGGCGTCGCGACCCTGGCTGCTGGAGGCGATCGCCGAGCCGACGAGCTGCTCGTTGGTGAAGGGGCCGTACATGTCGGCCGTGTCGAGGAAGGTGACGCCGAGGTCGAGCGCGCGGTGGATGGTGCGCGTGGCCTCGGACTCGTCGCGGGTGCCGTAGAACTCGCTCATGCCCATGCAGCCGAGCCCCAGCGGCGAGACGTCGAGCGGCGCGGTGGTGCCGAGCGTGGTGTGCGTCGTGGTCATGGGTACCAGTCAACTCCTGCGCGGCAAGGTTGCACGTCGGGACGACCGGCGGGCGGCACGTCAGGCCCGCGACGACCGCATGCCCTCGCGCTGCTGGAGGGCGGGGTCGGCGCGCAGCGCGGCGTACTCCGCCGACTCCACGGGCACGAGGGCGACCCGGCCCTGGGCGTCGTGGTGGACGCCCCAGCCGTACCGCTTGACGAGGGGCGAGGCGCGCAGGCACGGCTGGCCCTTGGAGAAGAAGGTGTCGCGGTCGATGCCGCGACGCTCGCCCTGGGAGAGGTAGACGACGTCGTCGGACGTGTACCGGTAGGGCGCGTCGGCCAGGAGGTCGTACTGCAGCCGCGCGACGCTCGGCGTGGCCCGCTCGGGGGGCACCTCCGCCGACGTCGCGGGGCAGTCGGGCGCCACCGACGTGAAGGTGTCGTGGTTGTTCGTGGTGTGCACGGGGCCTCCCGGGGTCTCGCTGCACTCATCGTGCACCCGCCCACCGACGGGAATCCACCCTCAGGCGCGAGGGGCCCAGGCGGGGTCGCGTCCTATGAATCCGACGAACCGGTCCTGCACGGACGCGTCGTCGGGCACGGGAACGGCCGGGCCGTACTGGCCGGAGCCACGCAGCAGGTCCTCGATCGGCTGCATGCCGGCGAGCATCGCGGCGCAGCGGTCGGGGTCGAGCTGGACGTCCTGGCCGCTGGCGCGGGCGAGGTCCCACGTGTGCATGAAGACGTCGGCCGTGTAGAACTGCGCGACGGCCTGGTCGAGCGGGTGCGTGCCGACGTGCGGGTGGGTGAAGGATCGGTCCGCGTCGGGGGCGTCGAGGAGCGCCTGCACCGCGTCCGCGTGGTCGCGCCAGGCCTCGGCGGGGTCGGCCGGTCGCGGGTCGGCCGTGCCGAGCGCGACGCCGCCGGCGGACAGGAACGCCGGCAGCCAGGTGACCAGGTGCACGACGACGTCGCGGGCGGTCCAGCCCTCGACCGGCGCGGGCGCGTCCCAGTCGGCCACCCCGTCGGCGACGGCGGTGAACCCGGCGGCGACGTGCCGGTGGTCGGTGGCCGGTGTGCTCATGGCGGCCCACGCTAGACCGCGGCCGGGGTCGTGGCCATACTGCGGCCATGAGCCCCGACGACGTCGACCCGTTGCTGGCCGGGCGCGCCGGGCTGGGCTACGCCGAGCTGGACGACTGCGCGCGCCGGCTGCGCGACCTCCTGGTCACCACGGCGGAGCGACAGATCGGCAGGCCCCTGCTGCACGAGTTCGCCATCGACGTCGACACCGACCCGGTCCTGCGGCTCAGCCCGCCTGCCGGGTACCGCCGACCGGCGGCCGGTGCCGTGTCGGTGCGCGTGGTCGTGCAGTCGCGGACGTCGAGCGCGGCGCGGCTCGGGCTGCGGGTCACCGTGTGGCCGGCGCTCGGCGGGGCCGACGTCGTCGACCTGCTGGTGGTGCGCGAGGGTGCCGCCGCGCCCGACGGTCACCTGCTCGAGGTGCGGGTCGACGAGGTGCACCCGGAGCCGACCGAGAGCCTGCAGCGACGGGTGAGCGACGTCGTGGCCCGCCAGGTCGCACTCGTCGTGAGCGACCTCAACATCGCGATGCAGCGCAACCTCGCGAACCCCGACTGGGACGGCGGCGAGCTCGGCTGACCACCTCACCGAGCATGGTCCTGGACGGACGACTAGGTTGGCCGTCATGCGCCTCCTCGACCGCGCCCCCGTGCGCGCCCTCCTCGTCGCCGCCACCGCCACCGTCGTCCTGACCGCCTGCGGCGGCAACGACTCCGACTCCGACTCCTCGGGCTCCTCGTCCTCCTCGGCCAGCTCCTCGGCCGACGGCAGCGAGTCGTCCGCCCCCGCTCCCACCGCGAAGCCGGCCGACGGCGAGCGCATCGAGGCCGACGGGTTCAGCTACTCCGTGCCCGAGGGCTGGAAGGAGAACAAGGGCGGGGCGGGTGCCGCCCTGAGCCTCGCCATCGACGTGACCGACAAGGACGGCTTCGCCGACAACGTCAACGTCGTCTCCGACCCGACGATCGTCAACGTCAAGGGCAAGCAGCTCGAGGACGCGCTCGTCAAGGTGCTGGAGAACGCGGACGCCCAGGACGTCGAGGTGCGCGACCCGCTCACCATCGACGGCCAGGAGGCCGTGCACTCCACCGCGGTGTTCAACCTCAACGGCAACGAGTACCGCGTCGAGCAGTACACGCTCGCCGTCGACGGCAAGGGCTACGTGATCACGTTCTCCCACAACAAGGACCTGTCGGAGGCCGACCGCGACGCCGTCGACCAGTCGATCCTCGCCAGCTGGTCCTGGGCCTGACGCTCAGCGACCGCAGACGGCCGACCCGGCCGTGCACGCAGGGCAGCGCACCATCTGCCGCACGCACGCCGGGTCGGCGCAGTCGACGACGTCGCGGCTCGGCGTGCCGCACGTGTCGCAGCGACCCACGACCTTCGCGTCGGGGCTGAACTCGACCGTCGTGCGGGCGTCGAAGACGTACATCGACCCCTCCCAGAGCCCGGTGTCGCCGAAGGCCTCGCCGTAGCGGTGGATGCCGCCGTCGAGCTGGTACACGCGCCGGAACCCGCGGCTGCGCATGAGCGGGGTGAGCACCTCGCAGCGGATGCCGCCCGTGCAGTACGTGACCACGGGCCGGTCCTTCAGGTCGTCGTAGGCGCCGGAGTCGAGCAGCTCGACGAACTCGCGCGTGGTCTCGACGTCGGGACGCACCGCGCCGGCGAAGCGGCCGACCTCGGACTCGATGCGGTTGCGACCGTCGAAGAAGACGACGTCCTCCGCCTCGACCAGCGCGTGCAGCGCCTCGGGGCTGAGGTGCTCGCCGCCGCCGACCACGCCGTGCGGGTCGACGGCCAGCTCGTCGGCGGCGCCGAACGTGACGACCTCCTCGCGCACCTTGACCGAGAGTCGCGGGAACAGCGCCGTCGTGACGCCGTCGTCGAGCGCGCGCCCCGCCGACCACTTCACGTCGGCGCCGCGGAACGGCGCGTACTCGCGCAGGCCCCGGACGTAGCGCTTGAGGGCGTCGAGGTCGCCACCGAGGGTCGCGTTGATGCCGTGGGACGACACGATGACCCGACCGCGCAGCCCCAGCGATCCGGCGAGGCTCAGCTGCCACACACGGATCGCGTCGGGGTCGGGCACGGGGGTGAAGACGTAGAACAGGATCACCTTCGGCACGGCCACGTCGACGATTGTCCCTGACGGGCCACGCGGGTCAGAGCAGCCAGGTCTCCTGCGCCTCGGGGTCCCAGCGACGCACGCCGGCGACGCGACCCTCGCGCTCGCGCTCGACGTCGGCCAGCGCGGACAGCGCCGCGGGCAGCAGGCCGACGTCGAGCCGCTGCGCGAGCGTGACGTGCGGCGTCCAGGCGTCGGGACGCACGTGCCCGAGCACGCCGGGCTCGTCGCCGACCACGTCGAGCACCCACGCGTGCAGGTCGAGCAGCCCGGCGGACACCACGACCGAACGGGCCAGGACGCACCGGCCGGGGCGTCCGGGGAGGACGAGCAGTCCACCGAGCCGCAGGGTCGGGAGGTCGGCCGGCACCGCGCCGGCGAGCCGGGCGTCGGCGTCGGCACCGATCCGCTCGGCGACGGCGAGCGTGACGTGCGGGGCGTTCGAGGCACCCGTGTGCCGGGCCTGGCTGGGGAGCCCCGCCGCGAGGAGCCGCGCCCACTCCTCCCGGACGCTCGCGTCGAGCACCGGGTCGAGCAGGGCCTCCACGGACTGCAGCACGGGCCCAGCGTGGCACGCTGGAGCGGTGACCGCGCTGCACGAGCTCGACGCCCACGCGATGGCCGAGGCGATGGCGACCGGGGAGACCACCTCGGTCGAGCTGGTCGAGCACCATCTCGCCCGCGTCGAGCAGCACGACGCGACGCTCGGCGCGTTCGTGACGGTCACCGCGGACGCCGCACTGGAGGCCGCGCACGCCGCCGACGCCCGCCGACGCTCGACGTCGGCCCGCGACCTGCCGCCGTTCCTCGGCGTGCCCACGGCGTTCAAGGACCTGACCCCGACCGCGGGCGTGCGCACCACGCTCGGGTCGCGGCTCATGGCCGACCACGTGCCCGACGTCGACGCGCACGTCGTGACGCTCGTGCAGCTGGCGGGGTTCGTGAGCCTGGGCAAGACCAACACGCCCGAGATGGGGCTGTCGTCGTACACCGACAACGACGTCGTGGGCCCGGCCCGCACGCCCTGGGACCCGTCCCGGACGGCGGGCGGGTCGTCCGGTGGCGCCGCTGCCGCCGTGGCCGCGGGGCTCGTGCCGCTCGCGCAGGGCAGCGACGGCGGCGGGTCGATCCGCATCCCGTCGAGCTGCTGCGGCGTGTTCGGCTTCAAGCCGAGCCGCGGGCGGGTGAGC
>NZ_JAMXRU010000109.1 GCF_024124745.1 Aeromicrobium sp. CnD17-E
CGGCCAGCACCTCGCCCGAGTCGGCGCAGCTCGCCGAGCTCGCGCGCGCGACGGCCGGGCACCGGTGGGGCGAGCACCCGCCGGGCGCTGCCCAGCTGGAGCCGGAGATGGTCAGCGGACACGTCGAGGCGGCGCTGCTGCAGCTGCTGGTGCGGCTCAGCGGCGCGCGTCGTGTGCTGGAGATCGGCACGTTCACCGGCTACGCGGCGCTCGCGGTGGCCGAGGCGCTGCCGGCCGACGGCGTCGTGGTCACGTGCGAGGCGGACCCGCGTGCCGCGGCCGTGGCCCGTGAGGCGTTCGGCCGCTCCGACGACGGAGGTCGGGTCGAGCTGCTCGAGGGACCGGCGCTGGCGTCGCTGGAACGGCTCGAGGAGTCGTTCGACCTCGTGTTCATCGACGCCGACAAGGAGGGCTACACGGCCTACCTCGACCTGCTCCTCGAGCGCGGGCTGCTGGCCGACGGTGCTCTGGTGGCCGTCGACAACACGCTGATGCAGGGCGTCGCGTACGGTGCCCCGCCCCGGTCGGAGCGCGAGGAGGAGCAGGGTCGGGTGATCGCTGCGTTCAACGAGCGGGTGGCGTCCGACCCGTCGCTCGTGCAGGTCGTCCTGCCCGTGCGCGACGGACTCACCCTGCTGCAGCGGAGGGTCGATGGCTGAGGTGCGGGCGGCGGCGAAGTCACTCGGCGCGCTCGGGCTGCTGTCGCTGGCAGCGCCCGTGGCGGCTGCGGCTACGACCGGAGCGGCGCTCCTCGGACGTGCGCGGCAGCAGGACGAGCGGCGAGCCGTCCGGTCCGGTCCGCCGCTGACCGTCATGGTCAGCGGGGGGAAGATGACGAAGGCCCTCGCCCTGTGCCGTGCCTTCCACGCTGCGGGGCACCGCGTGGTGCTGGTCGAGGCCGAGAAGTACCGCTGGACGGGGCACCGAGCGTCGCGCAGCGTCGACGTGTTCCGCACGATCCCGGGGCCGGACGATCCCGCCTACGCGCAGGCGCTCCTGCGGGTCGTCGAGGAGGAGGGCGTCGACGTCTACGTGCCGGTCTGCGCGCCGGCGACCGCCATCGCGGACGCCCGCGCGAAGGCCGTGCTCGAGACCCGCTGCCGCGTCCTGCACCTCGAGCCCGAGGAGGTCGTGATGCTCGACGACAAGGCGGCGTTCGCGCGCCGCGCGGCCGCCCTCGGCCTGAGCGTCCCGGAGACGCACGAGGTGCACGACGTCGAGGACGTCATGGCCTTCGACTTCGCGAGCCGCCCGCGGCCGTTCATCCTCAAGAGCATCGCCTACGACCCGGTGCACCGGCTCGACCTCACACCCTTCCCGTTCGGCCCGACTGCGAAGGACCGCGAGGCGATGCGCCGGCACGTGGCCGCGCTGCCGATCTCGCCGTCAAACCCGTGGATCCTGCAGGAGCTCGTGGAGGGCGAGGAGCTGTGCACCCACGGCACGGTGGTCGACGGGCGCCTGCGCGTGCACCTGTGCTGCCCGTCGTCGGCGTTCCAGGTGAACTACGCGATGGTCGAGCGGCCGCGCGTGCGGGAGTGGGTGGAACGGTTCGTCGGCGAGCTCGGCCTGACCGGCCAGGTCTCGTTCGACTTCATCGAGGCCGCCGACGGCACGCCCTACGCCATCGAGTGCAACCCGCGCACCCACTCGGCGATCACGATGCTCGACGGCCACCCCGGCCTCGCCGACGCGTACCTCGGGCCCGACCACGAGGGCGAGCCGTTGCAGCCGCTCCCCGGCAGCCGGCCCACGTACTGGCTGTACCACGAGCTCTGGCGGCTCCTGGTGCGCGAGCGTCCGCGGCGGAGCACGCTGCGCGTCGTGCTCGAGGGTCGCGACGCCATCTGGTCGGTGCGCGACCCGTGGCCGTTCCTGCTCGAGCACCACCGCCAGGTCCCGGTGCTGCTGGCACGCAGCCTGGTGCGGGGTCGCGACTGGATCCGCATCGACTTCAACATCGGCAAGCTCGTGGAGGCCGCCGGTGACTGAGCGACGCACGGTGCTGCACCTCGTCGGGTCGCCCACCGACGAGTTCTTCGCCGATCTCTCGCGGCTGTACGCCGGCGGCTGTCTCGAGGCGCTCGCCGACGTGCCTGGCTACGACCACGTGGTGGTGTGGGTCGGGCCCGACGGTCGGTGGCGCTTCCCCGCCGACCTGAGCCGAGAGGCGATCGAGGCGGCGGAGCCGGTGGAGCTGGCGGAGGCCGTGGGTCTGGTCCGGGGGATCGCCCCCGACGTGGCGCTGCCCCAGCTGTTCTGCATCGCCGGCATGACGACCTACCGTGCGTTGCTCGACGTGCTGGGGGTGCCGTTCGTCGGGAACTCCGCCGACGTGATGGCGCTCGCGGCGCACAAGGAGCGCACGAGGGCGGTGGTGGCGGCCGCCGGTGTCGACGTGCCGCCGGGCCGGGTCGTGCGCGGCCACCCGGACGTCGACGAGCGTCTCCTCGACGACGCGGTGGAGGCGGTCGGCCTGCCGGTAGTGGTGAAGCCGGTCGACGCCGACAACTCCACCGGCGTCGCCCTCGTCGGCGACCGCGCCGACCTGCGGGCCGCCGTCGTCGAGGCAGCGCGCGAGACGTCCGTCGGCGACGTGCTCCTGGAGCGCTTCGTGCCGCTGGGTCGGGAGGTCCGCTGTGCCGTGCTCGAGACGGACGACGGCCTGCGTGCGCTCCCGTTGGAGGAGTACGCGGTCGATGCGCAGCACAAGCCGATCCGCGACCGCGCCGACAAGCTCGCCGGGTCGGGCGACGACCTCGCGCTCGTCGCCAAGACCCACGACCACGCCTGGATGGTGGCCGACGACGACCCTGTCGTGCCCGCGGTGCAGGAGGCCGCAGCGCTCGCGTTCCGTGCGCTCGGCTGCCGCGACTACGGCCTCTTCGACTTCCGCGTGGACCCCGAGGGCCGCCCGTGGTTTCTCGAGGCCGGCCTCTACTGCTCGTTCGCCCCGTCGAGCGTGGTGGTGATGATGGCGGCCGCCGGGGGCACACCGCTGCCCGAGCTGTTCGTGTCCGCGGTCGAGCGGACCCTCACCCGCCGGTGAGGCTGTTCAGCGTGCTGTGATCGGCACGGCTACCGTCCTGCCCCCGACCGCGGGGTAACGCAGGACGAGGCCCGCCTGCGTGCTTTCGACCCCCCACTCCGGCGCTACCCCCTGCGCAGCGTCCGCGTCGGGTGCCTGGACGTCAAGAGGGGCCAGCACCGGACCGTCCCCGACGAGGACGGTCACGCCGACAAATCCGTCGTCGGCGGCCTGCAGCTCGTACAGTCGCAGCACCACGGCGGGACCTCCGTTGGGCACGTCGAGTCGTTGGTACCGAGGTTCGAAAGCGCTGTCCAGGCCGCACACCGCCCAGGTCCCGAGCCACCCGAGTACGCACAGACCTGTCGCCGACCAGCACAGGAGTGCCACCACGTCCCCGCTCCGGTCTGCGAGTCGCATCAGCGCGACGATCGCGGTCCAGAGGGCCAGCGCGACGGCAGCGGCAACCATCATGATCCGTGCCCGTCCGGAGTCGAGAGGCCCGATCATCAGGACGCCGCCCTCGGGAACGACGACACCGAGAACCGCCCAGAGCGCGCCCGCCAGCACGGCCAGCCCGCCGAGCAGGACCTCGGGAAGCCGTGGCCACCGCGCCCTCGACCTCACGCCCGTCCCCTCACGTCATCGCTTGTGTCGCGAGTCTCGCAGGTGCGCCGCGACCAGCTCAACGCGTGTGCCGTCTCCCGGGACGACAGGACGGTCGTCGTCCCCTCGCTGGGTCGGCAGCGCGACCTCCGCCTCGCCGCCGCCGAAGGCCGGGTAGCGCAGGACGGGGCCCGCCTGGGTCTGCGCGACGGTGAGGCCCTCTCGGCACAGGGCGAACGTGTCGGCCGGTGGCGCAGCGTGGGGGATGGGGCGGAACGTCGAGCCGACGCCCGAGAGGACGGCGACGTAGGTGACGTCGTTCGCGATCAGCGGGCCCTCAGCGAGCGGGACGACGACAGCGGGACAGCTGCCGGGGAGGGCCACCCGCTCGTAGCTCGGTTCGAACACGCTGACGACCATGCACATCGCGCAGGTCGCGAGCCGGCTGGTGGCGGCTGCGACGACCCCGAGTCCGCAGGCGACCGCAGCCGCGCCGCCCCGGCGCCGAGCCTGGCGCAGCAGCACCAGCACGATGGCTGCTGCAGCGGCGGTCGCGGCTGCCCCGACGAGGAAGATCCTCAACCGTCCCGAGTCGACCGGACCGAGCATCACCACGCCGCGCGTCGGCGTGGCCACGCCGACGACGATCCAGGCCAGCGCGGCGACGGCCGCGAGACCGGTCAGCACGAGCGCGGCGCGCTGGTCGCGCCACAGCGACCCGACCATGCGACCTCCCGCGGACACGACGACGCGGCCAGTCTGCCCGACGCCCACGGTGCGAGGTGCTCGTTCGCGGGGATCGACCCCTGCAAGCACCGGAACGCCCTCGAGTGCGCGAAGCCCCCTTGGCGCGGTCCTCGGTGAGACCGGGGCGACGCTGTGCTCGTTGTCGGCTGTGACGACGGTGTCGACCACCGGAGGGGCGGTCGGCCTTGACCCGGACGGCGACCTGCTCCAGGTTGGACCATCATGACCATGCTGAGCTCGCTGAGTCCGCTGCCGCACTCGTGGCGTGTGTGTCGGTACGAAGAACAGCTGCGGGGACACAAGGGCTGGGAGTCGTGGATCGACAAGGCCGATGTCGGAGACAGGTTCAACGGGATCGTCCTGTCCGACGAGGAGTATCTCCGCGTCGAGAACACCTACATCGCTGCGGTCGTACGTTTCGCCGTGGCGACCTCGGCCACGTTCTTCCGGGTTTCCTGGCTGCACCACCAGGATGCGAACTTTGCACTGACTCCTGGCCAGATCGTCGTCCGCTCGGACGTGGGACCCATCGTCCGGGGCAATCTGCGAGGTGAGCTCGACTGCTGTCTCGACGCTGTCAACGATCGGCTGCACATCGAGTTCGGGTACGACCTGTACATGTACGTCGCGGCCGACGATCCGTGCGAGAGAGCAGTCGCCGGTGCCGAAGAGGACGGCCTCTGGCTCACGCCCAACTTTCCTCTCCGGCGGTGGGACGACGACGATACGTGACCGGCACACGTGCGGCGACGAGTCCATGAACAAGCGGAACCGGATAGGCGAAAAGCACGACGAGTCGGCGGGAAGTGATCTCGAATGAGTGGGCGGAAGCGCCTGAAGCTGTTGAAGGCACGGTCTTCGCTGTGCCCCTGGGCGACGGCCGGACTGCGATCGGTCAGATTGCCACTATGAAGAGTAAAAAGATCCTCTACATCGTGCTCTTCGAGCAGATGGTGCCCGATGACGAGGTGGAGATGGCCTGGCAGTCGGCGATTCAGAGCCCGATCGTGATCGCGGGCTCTTCGTTGGATGCGCGCCTTTATCACGGCTTCTGGACGATTCTTGGAGTTGCGGACGTTCCGGATCCGCTCCACTTGCCAGCGAGCAAGGTCGCGATCGGCATGCCCCCCACGGTCTACGTGACGGACTATCGCGAAACTCGTCGACGTCTGGCCACTTCTGACGAAGCCGAGACGCTGCCCAACATCACCACGGTGTCGCCCATGCGGCTAGAGAAGGCGTTCAAGGCGCTTCACGGCCTCGAGCCGTGGCTCGAGGTGTACGACCCGCTGTTGCCAGCGAACATCGTCACGGAGCCCATGGTGTTTGGCGAGGAAGGTGTCGATCAGTCGTAGAGTCTGGTGATCGTCCCGTGCTCCCAGGAGAAGTAGGATCGCGGTGACGCGAAGTCGGCGGGCGGGTCGCTGATAATCACGGTCCAGGCCTGGGCGCGCTGCGCAGCGAGGCGGGGAAGTTCATGAGGTTCCTGTAGTGGAGTACTTCACGCACGAGGGAATCCTCTACGAGTTGTTGATCATCTCCCTTGCTAGCGAGGACGGGTACGGAGTCGAGCTGACAGACATGTCGGCGACCGGTGGTCTGCTCGCGGAAGTGCGCGTGGCGAACGGCACGATCACTCCTCTGCGTCAGGCTCCGATGCCCGCCGCCGTGTACGCCCGGTGGACGGCAGCCGTGATCGAGCTGGCCGAGCTGCCGCCGCTCGACGATGAGGTCGAAGACTGAACCCCGGTCCCGCGCCGCGCCTGGGCAGGGACGCGTCATCGCCAGGGACCTTGACGGGTACACCCGATCAGGTGCGTTGAAGAGTGCAGAGCGGGTCACACACCTGGAGACGAGAGTCATCCGCCCGGGGTCGGTCGGCCTTGACCCGGACGGCGACGTCCTCCAGGGTGGACCATCGTGACCTTGCTGAGCCCGCTGCCGTACTCCTGGCGTGTGAGCAGGTACGAAGAACAGCTGCGGGGCCCGGGGTGGGAGTCGTGGGTCGAAGTGCCCGACATCGGAAGAAGGTTCAACGGGATCGTCCTGTCCGAGCAGGAGTACCTGCGTGTCGAGAACACCTATCTCGCCGCGGCGGTGCGTTTCGCCGTCGCGACCTCGGCCTCCTTGTTCCGGGTTGCCTACTTGGGGCGCCAGGATGCCAACTTTGCGCTCACTCCTGGCCAGCTCGTTGTCCGGTCCGATCTGGGAGCCATCGTGCGGGGCAGCCTGCGAAGTGAGCTCGACTGCGCTCTCGAAGCTGACAACGGTCGGATGCAGATCAGCTTCGGGTACGACCTGTACATGTACGTCGCGTCCGACACTCCGTGCGAGGCAGCCGTTGCCGGGGCGGAAGAGGACGGCCTCTGGCTGAATCCAGGCGTACCTCTCGCTCTGTGGGAGGAAGACGACGCTTGACCAGCGCACGCACGTCGACGAGCTCACTCGTGCGACGAACATGAGCTCGGATGTTGCGGCAGCTCGGGGGTCGGAGGGAGGTGACCCGCGGTGACGGCGCATGTTCACGTGTACGTGAGTCTCGAGCGTGACGACGACGGGTACCCACCGTTCGAGGTCGAAGAGCTTGACGCGGTGCGCGAGAGCCCAGGCCGGTGCCGCATCCTGGGTGCTCCGGTGTTCGCGTACGGACTGGCGCCCGGTGACGTCGTCAACGTGGTGAAGGTGATGGGTGAGGGCGACCAGCTGTGGGTCACTGAAGTCCTCGAGCCGTCAGACAACTGGCTGGCGCGGGTCTCGACCCATGGCGAATGCACTGACGAGGACGCAGTCGGCGTGTTCCGCTCACTGGGTTGTGATGCCCACGCGACCCAACACAGTCTGGTCACGGTCGTCGTTCCAGCGTCTGTGAAGCCGGAGCTGGTGTTGCAGACGTTGCGCGACGGACAGGATCGTGACGATCACTGGTACTTCGATCTCGGCGTGGGGCCGTCGAACGCGGGGTGATGTGCGCCGTCGACCATCCACGCGGGCATGGGAACGGAACTACCGGTCGGCTGGCTGCTCCTCGGCGAACCGATCAGCGAGTCGAAGGCCCGACGGCGAAGGACGATCGCGACGGGACGGCGGCCTTGACGCGAACGGCGATCTCCTCCAGGTTGGAAAGTGATGACCTTAATGAGCCCGCTTTCGCACTCGTGGCGTGTGTGTCGGTACGAAGAACAGCTGCGGGGACAAAAGGGCTGGGAGTCGTGGATCGGCATGTCTGATATCGGAGAACGGTTCAACGGAATCGTTCTATCCAATCAGGAGTACGTCCGCGTCGAGAACACCTACATCGCTGCGGTCGTGCGTTTCGCCGTGGTGACCTCGGCCTCTTTGTTCCGCGTTGCCTTCCTCGGGAGCCAGGGTGCCGACTATGCGCTGTCTCCTGGCCAGCTTGTCGTCCGGTCGGACGTGGGACCCATCGTCCGGGGCAACCTGCGAGGTGAGCTCGACTGCGCTCTCGAGGCTGTCAACGGTCGGCTGCAGATCGCCTTCGGCTACGACCTGTACATGTACGTCGGGGCCGACATCCCTTGCGAGAGAGCGGTTGCCAGTGCCGAGGAGGACGGACTGTGGCTCGAGCCAGGCGTTCCTCTGAGGTCGTGGGAGGACGACGACGCATGACCGGCGTACGTGCGACGACGACTCAACGCGCGGACCCAGCGGCGCGAACGGAGGGCGACGGCTCGAGGCCCGCGTCGAGCCCGACGGGCGGATGCCCCGACAGACGAAGAACCTCGAACCTCACGAGGAGGTCCGAGGTTCTCACGTCGAACTGATGGTCGGGGTGACAGGATTTGAACCTGCGGCCTCGTCGTCCCGAACGACGCGCGCTACCAAGCTGCGCCACACCCCGGCCGTCATCCTCAGCGGGAGGACGACCTCGACGAGTCTACCCCAGTCAGGGTGAGCAGGGTGGCCTCGGGTCGGCACGCGAACCGCACGGGGGCGAAGGGCGACGTGCCGAGGCCGCCGGACACGTGCAGCCAGGAGGGTTCGGAGTCGACCGCCTGGTGCGTGCTGAGACCCTTCACCCGTCTGCGGTCGAGGTCGCAGTTGGTCGCGAGGGCGCCGTAGAACGGGACGCAGAGCTGGCCCCCATGGGTGTGGCCGGCCAGCACGAGCGGGTAGCCCTGGCTCGACGCGCGGTCGAGCACGCGCAGGTACGGCGCGTGGGCCACCGCCACCGCCAGCTCGGCGTCGGGGCCGAGCTCCGCTGCCGGCGGGATCGCGTCGAGGTCGTCGAGCTCGAGGTGCGGGTCGTCCACCCCCGCGAACGCCAACGGACGCCCGCCGACGTCGAGGTGGCCCGTGGTGTTGTTCAGGTCGAGCCAGCCGGACCCGACGAGCCCCGAGCGCAGCTCCTCGAACGGCAGCGTCGGCTCCCGGTTCCACGAACCGCCCGCCTGGGTGCCCGTGCCGCCGACGAGGTAGCGCAGCGGATTCTTCGGCACCGGCGCGAAGTAGTCGTTCGAGCCGAACACGAACACGCCGGGGCGCTCGAGCAGCTCGCCGTAGGACTCGAGCAGTGGCGGCACCGCGTCGTGGTGGGCCAGGTGATCGCCGGTGCTGACGACGAGGTCGGGCTCGAGGTCGGCCAGACCGCGCAGCCAGTCGCGCTTGCGTCCCTGGTTGGGCACCAGGTGCGCGTCGGACAGGTGGAGGACCGTCAGCGGGTCGGCGCCCGGCGCCAGCACCGGCACCGACACGTGCCGCAGCGCGAACCAGCGCGCCTCCAGCCAGCCGTACCCCACGCCGGCTGCGCCCGCACCGACCAGCCCCAGCGGTACCGCCACCGTCGCCCTCATGCCACCAGCCTAGGTCGGGACGGGGAGCCCCGGCGAGGTCGGTGAGAGGATGGCGCCATGGCAGCGCTCAAGGACCGACTCCGTACCGACCTCACCGCCGCGATGAAGGCCCGCGACTCCCTGCGCGCCGGCACGCTGCGCATGGTGCTCACGGCCGTCACCAATGCCGAGGTCGCGGGCAAGGAGGCGCGCGAGCTGAGCGACGACGACGTCCTCGGTGTGCTCACCTCCGAGGCCAAGAAGCGTCGCGAGGCGGCCGAGGCGTTCGACGCCGGCCAGCGTCCGGAGCTCGCGCAGAAGGAGCGCGACGAGGCCGCGATCCTCGCCGAGTACCTGCCCGAGCAGCTCACCGCCGAGGAGGTCCACAAGCTCGTGACGGCCACCATCGACCAGCTCGGCGTGGCTGGCGACGGCATGAAGGCGATGGGCCGCGTCATGGGTGCGCTGCAGCCGCAGGTCAAGGGTCGCGCCGACGGTGGCGTCGTGGCGGCCGAGGTGAAGAAGGCACTCGGCGCCTGAGTCGTCGGGCAACGTCGTCCGGTCGGACCGTTCAGGCCCGACCGGACGACGCGCTGCGTCTGCTCAGCGACCGGGGCGGTCGCCTCCGTTGCCGCCGCCGCGGGCCTGGTCGCCGCCGCCACGGTTGCCACCGCGAGGCTGGTCACCGCCGCGGGCCTGGTCGCCG
>NZ_JAMXRU010000010.1 GCF_024124745.1 Aeromicrobium sp. CnD17-E
GGCCTCGACCCGTGGGTGCTCGCCGGCGGCGCGACCGAGCGCGACGGCGTCCGGGCCACGGCCACCCTGCTCGAGGCGGCCGCGCCCCCGACGGGCGTGGTCGCCTTCAACGACCACTGCGCGTCGGGCGTCCTCGACGCGCTGCTGCGCGCTCGTCGTGACGTGCCTCGTCAGGTCTCGGTCACGGGGTACGACGACTCGCGCCTGGCGGTCGCGCGACAGGACCTCATGACCACCGTCTCGCAGAGCGCACGGGAGATGGCCGAGCGCGCCGTGGCCGGTGCGCTCGGCCTCCTCGCCGGTGAGCCCGCCCGCGACGTGGTGCTCACGCCGGAGCTCGTGGCGCGCAGCACCACCGGTCCGGCGCCCGCCTGAGTCTCAGGCGTAGAGCGACGGACGCTCGGGCACCACGACGTCGCGCTTCTGCCCCGACCGCAGCGCGTCGACGCCGGCCGCGGCCACGACGTTGGCCAGGTAGCCGTCCCACGCGCTCGCGCCGACGACCTCGCCGCGCAGCGACGCGTCGGCCCAGGCGGCGAGCTCGATCCGGTAGGAGTCGGCGAAGTGCTCCACGAAGTCGCTGCCGATCGCCGAGCCACCCAGGCCCGAGACGCGACGCAGCACGGGGTGACGGGGCTCGAGCGACGCGGACCCGCCCGTGCCGACGACCTCGACGCGCACGTCGTAGCCGTACGCCGCGTTCACGAAGACCTCGGCGGTGGCCATCTGGCCGCCGTCGGTCCACAGCGTGGCGACCTGCGGGTCGCGGAAGCCCTCGACGACGGGCGACTCGACGCGGATCGCGACGATCTCGCCGTCGAGCAGCCAGCGGAACGTGTCGAGCTCGTGGATCATCGAGCCGGTCACGAGCGTGGCGTCGTCGGTGCTGGTGCTGTTCGAGGCGTTGCGGTGGATGCCGTGCAGCACGCGCACGTCGCCCAGCGAGCCGTCGGTGATCGCGGCCTTGAGGTCGACGAAGCCGGGGTCGAAGCGGCGGTTGAAGCCCACCTGCACGAACCGTCGGCCCGCGGCGACCTCGGCGTCGACCACGCGACGCGCGTCGTCGGCGGTGACGGCCAGCGGCTTCTCGCAGAGCACGTGCTTGCCGGCCTCGATGCCGGCGACCGCGAGGTCGGCGTGCGTGAAGTCGGGCGAGGCGACGACGAACGCGTCGACGTCGGCCACCAGCGCCTCGGCGCTGTCGGCGGCCTCGGCGCCGACGCCGTGCGCGACCTCCTTGGCGCGCTCGGTGTCCATGTCGAAGACGCGGACGACCTCGGCCGCCGGGACGCTCTCCGCGAGGGTGCGCGCGTGCGCCAGGCCCATCGCTCCGGTCCCGATCACGCCCACGCGCAGACGGTTCGTGCTCACAGTCGTACCCACTTCTTCTCGTCGCTGGACGTGATCATGGCGTCGACGACCCGCGCCGCCGACAGGGCGTCGTGGACGGTCGCGCCGACGGGCTTGCCGGTCGCGATCGACTCCACGAGCCGGCGGGCCTCCACGACCTTGAGGTCGTCGAAGCCCATGGGGTTGTTGGCGCCGGGCTGGAAGACGCCCAGCTCGCCGTCGCCGGGGGTGGCGTAGCGCGTCGTGGAGAACGCGTTGAGGTAGGCACCGTCGGCGCCCCGCATGCTCACCTGGAGCTCGTTCATGCGACGGAAGTCCCACGACAGCGACCCCTCGGTGCCGTGCACCTCCAGGCCGTACCGGTTCTGCTCCCCCACGGCCACGCGGCTCGACTCGAGCACGGCGCGCGAGCCGTCCGCGAGGCGCAGCAGCGCGCTCACGTAGTCCTCGTTCTCGACGTCGCCGAGCGCCCCGGCACCCTTCTCGTAGTGCATCGCACCGGCGACGGCCTCGCGACGCTGCGCGATGAACGTGGCGCGGTCGACGACGAGCTCCTCGACGTCGGCCACGACGTGGCGCAGCAGGTCGGCGGCGTGGCTCACGAGGTCACCGAGCACGCCCGTGCCCGACGTCGCCGTGCGGAAGCGCCACGACAGCGCCGCGTCCGGGTCGGCGGAGTAGTCGGCGAGGAAGCGCACGGTGGAGTGCTCCACGCGACCGATGCGGCCCGACGCGACGAGCTCCTTCGCGAGCTCGACCGCAGGCACGTTGCGGTAGTTGAACCCGGCTGCGGCCTGCACGCCGGCCGCCTCGACGGCGGCGACGATCTCGGCCGTCTCGGACGCGTCGCGTCCGGCGGGCTTCTCGACCCACAGGTGCTTGCCCGCCTGCGCCGCAGCCACCGCGACGTCGCGGTGGATGAAGTTCGGACCGGTCACGCACACGACGTCGAGGTCGTCACGCTCGACGAGCGACTGCCAGTCGGTGTGGACGTGCTCGAAGCCGAGCGCGTCCACCGCCCGCCGCGTCCGCTCGTCGTCGACGGGCTCGGCCACGGCGACGAGCCGCGGCCGCAGCGGTGCGTCCGGGTAGTGGTGCAGCAGCCGGGTCATCGCCCGGGCGTGCACCTGCCCCATCCAGCCCAGCCCGACGACGCCGACGCGCAGCTCCGGGCGCCGCGTGGTCTCCTGCGTCACGCCCCCACCTCGTCCTTCAGCTGCTGCGCCACGGCCGAGTCGGTGCCCATGGTGCGCTCCAGCTCGTGCGCCAGCGACTCCAGCTCGGCGCCGCCGGCCATCATCGACGTCAGGTCGTCGAGCGTCATCTCGCTCTTCGGGAAGTCGCCCATGCTCTTGCCGCGACGCAGCAGCATGAAGCGGTCGCCGACCGGGTAGGCGTGGTGGGGGTTGTGCGTGATGAACACGACGCCGAGGCCGCGCTCGCGGGCCTTCGCGATGTACTTGAGCACGACGCCGGACTGCTTGACGCCGAGCGCCGCGGTCGGCTCGTCGAGGATCAGCACCCGAGCACCGAAGTAGACGGCACGGGCGATGGCGACGCACTGACGCTCACCACCGGACAGCGTGCCGATCGGCTGGTCGACGTCACGCAGGTCGATCCCCATGGCGGCCAGCTCGGACTTCGTCGTGCGCTTCATGAAGTCGACGTCCATGTGCTTGAACGGGCCGAACCCCTTGCTCGGCTCCGAGCCGAGGAAGAAGTTGCGCCAGACCGGCATGAGCGGGACGACCGCGAGGTCCTGGTACACGGTCGCGATGCCCGCGTCGAGCGCCTCGCGAGGGTTGGAGAACGTCGTCGCCTTGCCGTCGACCCGCAGCTCGCCGTCGGTGTGCTCGTGCGCACCGGCGAGGATCTTGATGAAGGTCGACTTGCCGGCGCCGTTGTCGCCGAGGACGCAGGTGACCTCGCCGGCCTTCACCGACGTGGTGACGTCGGACAGCGCGATGATGCTGCCGTACCGCTTGCCGATGTCGACGACCTCGATGAGGGGGGTGCCGGGAGCGGCGCCCTCCGGGGCGGTCGTGGCGTGCTTCGGGGTGTCGTTCGTCATCGTGAGGTCTCCGCTCGGGTCCGGACCCAGTTGTTGAGGAGCACGGCGGCCAGCAGCATGGCGCCGAGGAAGGTGCGCAGCCAGTTGGTGTCCCACTGCGCGAAGGTGATGCCCTGGAAGGTCATGCCGTAGATCAGCGCGCCGAGGGCCGCCCCGATCGCCGAGCCGTAGCCACCGGTGAGGAGGCAGCCGCCGACGACGGCGCAGATGATGTAGATGAACTCCTGGCCGACGCCGGTGTTCGCCTGCACCGTGGAGGTGCGGAACAGCGAGATCATGCCGACGAGCCAGCCGGCCGCGGCCGTCGTCATGAAGAGCCCGATCTTGGTCTTGAGCACCGGCACGCCGACCTGGCGCGCGGACTGCTGGGCGCCGCCGACCGCGAAGATCCAGTTGCCGGCCTTGGTGCGCAGCAGGACCCAGGTGGCGATCGCGGTGACCGCGAGCCACCACAGCACCGAGACGTAGAACGTGCCGCCCGCGATCGTGAACGACGCGCCGAAGACCGGCTGGATGCTGTCGTAGAAGGGCACGTCGGTCATGCCCTGGATGGTCACCTGGCCGATGATCAGCTTCGTCACCGCGAGGTCGATGCCCTGCAGGATGAAGAACGTGCCGAGCGTGATGATGAAGCTCGGCAGGCCGGTGCGCATGACCATGTAGCCGTTGAAGGCGCCCACGGCGAGCGCGAGGAGGAGCGCGATGAGCACCGCGGCCCAGATGTTGAGTCCGTAGTTCGTGGTCAGGATGCCGACCACGAGGGCGGTGAAGCCGGTCATGACGCCGGCGGAGAGGTCGAACTCGCCGCCGATCATGAGCAGGGCCACCGCGACGGCCATGATGCCGAAGGTCGAGGCGGACTCCAGCCACACGCCGGCACCGGCCGTGGTGAGGAAGCGGTCGCTGTTGAGCGAGAAGAAGATCATGACGGCGATGGCCGCGACGGCGGCGCCCATCTCCGGGCGGGTCAGGAGACGCGACACCGTCGACGTGGTCGCCAGTCTCTCGTCTGGTGCTGCCGTGGCTGTCGTCATGACAGCTCCTTTCGTGGGGCCCGGCGGGGGCCGAGCGGGATCGTACGGGTGGGGCGGTGCGCGGGGTGCTGGTCGGCGGGCGGGGCCGCCGGGGTGGGACGGGGACGATCCCCCGGATCGTCCCCGTCCCGCGGGGTCAGCGCGTGCCCTGCGAGGCGAACTTCGCCACGTCGGCCGCGTTGTCCTTCGTGACGAACGCGGGGCCGGAGTTGATCGGCTGGCCACCGCCCACGTCGTTGCCGTTGATCGACTTCAGGTACAGCGTCGTGACACCCAGGAAGCCCTGGACGTAGGGCTGCTGGTCGACCGCGAACAGGATGCTGCCGGCCTCGATGTCCTTGACGACGTCCTCGGAGAGGTCGAACGTGGCGACCTTGGCCTTCGAGCCGGACTCGTCCACGGCGCCGACGGCGTCGATCGCGTACTGGCCACCGAGCGTGAGCACGGCGTCGATGCTGTCGTCGGACTGCAGCTTGGACTTGATGGTGGCCTTGACCTCGGCGTCGTTCGTGCCGTCGACCTGGATGTTGCTCATCTTCCCACCGAAGGTCGAGGCGGCGGCCTTGCAGCGCTCCTCCAGACCGACGTTGCCGGCCTCCTGGATGACGCAGATGCCGTTCTTCAGACCGGCCTCCTTGAGCTTCTCGCCGACGGCCTCGCCGGCGATCGTCTCGGACTGGCCGATGTGCGTGATCGCGCCGAACTCCTTGAAGCGGTCGACACCGGAGTTGATCGTCACGACGGGGATGCCCGCCGCGACGGCCTTCTTGATGCTCGACTCGAGGCCGTCGGGGTTGGCCATCGAGACGACGATGCCGTCGACCTTCTGCGCGACGGCGTTGTCGATGAGCTGTGACTGCTTGGCCGGGTCGGGGTCGGCGTTGTAGTCGACCTTGACGCCGTAGTCGTCACCGGCGCGCTCGGCACCGGACTTGACGCGGTCCCAGAACGCGTCGCCGGGGCCGGAGTGCGTGATGACCGCGTAGGTGAGGTCCTTCGTGTCGCTGGACGCTCCGGTGTCCTCCTTGCCGGTGCCCGAGCAGGCGGCGAGCAGCGATCCGGCGAGGATCACCGCGCCGATGACCTTGAGCTTCTTCATGGTGGGGGTTTCCTTCTCTTTCTGGGCCCGGCGTCAGTGAGCCGTCGGGAAATGGAGGGCGGCGAGGGACTCCTCGCTCACGTGCGGCCACCTGGCGGTGACCACCTTCGCGCGGGTGTAGAAGCGGATGCCCTCGGGACCGTGGACGTGGTGGTCACCGAAGAGCGAGTCCTTCCAGCCTCCGAAGGAGTGGAAGGCCATGGGCACGGGGACGGGGACGTTGATCCCGATCATGCCCACCTGCACCCGACGCTGGAACGTGCGGGCCACCTCTCCCGAGGAGGTGAACACCGCCGTCCCGTTGCCGTAGGGGTTGCTGTTGATGAGGTCGAGCGCCTCGTCGAGGCTGTCGACCCGCAGGACCGCGAGGACGGGTCCGAAGATCTCGTCGGTGTAGACGCTCATGTCGGTCGTGACGTGGTCGATGAGCGTCGGGCCGACGAAGAAGCCCTCCTCGTGGTCCTCGACGACGAGGTCGCGGCCGTCGACGACGACCTTCGCGCCGGCGGACTCGCCCTGCCCGATGTAGTCGACGATGCGGTCGCGCGAGGCCTTGGTGACGACAGGACCCATGCCGGCGTCGGGGTCGGTGCCGACGCCCACCTTGATCTCGTGCGTACGCTCGCGGATCTTGTCGACGAGGGTGTCGGCGGCCGGCCCGACGGCGACGACGGCCGAGATGGCCATGCACCGCTGGCCGGCCGAGCCGTAGCCGGCGGCGACGATGTGGTCGGCGGCGAAGTCGAGGTCGGCGTCGGGCATGACCACCGCGTGGTTCTTGGCACCGCCGAGGGCCTGGACGCGCTTGCCGGAGGCGGAGGCACGCTCGTGCACGTACTGCGCGATCGGCGTGGAGCCGACGAAGGAGACGCCGTCGACGTCGGCGTGGTCGAGGAGCGCGTCGACGGCCACCTTGTCGCCGTGCACGACGTTGAAGACGCCGTCGGGCAGACCGGCCTCCTGGTACAGGCGCGCGACCAGGGCCGACGCGCCGGGCACGCGCTCGGACGGCTTGAGCACGAACGTGTTGCCCGTGGCGATGGCGATCGGGTGCATCCACAGCGGCACCATGATCGGGAAGTTGAACGGCGTGATGCCGGCGACCACGCCGAGCGGCTGGCGGAAGGAGTAGGAGTCGACCGAGCCGGAGACCTGGTCGTTGTACTCGCCCTTGAGCAGCTGCGGGATGCCGCAGGCGAACTCGACGACCTCGCGACCGCGGACGACCTCGCCGCGTGCGTCGTCGAGGGTCTTGCCGTGCTCGGCGCTGATGACCTGCGCGAGCTCCTCCTCACGCTCCACGAGCAGCTGGCGGAAGGCGAACATGACGCGCGAGCGCGCCGTCACGGACGTCTCGCTCCAGGTCGTGAACGCGGTGCGCGCGGACTGGACGGCGGCGTCGACGTCCTCGACGGAGGCCAGACGGACGCCCTTCTGCGGCGTGCCGAGGGCCGGGTCGAACACGTCGCCGACGCGCTCGGAGGTGCCGGCGACGCTCTGTCCGCCGATCCAGTGGTCGTAGGTGGTCTCGTACGTCATCGGGGGGTGTCCTCGCTCTGCTGTGCGGTGGAAGGGGTGTCGGTGGGCGCCAGGTGGTGGCGCTGGTCGGCCTTGTGCTGCTCGTAGGTGGTGCGGGCCTCGCGGGTGGAGTCGAGGGCGGAGACCTCGGCGACCGGCACGTCCCACCAGGCCGGGCTGGACGGGGCGGGCACGAGCGGGTCGGTCTCGACGTGGATCACGGTCGTCCGCGTGGACTCCTTGGCCTTCACCACCGCCGAGCGCAGGTCGTCGATGCTGCTCGCGACGACCACGTCGGCACCGAGGCTCGCCGCGTTCGCCGCGAGGTCGACCGGCAGGACGTCGCCGTCGAGGCCGGTGTCGGTGCGGTAGCGGTAGCGGGTGCCGAAGCGCTGCGAGCCGAGGCTCTGCGACAGCGCACCGATCGAGGCGTAGCCGTGGTTCTGCACCAGCACGACGATGATCTTCACGCCCTCGGCCACCGCGGTGACCAGCTCGGTGTTCATCATCAGGTACGACCCGTCGCCGACCATGACGAACACGTCGCGGTCGTCGTCGGTGCCCTCGCGGGCCTGGTCGAGTGCGGCCATCTTGACGCCGAGACCGCCGGCGATCTCGTAGCCCATGCAGGAGAAGCCGTACTCGACGTGGTAGCCCTTGCGGTCGCGCGTGCGCCACAGCTTGTGCAGGTCGCCCGGCATCGAGCCCGCCGCGCAGAGCACGACGTCGCGCGGGTCGGACGTCTCGTTGACGACGCCGAGGACGGCGGACTGGACGAGTCGCGTGTCGTCGGAGGTGGCCTGGTGCGACGCCTCGACGACCGCGTCCCACTCCTGCGCCAGGGCGGTGTTGCGCTCGACGTAGGCGTCGTCGACGCACCAGCCGTCGAGGGCCTCGGTGAGCGCCTCGAGCGCCTCGCGGGCGTCGGCCACGAGCGTGGCCGCCGACAGCTTGAGCGCGTCGATGCGGGCGACGTTGACGTTCACGAAGCGGACGCCCTCGGCGGCGAACACGGTGCGCGAGGCGGTCGTGAAGTCGCTGTACCGGGTGCCGACGCCGATGACGAGGTCGGCCTCCGCGGCCACCGCGTCGGCGGCGGTGGTGCCGGTGGCCCCGATCGCGCCGAGCGCCTGCGGGTGGTCGTACGGGAGCGAGCCCTTGCCGGCCTGCGTCTCCCCCACCGGGATCCCGGTGGCCTCCGCGAAGGCGGCGAGCGCGGCGTCGGCGCCGGCGTAGATCACGCCGCCGCCGGCGACGACGAGCGGACGTCGGCTGGCCTTGATGGCCGCGACCGCGCGCTCGAGCTCGGCCGGCTGCGGCACCGGGCGACCGACGTGCCAGACGCGGGTCTCGAACAGCTCGACCGGCCAGTCGTGCGCCTCGGCCTGCACGTCCTGCGGGAGGCAGAGGGTGACGGCGCCGGTGTCGGCGGGGTCCGTGAGCACGCGCATGGCCTGCAGCAGCGCCGACGGCAGCTGCTCCGGGCGGGCCACGCGGTCCCAGTAGCGCGAGACGGAGCGGAAGGAGTCGTTGACCGTCGTGTCCATGCTCGACGGGTCCTCGAGCTCCTGGAGCACGGGGTTGGCCGGACGCGTGGCGAAGACGTCGCCGGGCAGCAGGAGCACCGGCAGACGGTTGATGGTCGCGAGCGCGGCGCCCGTGACCATGTTCGTGGAGCCCGGGCCGACCGAGGCGGTGACCGCCATCGCCCGCAGGCGGTCGTACTGGCGGGCGTAGGCGACGGCGGCGTGCACCATGGCCTGCTCGTTGCGGCCGTGGAAGAACTCCAGGCGCGACGGGTCGTCGGACTGCGAGCGCTCCAGCAGCGCCTGACCCACGCCGGCGACGTTGCCGTGTCCGAAGATGCCCCAGCACCCGGCGAAGAAGGCGTGCGTGTGGCCGTCGCGCTCGACGTGCTGCGCCTCGAGGAAGCGGACCGTCGCCTGGGCGACGGTCAGTCGCACGGTGCGGGCGGCGGGGGTGCTGCTCATCGGTGTCCTCCGAACGGAAGTCGGGGGTCGACCGGCTGGTCGGCCCAGGTGTCGCGGACCCAGGTGTGGGCGGGGTCGTCGCAGATCAGCCACGCCCGCTCGTCGCCGGGGCCGGCCATCACGTTGAGGTAGTAGAGGTCGTAGCCCGGGGCGGCCATCGACGGTCCGTGCCAGCCGTGCGGGATGAGGACGACGTCGCCGTCGCGCACCTCCGCGAGCACGTCGATCTCGGCCTTCTCGTGCCCGTAGACGCGCTGGTACCCGATGCCAGGGCGCTCCGTCTGCGGCCCGTCGCCCCGCACCCCCGCCGGGGCCGGTCCGGCAGCGACCTCGTAGTAGTAGATCTCCTCCAGCCGGGTCTCGCCCTCGCGCTCCTCGTCGTGCTTGTGGGGCGGGTAGGACGACCAGTTGCCGCCGGGCGTCAGCACCTCGCACGCGATGATGCGGTCGGCCTCGAGCACGCCGGGGACGCCGAAGTTGTTGACCTGACGGCTCGCCTGGCCCGCTCCGCGCATCTCGACCGGCACGTCGGCCGCGGGCAGGTACGCAGGCTCCAGGCGCGCCGTGGCAGCGGCGGTCGGGATCGCGAACCGGCCGCCGGCGGCCGACGTGACGGTGACGGCCGAGCCCAGCGGTGCGTACACCACGTCGCTCGGCCCGGACCAGACGTCGGGACGTCCGGCCAGGTCGAAGGAGGTCGGCGTGCCGTCGACGTCGACCACCACGGTGGCCGAGCCCGACAGGGCGAGCACGAGCAGCTCGTGGCCGTCCTCGGTGACGGTCTGCGAGGCACCGGGCGCCAGCTCGAGCACCTTGAGGCCGGTGTGGTCCCAGCCCGCGCTCTTCGGGGTGACGTCGAGGACGAAGGGTGCGACCGCACCCTCGCCCTTGCGTACGACGTGGGACATCAGAGCATCGCCACCGTGGCGTCGACCGCGGCCTCGACGTCGCCGTCGGGCGGGAAGAGCAGGCTGCGACCCACGACCATGCCGCGGACGGCCGGGTGCGAGAGGGCCTTCGACCAGGCCGCGAACTGCGCCTCCTGGTCGCTGGAGACCTCGCCGCCGAGCAGCAGCACCGGCAGGCCGGTGGCCGAGAGGACGGCGTCCATGTCGTCGACGACGGGCAGCTTCAGCCACGTGTAGGCCGACGTCGGCGCGAGGCCGGCGGCGACGGTGGCGGAGCGCACGACGGCGGCGGTCGACAGGTCGTTGACGACCCGTCCGTCGCGGCGGTGGGAGATGAACGGCTCGACCATGGCCATGACCTGCGCCTCGGCGAGGTCGCGCACCGCCTCGGCGCACGCCTGCATCGTGGCGACGGTGCCGGCGTCGTCGGGCTCGATGCGGAACAGCATCTTGCCGCCCTGCATGCCGTCGCGCTGGATCGTCGCGGCGTCGTGGCCGGTGAAGCGGTCGTCGATCTCGAAGGCCGTGCCCGCGAGACCACCGCGGTTCATCGATCCGATGACGACCTTGCCCTCCAGAGCACCGAGGAGCAGCAGGTCGTCGAGCACGTCGGCCGTGCCGAGGACACCGTCGACGCCCGGTCGGGCGAGCGCACGGACCATGCGGTCCAGCAGACGCGCGCGGTCGCCCATGGCGAAGGCGTCGTCGCCGGCGCGCAGCGCACCGCGGGCAGGGTGGTCGGCGGCCACGAGCATGAGGCGTCCCGTGCTGCCGACGAGCGACGTCGGGCGGCGGCGCTCGGCCCACGCCCGGGCGATGGAGGCCGGGTCGCTGACGCGCTGCTCGATGATGCGGCCGATCGCGGCCTGGTCGACCGTGGCGCGACCCTTCTGGTCCTGCTCGGCGATGCTCATGCGACGACCTTCCCGTTGCTCAGGACCTGTTCGACCACGTCGGGCGTGGGCATGGCGTCCGCGCACGAGAGCTGGCCCGCCACGTAGGCGCCGGCCGCGTTCGCGAAGCGGAGCGTCCGCTCCAGGTTCCACCCCGAGAGCAGTCCGTGGACGAGCGACCCGCCGAACGCGTCGCCCGCACCGAGACCGTTGACGACGTCGACCGGCACCGGCGGCACCACGACGGACTCGTCGCCACGCACGCCCAGCACGCCGGCCGGGCCCTGCTTGACGATCGCGGTCTCCACGCCGGCGGCGCGCAGGGCCTTGGCGGCCGCCTGCGGCTCGGTCTCGCCGATCGCGACCTCGCACTCCTCGCGGTTGCCGACGGCGACCGAGACGTAGGGCAGCACCTCGGCGATCGCGGCGGTGGCGTCGGCGGGGTCGGACCAGAACATGGGCCGGTAGTCGAGGTCGATGACCGTCAGCCGGTCCTTGCCACGCGCCTCGAGCGCGGCGAGGTGGGCCTCGCGGCTCGGCTCCTCGCTGAGGCCCGTCACCGTGAACCAGAGGATGTCGGCCTCCTGGACGCTGCGGTACAGGTCGGTGGAGGGGGCGAGCTCCTCGGCGCGCAGCTGCAGGTCCGGCGCGGAGGGCCGGCGGTAGAAGTAGAGCGGGAAGTCGTCCGGCGGGAAGATCTCGCAGAACGTGACCGGCGTGGGCAGGTCGGGGTCGGTGCCGACGAACGCGGTGTCGACGCCGAAGCCCTCGAGCGCGCGGCGCACGAAGCGGCCGAACGGGTCGTCGCCGGTCTTGGTGACGACGGCGCTGCGGTGGCCGAGCCGCGAGGCGGCGACGGCGACGTTGGTGGGCGAGCCGCCGAGGAACTTCGCGAACGTCGCGACGTCCTCCAGGCCCACGCCCACCTGCTCGGGGTAGACGTCGACGCCGCAGCGGCCGAGCGTGATGACCTCGTACGTCATGCCACGGTCTCCGTGGCGAGCGCGCCCTCGACGTACGCGAGGCAGGCGGCGACGTCGACCTTCGGGCCCTCGCCCTCCGGCTCGCCCGTGAGCTTGAGGTCCTGCTCGAGGACGTACCAGCCGGTGTAGCCGTGGCCCTCGAGCGCGGAGATCATCGCGGCGACGTCGACGCTGCCGCGTCCGAGCACCGTCCACAGGCCCTGCGAGACGGCGTCGGAGAAGGCGAGGTCGCCGGACTGGACGCGCGCGGCGAGGTCCGCGTCGACGTCCTTGAGGTGGACGTGCACGACCCGCTCGAGGTTGGCGAGGGTGATCGCGACCGGGTCGGCGCCCGCGGCGACCAGGTGGCCGGTGTCGACGCAGAGGCCGACGTGCGAGCCGTCGAGGACCCGCTGGGTCTCCTCGGCGTTCTCGACGAGCGTGCCGACGTGGGGGTGGACGGCCGCGACCACGCCACGCTCGGTGGCGCGGTCGGCGATGCGGTCGAGGTGGCCGAGGAGCGTCTTCCACTCGACGTCACTGAGCGCGGGACGCTCGTCGTAGCCGTCCTGGCCGGTGGCGACCGCGATGACGACGACACCGGCGCCGGCGGCGAGGCAGTCGTCGATGAACGCGTCGACCTCGGGCATCGGGTCGTGGTCGGTGTGCAGCACGAGCGGCAGGAAGCCGCCGACCGCGGAGAGACCGTAGGACTCGAGCAGCTCCGCCTTCGCCTGCGGCGCGTCGGGCAGGAAGCCCTCCGGGCCGAACTCGGTGGCGGCAAGGCCCAGCTCGCGCATCTCGGGGAGGACGCGGTCGGCGGGCAGCTGGTAACCCCAGCCCGGCACCTCGCACACGCCCCAGGAGATGGGGGCACCGGCGATGCGGGAACGGGAGGCGATCTGCGACATGGGGGTCCTCGAGTGGGAAGAGCGGCGGTTTCGAATGTCAGGACATGACGTCCGTGGAAAACTCTGGACCGTGTCCTGGGTCACTGTCAAGCATTTGTCAGGACATCTTGACGTCTGAACCTCGACTGCTAGGTTGCGTGCATGTCGAGCCCACGGATCACCCTGGACCGCTCGAGCCCCGTGCCCCTGTACTTCCAGGTCGCCGAGCAGCTCGAGCGCGCCATCGTGTCCGGCGAGATCGGCGCCGGGGAACGGCTCGAGAACGAGATCACGATGGCTCAGGACCTCGGCCTGTCGCGGCCGACCATGCGCCAGGCCATCCAGGTGCTCGTCGACAAGGGCATGCTCGTGCGGCGCCGCGGCGTCGGCACCCAGGTCGTGCACGGGCAGGTGCGGCGCCAGGTCGAGCTGACCAGCCTGTTCGACGACCTCGCCGCCGCCGGCCAGCACCCCCGCACCACGGTCCTCGAGCAGCTGCTCGTCCCCGCGGACGAGCAGGTGGCCGAGCAGCTGCAGGTCGACCTCGGCGAGCCCGTCTGGTCACTGCGACGTCTGCGCTTCATCGCCGGCGGCGAGCCGCTCGCCGTCATGCACAACTACCTGCCCTCCTCCATCGTCGACCTCGGCGACGTCGACCTCGAGGCGCAGGGCCTGTACTCCTACCTGCGTGACGCCGGGTTCGTCATCCGCGTCGCCCGCCAGAGCATCGGCGCCCGCGGCGTCCGCCCCGTCGAGGCGCGCCTGCTCCGCGAGGAGGTCGACGCGCCCCTGCTCACCATGCAGCGCACCGCCTACGACAACCTCGGCCGCGCCGTCGAGTTCGGCCGCCACGCCTACCGCCCCGGCCTGTACAGCTTCGACGTCACCCTCGTCGACCGCTGACGTCGCGCCGCGACCGCGCCGGTGGGCTGGTCGCGGTCGCCGGGGCCTTGCGGTGCGCTGCCTGCGGAGGTCCGGGCGTGCTGGTGCGCTGCCTCCGCTGGCGCTGGGCCTGACCTCCGAAAAGGCCTCGACCGGGCGGCTGGCGACGGCGCTGGTTCGGGGTCTCCGGCTGCGGGTTGGTGCTGAGGATGGACACAAGAATCTGCGGTGATGCGCTGAGGGTCCAACGGTTCTGCGTTTCCTCCGGGATCCCGTCATGAACGCAGAGACTTTCGCGCCGACAGCCCACTATCGGTCGATCTGCAACCGCAGAACGGCTTCTGAGGTTGCAGATCCACCGATAGGAGGCGCCAACGCAGAACGGTGGGTCAAGAACGCAGAAACGAAGAATCGTGCGTCACCCGAGAGCCCAGACCAGACCCCGAGACCCGAAGCCAGCCCCGGACCCGCTGCGGCAGCGCACCGCCAACGTCACGACACCCGCAGGCCGCGCACCAGCAGGCCACGACCCCCGCAGCCACCGAACAGGCCCGCCCCTCAGCGCCCCTCCGCCTCCGCCTTCAGGGCGGCGAGGGTGCGACGCATGCCGTCGAGGAGCTCGACGTCGTGGTTCTCGGCGCCGCCCATGAGCCACTTCCCGACGAGACGGGTGGAGAGGCCGGCGGACGGGAGGGCGCTGCGACGTTCGACGACGTGGGTGCCGCCGTCCTCGGGGGTCAGCTCGTAAGACCACTCGACGTCGACGGGCCAGATGCGGAACGCGAGGGCGGCGGAGCCGTCGTGGGTGGGTGGCTTCCAGCGGGTGATGCGGGTGGTCGTCGGCCACAGCACCGCACCCTTGCGGTTGAGGTTGACGCCGCGCGACCCGACGCGGGGCGCGTCGGCGATCACCATGCGCACGGTCTCGGGGCTGCGCTCGCTCATCGAGCGCAGGTCCGACAGCAGGCTCCACACGACGTCGACGGACGCGTCGATCGACGTCTCCGCCTCGAGGGCCGGCAGGCCCCCGGCGGGGAACTCAGGCGGCACGGACCCCGGCCTCGGCCTCGGCCTTGATCCGCTGCAGGGTCTGCTGGATGCCCTGCTCGAGCTCGTCCTCGAACGCCTCGGTCCCGCCGAGCACGTGCTTCGTGAGCAGGTTCGACAGGCTCGAGACACCGTTCGGCGCGGTGCGCGACTCGGTGAGCCGGGTCCGGTCGCCGTCGAGGGCCTCGAGCCGGTAGGTCCACACGGTGCCGTTCTCGGCGACCTTGAGCGCCAGCTCGTGCTCCGGCTCGAAGACCTTGACGTACGAGCGGGTGGGCCAGACCTTCCAGCCCTGCCGGTTGACGTTGATCGTGCGCGCGCCCTGGCGGACCACGCCGCCGCGGATGATCATGCGGCGGCACTGGGGGCTCCACTCCCCCATCCGCTTGAGGTCGGAGACGATGCTCCAGACGACGGACGGCGGGGCGTCGATCTCGACGGAGCTCTCGATCAGGCTGCGGTTCGGCACGGTGCTGACTCCCAGGGTGTCGGGGACGGTTCGGGGCGGGGTGGGACGGGCTCAGTCCTGGCCGGACGCGCTCAGCGCCCGGACGGGACGGTGCGCCGCGCGCACCCACTCGACGAGCCAGTCGGCGACCGTCGGGTGGTTGAGCAGGGCGAAGTGGTGGGCGCTCGGCACGTACTCGAAGCGGGCACCTTCGACCACCGGGCCGGTACGCCCGACGCCGGTCGCGGACGAGAAGTGCACGAGCAGGTCGCCGAGGACGGTGCTGAGCGGGTGGCGCTGCGACGCGCCGAGCGTGCCGGCGACGAAGTGGTACTCGGCGTGCGGGAGCGGCGCGGCGGCGATCCGGTCGAGGCCCCACGCACGGGTGAGGTCCTGGCCCTCCCACTCGTCGGCCGAGATGTAGCCGTGCCGCAGGTCGACGATGCCGGCAGAGCGGGTGTCGAGGATCGTGCTGAAGGGCCGCGACTCGGGCAGGAAGCGCAGCACGGAGGAGCCGAGGTGCGCGACCTTCTCCAGGTTCGCTCCGGCGTGCGGCGTCCCCAGGCACACGACGTCGCGCACGAGGTGCTGCCACGTCTTGCCGCCGGCGGTCGCGTGGTTGGTGGCGGCGCGCACGACGAGACCGCCCATCGAGTGACCGACGAGGGTGATGCGGGAGACGGGGGTCGGCCACACGTCGACGAGCTGGGTGAGGAGCGCGTCGAGGTGCTTGCCGTTCTCGGAGATGTGCAGCCCCGTGTTGTAGCGGATCATCACGGGTGTCGCGTCGGTCTCGCTCGCGATCCGCGTCGCGTAGGAGGTGCCCGACACCTTGGAGCCGAGCGTCCACGACTCGTCGTCCTCGCAGAGGCCGTGCAGGAAGACGACCAGGTGGCTGCCGGCGTCGCGGAAGGCCTCGGCCACCTGCCAGCCGGTGGGCGGGAGGTCCTCGCCGTCGACCCGCACCGACATGACGATCGCCTGCGGGTCGTCCAGCAGGCGCAGCTCGTCGCCGATCAGGCCGTTGACGGCGGCCACGACGCTGCGGCCGAGGCGCGTCGACTCGACCGGTGCGCCGATCCCCCGGGCCGACAGGGCGCGGACCGAGCCGCTCCCGACCCGCAGGACGCCGGAGACCGCGCCGTAGACCGAGGTGACGACGGCGTCGTGCAGCGACTCGGGCACACGACCGCCGACCAGACGGGTGGCGCGGAAGGCCCGCGCCGCCACGGCCTCGTGCACCTCGCGCACCGTGCCGACCACCAGCCGGTCGAGGTGGTCGAGCGCGAGCGCGGCCACGTCGGTGGTGCGTGCGGGTGAGCCGGGCATGCCTACATACTGCCGGTATCCGAGCGCGATGTGAACCGCACGTGGCGAGGTTCTCAGCCTTCGCACAGCCTCACGCCTCGCACGACCCCCAGCGCCCGGCGACGCACGACGGCCCGACACCCGTGCGGGTGTCGGGCCGTCGGTGACGGGTCCGGTCAGGCCTGGGCGGCGCCAGCCTCGTCGGACTCCTCGTCGTCGGCGAGCGAGCCGTCGGCGCGCAGCTTGCCGAGCTCGAGCACCGTGCCCGACGCGTCCTTGACGGTGGCCTGCTGCATCAGCTCGGCGAGCGCCTTGCCGCGCAGCACCTCGCTCACCATCTCGGGCACGTGGTTGTGCTCCATGATGTGCTGGATGTAGGAGTTCGGGTCCTGGCCCGACTCCTGCGCCCGGCGGAAGATGTGCTGGCTCAGCTCGTCGTCCTGGATGCCGATCTCGTTGTCGGCGACCACCTGGTCGAGCACGAACTGGGCGACGATGGAGTCGCGCACGCGGCGCTCGAGCTCGGCCTCGAACTCCTCCTCGGTCTGGCCCTCGTCCTCGAGGTAGGTCTCGAACGGGATGCCGGCGTAGGACAGCTGCTGCTGGATCTGCTCGCGGCGACCCTGCAGCTCCTCGGCGACGACGGCGTCGGGCAGCGGCGCCTCGACCTTGCCGACGATCTCGTCGAGGACGAGGTCGCGGGCCTCGGCGGCCTGCTCCATGCGCTTGCCGCGGACGAGCCGCTCGCGCACGTCGGCCTTGAGCTCCTCGACGGTGTCGAACTCCGAGGCGGTCTGGACGAACTCCTCGTCGAGCTCGGCGACCTGGCGCTCCTTGACCTCGTTGAGGGTCACGGTGACGTCGACGGGCGTGCCCTTGAGCTCGCCGCCGACCAGCTCGGTCGCGAACGTGGTCGTCGCGCCCTTCTCGAGGCCGATGAGCGCCTCGTCGAGGCCGTCGAGCAGGGTGCCGGAGCCGATCGTGTAGGGCAGGCCCTTGGCGTCGGCGCCCTCGATGTCGGCGCCGTCCTTGTCGCGCGCGACGAGATCGATGGTGACGGCGTCGCCGTCGGCGGCCGCGCGGTCGACGTCGGTGGTGACGGCGAAGCGGTCGCGCAGGGCGTCGATCTGCTCGTCGACGTCGGCGTCGGTGACCTCGGCGTCGGCGACCTGCACCTCGACGCTGGCCAGGTCGGGCAGCTCGATCGTGGGACGCACGTCGAGCTCGGCGGTGATCTCGATGTCCTCGCCGTCGACGAACTTGGTGAGGTCGATGTCGGGCTGGCTCAGCGGCTGGATCTCCGCCTGCTGCAGGGCCTCGTTGTACCAGCCGGGCAGGGCGCCGTTGATGGCCTCGTCCAGCACGGCGCTGCGGCCGATGCGCTGGTCGACGATGGCGGCCGGCACCTTCCCCTTGCGGAAGCCGGGGATGGTGATCTGCGAACCGATCGTCTTGTACGCCTTGTCGAGGCTCGGCTTGAACTCCTCGAACGGCACCTCGATGGTGAGCTTGACCCGCGTGGGGCTCAGGGTCTCGGTGGTGCTCTTCACGTCGTGCTGCTCCTGCGGTGGTGGTGGTCGGGGTGCGTGCCGCAACCGCTCGGGACGTGGCGCGGACGCGGGAGGTCGCGCGGGCTCAGCAGCCCGCGGCAGGACCTCCGTGCAGTCTCTCACGCTGCCCCTGGTGCAGGCGAACCAGCACGGTCAGGTGGGCAGGACGCGGTTCGTCCCGGCCGGGACGCGGCGGGTCGCGAGGAGCCGAGAGGAGGCGTCGGGGTCGGTACGGTCGCTGACCGCGTGCCACTCCATGCGCGCCTCATCGGGCGTCAGCTCGAGCACGCTGTAGCCGTGGTCGTCGAGGTTGACGAAGCGCACGTGCGGGTTCATGCGCACGATCGCCTCCTCCATCGCCAGCGAGACCGTACGGGGCTTGGTGCCCATGAAGTCGTCGACGTTGTTGCTGGTGACGGAGCTGCACACGAGCTCGGTCGCGACGGGGGCACCGTCGAGCTCGACCTCGTTGGCCCAGGCGGTGTGCACGTCGCCGCTGAGGAAGACGACGTCGTTGACGCCCGCCTCCTTGATCCGCTCGAGCACCCGTCGGCGCTCCACGGGGTAGCCGTCCCACGTGTCGGTGTTCGGTTCCGCGGGCCCCCAGGTCATCGGGTCGGTGGTGCGACGCAGGGCGAGCTCCTGGCCGCGCGGACGCGGCGGCATGAGCATCGGCGCGACCATCACAGGGTTCCCGACGAGCCGCCACCGGGCACCGGACGTGGCGAGTCCCTCCACCAGCCACGCCTCCTGGTCGGCTCCGGTGAGGGAGCGGGCGGCGTCGGCCAGGCGCGGGTCGTCGGCCTCGACGCGCTCGTCGCGGTAGCCGCGCAGGTCGAGCATCGAGAGGTCCGCCAGCCGGCCGAACCGGAACCGCCGGTAGATGCGGGTGCCGTCACCCACGCGGGCGGTGCCGCCGAGGCGGACCGGCATCCACTCGTCGTACGCCCGCATCGCGGCGCGCTTGCGGCGGTCCCAGGGCCCCTCGGTGAAGCGCTGGTGCTCGAAGGCCCCGCCGGGGTACCAGCCGTCGGCGATCTCGTGGTCGTCCCACGTGGCGACCATCGGCAGCGCGGCATGCAGACGCTGCAGGTCGGGGTCGGTCTTGTACTGCGCGTGCCGACGTCGGTAGTCCTCGAGCGACACGGTCTCGTGCGGCGGGTCGTGACGTCGCACGTCGGTCCAGTCGGGTCCGTGGGAGTACTTGCCCGGCTGGTACTCGTACAGGTAGTCGCCGAGGTGGACGACGGCGTCGAGGTCGTGGTCGAGCAGGTGGCGGTAGGCGGCGAAGTAGCCGGCCTGCCAGTTGGCGCAGCAGACGACGCCGAGGCGGAGCCGCTGCACGTCGTCGTCCTCGGCCGGCGCCGTGCGCGTGCGGCCGCCGACGGTGTCCGGTCCGTGCCGGAAGCGGTACCAGTAGGTCGTCGCGGGCTGCAGGGCGCGGACGTCGAGCTTGACGGTGTGGTCGCGGCGGGCGTCGGTGCGCGCCACGCCGGCGGCGACGACGTCGGTGAAGTCCTCGTCGGCGGCGACCTCCCAGTCGACCTCGGTCGGGGCTCCCCGCCCCGACCCCGGGCTCGCGTCGGGCGTCGGCGTCACCCGCGTCCAGAGCACCACTCCGTCGGCGACCGGGTCGCCCGACGCCGCACCGTGCTGGAAGTGACGGTGGCGGCTGGCGGGGGCAGGCGACGGTCGCAGGGTCGCGACGACGGCGCCGGCGCCGACGGTGAAGCCGACGCCGCTCACGACCACGTCGCGGCGGGTCAGGGGTGCTCGGGGCGTCCCGGTCCTCACCCGGCCAGTCAGGCAGGGTCGGGGTACGGGACGGCGAGGTCGGGGTGAACGTCAGGAGTCGGTCGGGGAACGGCTGCCGACGGGTCGCACCGGCTCCCTGACGCGCCGCGCCGCGGCTACCCGGCCGTGCTGCCGAGGGGCGTGACGGAGAAGTCCCGGCTGAGGCAGATCCCGGGATCCTCCAGCGTGAGGTCGCCGTCGCTCTGCGGGATCCGGATGCGCACGCGGTAGGGCTGCTCGAAGCAGTCGTCGGTGCCGAAGACCATGCTGAAGGCGACGTCGGCCCCCGGCTCGACGACGACCGCGTCGCTCGAACCGGCGAGGTGCTGGACGCGGGGCCCCCGCACTGTCGACGTCGTGTCGACCAGCTCGCCGCAGCCGTCCTGGGGCTGCCCTGCCACGCACGCCGTGCGTGTCGTGCTGCCCACGAACACGAGACCGACCCACCCGGAGACGAAGCAGGCGGAGTCGGAGACGTTCGTCAGGACGACGTCGGCCGAGACGACCGGGCCCCCGAACGTCCTGCCCTTGGCCCGCCGGACCTGCCCGAGCTGGCTCGCACGACAACGCGCCGCCGCGGCGGGGGCCTGCGTCGTCGGCGGGGCGGACGGGGCGGCCTGCGACGACCCTGCCGTGCCCTGGTCGGCGGGGGCGGGGTCAGGGGCGGAGGCGGAGGCCACCTCGTCCACGGTGCCGTCCGCACCGGCCTGGACGCCCAGGCCGGCGTTCCCGACGGGCGGTGCCGTGCAGGCGGCCGGCACGAGCAGGACGGCGAGCAGCAGCACGCCGAGGGGGTTCCGCATGGTGCTCCTGTCGTCGGGCGTCGGCCTGGGTCCGACGTGCCGGTCACGCTAGGACGAGCCCGGTCCCGCGGGCATGCGAACGCCGGAGCGTTCACCGACGGTTCACCCTCGGGGTCAGGCCTGCGCCGACGGTCCGACGGGATGACGCGACCGGTCCTCGGCGTTGAGCCGGAGGTGAGGCTCTCTCTGCTCGACCGCTCCCGCACCCGCGCCGGACACCCCGACGCCGAGGGGCTCACGGGCAGCGTCGCGCGTGCCGTCTGGGCGGAGGAGCTCGGCTACGACCGGTTCTGGGTGGCGGAGCACCACGCCGTGCCCGGCATCGCGAGCGGCGCGCCTCCCGTCCTGATGGCCGCGGTGGGTGCGGCGACGTCGCGCATCCGCATCGGGTCCGGCGGCATCATGCTCCCGCACCACCAGCCGATCGTCGTCGCGGAGCAGGTGCGCATGCTCGAGGCGCTGCATCCGGGCCGCGTCGACGTCGGGCTCGGCCGGTCGTCGGGGTTCACCCCGCCGGTGCGCGAGGCGTTGCGGGAGACCCCCGACGCCGCCGACCGGTTCGCCGACGACGTCCGCGAGCTGCGCGGCCTGCTGGCTGGTCGCGGTGCGGTGACGGTGCGTCCCGCGGGCGGCCCGGTCCCGGTGTACCTGCTGGCCACGGGACGCGGCGTGACCCTGGCGGCCGAGCTGGGTCTGCCGGTCGTCGTCGGCGGGCCGGCGCTGTGGTCCGACGCGCTGCCGCCGGCGCTCGCCGCGTACCGCCGCGACTTCCGACCCTCGCCCGACGCCGACACGCCGCAGGTGCTGGTCTCGCTCGACGTGCTCGTCGCCGACGACGTCGCGACCGCCCGCGAGCTCGCGCTCCCGGAGGCGTGGGCGATGGCGCAGTCCCGGCGCACCGGCGTCTTCGAGCCCTTGGAGTCCCCCGCAGCCATCCGCGCGCAGGAGTGGCCCGAGCAGGTGCGCCGCAGGGTCGAGGCGTCGCTCGAGCAGGCCGTCGCCGGCGACGCCGGCACGGTCCGCCGGACACTCGAGGAGCTCGCGGAGCGCACCGGCGCCGACGAGCTGTTGGCGTCGACGTCGACGTGGGACCGCGACGCGCTGCGCGCCGCCGACGCCGCCCTGCGCGCCCTGGTCTGAGGTCGGGCTGGTCTGAGGTCGGGCTGGTCTGAGGTCGTGCCGGGAAGGTCCAGCGCGGTGGCTGCGTTGAGGACTCCATGACCACCATCGGACTCATCGGCAGCGGAAACATCGGCAGCACGGTCGCGCGTCTGGCCGTCGACGCGGGCTACGACGTCGTGCTCAGCAACCGGCGCGGACCGGACACCTTGCGCGACCTCGTCGAGCAGCTCGGCCCGCGGGCGCGCGCGGCGACCCCGGCCGAGGCGGCGGAGGCGGCGGACCTCGCGGTCGTGACGGTGCCGCTCAAGGCACTGCCCGACGTCCCCGTCGACCCGCTGCGCGGCAAGGTCGTCATCGACACCAACAACTACTACCCCGAGCGCGACGGGCAGGTGGCACGCCTCGACGACGAGTCGACGACCACCAGCGAGCTCACGCAGGAGCACCTGCCGGAGTCGAAGGTCGTCAAGACGTTCAACAACATCTACTTCGAGCACCTCGCCCGCCTCGCTCGCCCCCACGGCGACCCCGAGCGGTCGGTGCTCGCGATCGCCGGTGACGACGCCGACGCCAAGCAGGTCGTCGCCGAGTTCCTCGACGCGATCGGCTACGACGCCCACGACGTCGGCCCGCTCGCCGAGGGCTGGCGCTACCAGCGCGACACCGCCGCATACGCCGGGCTCTACCAGACGCCGGACGCCGACTTCACGCCCGAGTCGGGCCGCCAGGTCACGCCCGAGCTGCTGCAGGAAAAGCTCGACGCGGCGCAGCGCTACCGCGACATGTGACCCGCCAACCATTCTTGACCGTGTGGTCAACAGTGCTTATGTTGACCACATGGTCAAGAACTTGTCGCGCCCCACGCCGCAGCGCCACGGGGCACTGAGACTGGCCGCCGCCCTCGTGCGGGTGTACGTCGGGATCGTCGTCCTGACCCTCGCCGCGCTGGTGGTCCTGAGCCTGACAGCGCCCGGGCAGGCCACCGCGCATGCATGGGGCCACGCCGTCGTCGTCGCAGTGTTCGCCGTCGTCCTGCCGCTGCGCCTGCGTCGGGCGCGCGCGGGAGACCGAGTAGCGGTGCGGGCCGTCGGGATCGTCGCCGCCGTGCTCTTCCTGGTCAACGTGGTCGAGGCCATGCTGCCGGCGTTCCCGCTCTGGATGCGTGTGGACATGCTCATCACCGCGGTCGTCGTGCTCGGCGTGGCGCTCGACGTCGTCCGGTGGGCCGTGCGCCACCCTTGACCCGTGCCCCCCACCTCAGAGAGCTCTCCGACGCGCAGCCGCCGGCGGACGCCCGCCGAACGGCGAGAGGAGATCGTCGAGGCTGCCACGGCCGTGGTCGCTGAGCTCGGCTACGCGAACGCCACGCTCACCGAGATCACGCGACGGGCAGGCGTGTCGAAGGGGCTGCTGTGGCACTACTTCGACGACCGTGACGACGTCATGCAGCACGCGGTCACCCACCTCGCCGGACGCCTGCGGGCGGCACTCGTCTCCGACGTCGACCTCGGCGCGCCGGTGCCCGAGGTGGTCCGCGCGGTCTTCGCCCGCACGGCGCTGTTCACCCGGACGCACCAGCGGGAGCTCCGGGCGCTCGACGAGATCGTGCACAACCTCCGGACGCCCGACGGGCGCCGTCGCATCACCCTGCTCGACTACGAAGAGGTCCACGCCGACCACGCCGCGCTGCTCGCCCGCGGGCAGCGCGACGGCACGATCCGCGCCGGCGACCTCAGCACGCTCGCCTCGAGCTACCAGGCCCTGATCGACGGCATGATCGCCCACCTCCAGGCCCACCCCGACGTCGATCCTCCGACCTACGCGGACGGCGTCGCCGACCTGTTCCTGCACGGAGCGGCACTGCGCTGAACCACCCCGACGGCGGCGTCCCCCGGCGCGCACGTGACGAGGCTCCCGGACCCTGTGGTCCGGGAGCCTCGCCAGCCGAGAGCGGCCTCGGGGTCAGGAGATGCTGCAGGCGGGCAGCCCCAGGACGACGAGGGCGCAGCGGATGCCGGCCTTGTTGTTGGCGTAGTTCGTGTCCAGCGCCGCCGTCCGCGGGTCGGACAGCTCGAAGCTCCACTGGCTGAAGGCCGAGACCTCGACCGTCGAGAGCAGGAAGGTCCTGCTCTGCCCGGGCAGCAGCGGCTCCTTGAGGTACACGTCGCCGTCGTAGCCCGATCCGAGGACGCCGATGGCCCAGTCCTCCTGGATCTGCGGGTCGCCGAACAGCCCGATCCCGACCGCGCGGTTCGAGTGGAAGGTGAACTGCGTGCCGGCCGGGATCGTCGTGTTGCCCTGGTTGCGCACGACGAAGCCGCGCTGGCCGACGCCGGTCTGCGCGCTGACGACGATCTCGGGATGCCGGACGGGCGCCGGCGCTGCGGATGCCGTCGCCTGGGCGGTCTTCGTCTCGGCGGCGTTCGCCACGGAGGCGGTCCCGACGAGCGAGCAGAGGACGGCGGCGACCAGGCCGACCGCAAACGTACGGGAAACGGTCATGATGACTCCTGTACACGAGGTGGAGGTACGCGGCCCGGACGGGCCGCGTGGTCTCACCATCGCCGCCACGGACGCGGCTCCCTCCGGACCGGAAGATCTCCGTGGCGTCGCGCCCGGAACTCCGTAACGCCATCCCCTCGCGCCGGTGTCCACGGTCAGGATGCAGGTGTCGCCGCGTCGCGCCTCGGGGACATCTCGGCACAGCGGTGAGATCGGACGGCGGGCCGCCTCGAGACGCTCGCGAGCGCGACCGCGAGCCGCGTCAGTGCCACGCAGCACGGACCCGTGGGTCCAGGTCGCGGCCCCGCACGACTGACCGCGAGCCCTGCGAGGCCTGGTTTGATCGGCCGACCCGCACGGTGCAGACTGACCGAGGTGGTGGGCCGACCGAAGCACAGACGCAGGTGGGCACCGCCCGGGGATGGAACGGAGGAGTCGTCGTGGCCACACGGAGGATCGTGATCCAGCAGATGAGGACGAGACGGACCGCCGTCGTGCCCCGTCTCGGCTGACCGGAGGAACACGTATGTCCAGTCCCCGCCTGCGCGATCATCCCGACCTCCTCTACACCATCGGCGACTTCGACGCCCTCTACCGGTTCGGGTCCGCGGGCGGCAGCCGTCCGATCCGCAGCCACATGCGCCGCGTGCGGGAGACCATCGCCGACGTCTTCGAGGACAACCCGGAGGTCATCGACCGCGAACCCGCGCGGCTCCCCGTCGTGAACCACCTCGGGCGGGCGCTGGACCTGGGGTCCCGGGGTGACTTGAGCACTCTCAGCGACTCCATCCGCAGGATCTCCGATCGGCTGACCTGGGAGCACGGCTACGAGAAGGTGCCGCGCGGCCTGGCGAAGAAGTACGGGTACTGCGAGATCGTCGGACCGCGAGGGCCGGTCGTGACCGACCGCATCGTCCTCGGGCTCGTGCTGTTCGCGCCCGAGGCCGTCTACCCGCAGCACCACCACCGCGGCATCCAGGAGTCGTACGTGGCGATAGCCGGCGAGTGGTCGGAGAACGACGGTGCCGTGCACGCACCCGGGTCCCTGATCCTCAACGAGGCGGGCCACGAGCACCGCATCACGACCGGACGTCAGTCCCCCTGCCTCCTGGCGTACTCCTGGCTGGGTCCCGCTGACCGGCTCATCGATCCCGCGATGCGCTTCTCGCCGCGTCGCCGCCCGACCAGACCCTGACACCGCGGCGGACCGGCGTGGACCCGCCCCCACGCTTCGCCGTCTCACGGTGGCCGCTGCACGACCTCGGCGTCGATGCCGGGCACGACGACCAGCCCAGAGAACGATGGAACCTCCGAACCCCTGAGGGTTCGGAGGTTCCCGATGTCCCGAGACATCACACGGTCGGGCTGACAGGATTTGAACCTGCGACCCCCTGACCCCCAGAAACTTGCCCCGCATCCCAGGCCGTCCCATCGAGGGTCAGATGCTCACCGATTTGCTGCGTTACCAGTGGTTGGCGAGAAGGCCTCTCCCATCGAGTACCAGCCCGTCCAAGGCAGTGTGCACACACAACTGCACGCACACGAAGGAGCAACATGGTCAACGGAAGACCCTCCCAGGCTGCGATCGACGCCGCCGGCGAAGTGCTCGCAGCTGCGTCCTTCGCCATCTCGCGCATGACTCCGCGCGAACAGGCCGAGGCGGCGTGGTCGCCGACCTCACGCTTCACAGTCGCCGAACTTGAAGACCAGATCCGAGCGGATCGCGGGCTTGCGCCGATCCACGCTCGGGTGGGGGCGGAGGAATGACCGACTTGCCGGAACGTCTCACCGTTGAGGAAGTTGCGGCCATCACTCGTGAGTCCGCGTTCACGATCCGCAAGCGGTGCCGCGACGGCGTCCTGCCCGCAGCCAAGCACGGCCGCTCCTGGTGGATCCTCCGCGCCGACCTCGACCGCTACATGCGAGCCACCAACACGCCGGCAGCTGGCACCGAGAAGCCGGTCCACCGCTCCACGATCCAGAAGCGTGAGGCGCAGCGTCGGGGTGGCGCTGCATCCCAGCCATCCATTTTCCTGACCGCGGACCAGAAGCAGCGTTCGAACGGAGGTGGGAAGTACTAAACGCAGGACGGCCCCGCCGCGTGTTCCAGCACAACGGCGAGGCCTTGACCCAACCAACCTTGCACTAGAAGGAGGACGGATCCATGAAGGACCGTACCCGCAACACCCGACAGCACGACGACGCGACGGTGGGGAAGCCGTCGACGCCGTCGGACCCCTTCGCCGACTTTACGATCGACGAGCTCAAGGCGGCGCTCGCCTGGCATCGCGGCGACCGCAGCGGTGAGCCGCCGGCGCCCCTGCTGGCGTTCCTCGAGTACCGCCTCGCCGCCCAGGAGCACTTGACCGAAGAGGAGGCCACGCTCGTCGCCTCGACGACCGACCTCGAGAAGCGCTTCAAGATCCTCGACCGCGCCTACGCCAGGACAGTGTCGTGAGCGCGTTGACGTGCCCGTTCTGGTGCCTCGTGCACGGCGACGGTGTCACTCTCGCCGACCGGCCTCATGAGGGCATGCGAACGGTGCTGGACGGGCTCGAGGGCGGGTCGCTCGCGGTAGTGCTCTTGCAGCACGAGCGGAGGGCCGCGGCGGAGCTTGAGTTCGACATCGACGGACGATCAGTGCTGCTGCGACCCGGAGACGGGCAGCGGATCATCGATGCGATCCGGGACGCGGTCGGGGTCGCCATGCGGGCCGCACGATGAGCGTCCAGGCGACCGAGACGTCCGCAACGGGAAGGGGGCAGCTCCCTGTCGGTCCTCTCGTCGCGCGAATTGCGGCACGAGGCGGCATCGGGGCCTGTCTCGAGCGGGAGCCGGACCTCGACCGGGTTCGTCTGGAGCGGACGTTGAACCGCGGCATCGTCCGAGGGCATCTGTCTTTCCGCACTGCTGACACCCTCGCGATCAAGATGCTTGGACTGCATCCGATGTCTGTCTGGGGAGACGACTGGCTCGACTAGCAGGTCAGGGGTGTGGCGAGGCGGGGGGGGTCCGTTCGACCGGCTCCTCGCCTTCCTCGCCCGCATCGCAGACGGAGACGGCGTCCCGAGCAACTCCCCCGTCGCCGTCCTTCGCAACCGCGTCATCAAGATGCGCGTCTCCGGCGGCAGGGTCAACGAGACCGAAGCCCTCGCTCTCGTCATCTACGCCTGGAACGCGCACCGAGCCGGCGAGACCAGAATCAAGCTGCAGATGCCGAAGGGCGGGCTCACTCCGGAGAACTTTCCTGAACCGCGATAGCGCCCGACCCCACCGCGGGGCTCGAAGACTGCGCAGTTGGCAGCTCGTCAACCGGTACGGTCACGACGCCGTCGTCCTCCGGGGGGCTCTCCCCGCGATCCTCGTACTCCAGCCGGTCCAGATAACCCTGCAGGGGGTCGATCGGCTTTCCTGTGAAGTGGCCGTTGCCCGATTCCGGGAGGTAGAGTTTAAAAGGCCACTGAGGGCTTGTGTAGCACGCTTCGCAAAGCTCGTGAATTTGCTCGAGAGCCGTGGCGGGATCGTCGAACGGAGCAAACGCCTTGTGAACTGGCGAGTCGTGTTCAAGGTCGAGCGCGAACACCGGGTACCTCTGGTTGCGCCACACCCCCTTGAGACCATCCGAATGTAGAAGTCGCATCGGAGGCAGCCTGTACTCCGCTTGGGGTCCGGGAGTTTTTTCGAAACAAGCAAGGGCAAAGGACACTTCCACCGACATGGTGAAGTATCGCTCATCGCACTTGCTGAAGACTCTGAAGCCGGTGTCGATACTCGGCCCGAAGTAGTCGTACAGAAACTTCGTATGCCTACGGTGTCCGCGGAGAGCTTCCTGATTCAGCATTACGACATCTTTTCCCGAGGTCTCACTCCCGGGATTTCTCGGGATAGTCGACATGCTGTCGGGCCCCGGAAAAGTCGCGATGAACGCCCCACCTTTTGTGCCGAGCGTCGTATCGTCAAGGCTGTTGGTCGAGTATCCAGCCATGGCATCCAGCCAAGTGATGATGGCGTCGTGGATGTCCTGTTCTCGCGAAACGTCGCACGTAAAGATCAACTCATCCCCAACCGGCTTCCATAGATGGAACGTCAGGTTTGTGGTCTTCTGGCGGGTTTGCGCGGAGCGAAGTTCCTGGGGGAACTCCCTATAGAACTGAAGGAAGACCTTCTGCCAAGGGTCTCGATCGCGGGCAGATGCTTGCTGTTTGAAGTGCGTCGACCCAGTCAGGTCGCAGGACAGGAACAACGTCGACTGACCCGCAGCGGCCGTCACAGACCCAACACCTGGGCCCGCACCTCCGCAGCAGCGGGGGAAACCTCAAAACGCTCCGCCAACGCCCACGCGTCTCCGCCGAACTCATGAAAGGCACGACGGAACTCATTGGCCGGCATGAGCAGAGCCGATGCAAAGACGTTCGCCTCGGTTTCCGCCCTATTCCTGCCTCCACGTGCGAAAGCTTTGCTGGCAGCTTCCTTCGCCACGACGTAATGCAGAAAATAGTGCCCAAGTTCATGCGCGATCGTAAACCGGTCTCGGCGCTGCGAGGTGAATCGAGGGATGAAGACGGTAAAGCGACCCACCTTGTCCACGTGCAAGGACTCGCCGTCACTCTCGTACTCGACCGTGCCGCCGAGCTTCTTCAGCAGAGCATCGAGGTCAGCGCGGCCATCCTCGTCGTAGACCTCGTAGACTTGACCGACGCGCTCCGCGTAGTTCGCGATCGTCGCGTTGGTCAGGTTCGACGCCTTTGTACTCACAGTTCCTCCGCCTCGAGGACTGTTGGAGAGTCCTCGACTCACACTCTAGCGCGCACCCGTGCCGTTGGGGCTGTGACGCGCGGGCGTGTTTCGTCACAGCATCCCAGTCCATTTCCGCCATCATTCGGCAGCCCGTGCGATTAACATAACTCCCAAGGAGTGGCGGAGTGGCCGACCCCTAGCGCCAGACTCCGCCGTTGGGCAGGCCGCCCGTGGTCGACGTGGTGTGGTGGGCGCTACGGCCGAAGTTCCAGGTCGCTTCAGCACGCTGCGTCGCAAGGTCGGGGTCAGCGCCAGCTTCAAACAGGAGCGCCGGGGCGTGCAGGTCCCGTGGCTGCTGAATGCCCGGGTGTGCCAGAAAGCCTCCCAGGGCCATCCCGCACGCTTCCGCGAGGATGTCCGTCCGTCCCTGAGCGATCTCGCGGAGCTCCGCGACAGCCGACTCTCGGTCGACGCCTTCACGAGCGAGGCGACGCGCGGCGGTCGTGAGCCGGATCTCGAGGTGCCGGTCGGGGCTGAGTCGTTGGCGGGCCATGGCGGCAACCTACGGAGTCCCACCGACTCTTCCTCTACGAGGCGCAGCCGGCACCTTGGTCAAATCCGATTCCGCTGCGACCACTCTCGAAGTATCGCGGGGTCCATTCGGCCGACCTCGGGCCACCGCAGCTTCACTCCCGCGGCGACGCGCTGGCAGAGCTTGTACGCCTCAGCTGCGTCCTCTGGACGGCATCCCTTCTCCAACATGTGGGCCCGCACTTGCTCAGGCGGCAGCACGAGGCGCGCATCGGCCAGGATCTTGATGGTGGACTTCACCATGCCGTAGCCCAGCGTTCCACCTAGATTGCCGACGAGACTCTCCAAGCCAGCTCTGACCGTTCTGTCTAGGCCTACGTTTCCGGACGGCACGAACGCCTCTCCCAGCAGTTCCGCCTTGGATCCGTTCGCCCATGCCGTCACCCACGGCAATGGCGACGTGGGGGCCTGCCAGGGCAGCAGGCACATCGCTCGGATGTCGCGATCGTGCGACAAGAGCTCTGTGAAAGCCTCCGCCGTGGGCCACACGGCCAGCACCGGTCCGTTCGGGAAACCGCGCCCACGCTTCGAAACTCTGACATTCGGCATCTTCGCTAGAGCGGAGATCCCCTGCCATTCGCTCAACACATAGGCGTTCGGAACGTCGAGCAAGATCTCCCCACCGAGTTCTCGCAGTTGCCGCAGGATCCATCGGACCCCAAGACGCACCGCGCCGGACTTGTCCTCGGCGCCAGGGGTGATTGCACACGGATACTGGCTCACTGGTCCAGGCTAGAGCGAAGATCTGACGAATTGTCGGGTCCGAACCCTACGATCGACTCATGCCCCCATCTCGCGACGCTCAGCGGAAGCACGTCGTCATCGGGCTCGCTCTCGGGGTGCTGCTCGAGGGCGTCGACGCAGTGTCGTCCGACAAGATGAAGTTCGCATTCGCCTTCAACCGTGCCTGGAGCGCATGGCCCAAAGCCAACAACTTTCGAGGGATCTCGGGTCCTTTTCCCGGCGACTTCATCTGGGGTGGACTCAGCAAGTCCGCCAACAGGCAGATGGCGTTCGCGGCCTGGGACGGCTCGCAGCGCGGTTGGTGGATCGCCTACTCGCCCATGGAAGGCATCACGCTTCAGGATGCCGTGGAGATTCACTCAGATGAGCGGGCGATTGAAGCCGACTGGCGCCACCTAGCTCGACTCTTCATCGAAGCGATCGGTGATGAAGGCGTCGGTGTTATCGACGACTGAGCGCGAACCGTGCTCATCCGCGACCCGCCCTTCGGTTGCTGTCGTTGAATCGCTCACGAACCGCGATCCCGTAGAGGCCGATGCCGTAGTGCCCGAGACCGTAGGCCGTCATCCGAGCACCCCCACCTTCTGCTGGCCGGCGTCCAGGTTGTGCTGGACCAGGCGGGCGACCTCGCGAGCCAGGGACGTCTCGTCGAACTTCATCGTGACCGTCTGCTCGAGCTTCGTGACCTGCTGACGCTGCGCGGCCGACAGATTCCCCGACCAGCCCCGGGCGGCCATCCACGCTGGGTCAGTCGTCAACTGGCCGTAGGCGCCAGCCACCCCCTGCAGGGTCGCGACCTGGGCGTTCACGCGCCGCAACGCGTTCGCGTCGGACAGGTAGTGCCGGGCCAGCTTGATCGCCGACTTCGACGGGCCGGCCGCCTGCAGCTGCTGCAGCAGCCACGGGGCCGCGCCACGCTTCTTCAACTGGAACAGCAGACTCGTCAGCGTCGCCATGTCCGCGATCGACCGGTCCAACGCCCGCTCCACCTGCTCAGGCGTGGACAGTCCCTCGATTGACGTGTTGCTGCTGATGAACGAGTCGGTCGCCTGGCGGCGGTCCTCGCGCAGCTGGCGGCGCTGCTCGGCGCGGTTGTCGCGGTACTCGTTGTACTGGTCCGGGCTCATGCCACGGCGGCGGGCATCCCGCGACGCGCGCAGCGTGCCCGCGTACTCGCGGCGGGTCTCGATCAGATCCTGCCGCGCCTCAACCCGGTCCAGGCCACGCAGCACGTACCGCGTCGGGCGGGTGTCCTTGCCCTTCGGTTTCTTGCCGTACTTCTCCCGCTCGTTCAACGACCGCTGCAGGTCCCGCATTCGGATCCGCAGCCGGGTCAGCTCGAGCGAGGAGACCGCGTCGACCTGTCCACCCGACGCGAACCCGGGGACGTCGCCCAGCAGGTCCGACAGGTTGAGGCCAGCGTTGATTGCGGCCAGCCACTGGTCGTTCTCGCGCGAGGAGCGTTCGTTGATGATCCACTCACCGGAACGCACCATGAGCGTCTTCCCGGCGGGGCCTCGCGCGATGACGTTGTCCAGCATCGGGTTCGACGGGGGCCGCCCGGGCACCACGCCACCGGATGCGTACCCCTGCGGCACGACTCCGCCGGTGGCTGCGGCCGGCTGGATGGGGATGCTGATCCCGGGCAGGCTGTTCGCGAAGGACAGCAGCCCGCCGATGGCCTGCCGCGCGGCTTGCGTGTTCGCGTCGACCTTGAGCGTGGCCGAGTCGCCGTCGACGGAGTAGAGGTAGCCGACGGCCTCTTGGATGTCGCGCGTGGCGAAGTCCTTCGCCCGCATGATCGTCTCGACCTCTTCGGGCGTCAGACCGTACTGCCGTGATAGGGCGACCACGTCCTCGATCGACTTCACGGCGCCTGGCGTGGCGATCCTGGTCGTGACTTCGGCCGGCAGCTTGATCAGTTCGTCGGCGTACTTCCCCAGGCCAGCGGAGGCGAGCCTGGTCCGCTCACCGAGGTCCTCGAACTGCCACAACGCTCCGCGGGTGCCTCCACCACCGCCGAGGTCCTCACCGAAGATCTGATTGCGGAGCTCGAGCGTCTCGCGCTGCTTCTCGTTCGCCGTCATCGCCGACTGGCGCAGATCCTCGTACCGCTTCGGCAGGGACTCGAGGAGCTTGTCGTTGTAGATCTCGCCCAGGATGCCGGCGATGCCGATCACCCCGGCGGACCGGCCCAGTGCGGTCTTGGAGACGGCGCCCAGTGCCGTCCCTCGCGCTGCGCCTCCTGCGGCCGACCCGGCGGCGCTGGCGCCGGCTCCGGCGGCTGCAGCGCCGGCGGCTCCCGGCAGGACCTTCGGCACGGCGTAGCGCGCGAACGCCCCGGTCACGAGGGCGGTCTGAGCCCACTCCGGCATCGCGTTGAACGCATCGGCTACGGCCTTGATCGCTGGGGCGAGGGCTTCAGCTGCGTCGGCTGCGATGCCCATCGTCGTGGCGACAGCGGGCAGGGTGGACTCCGCGGCCGGTCCGAGCGTGTCAACGAGCCAGACCGCAGCGTCCCCTGCCTTGCGACCCCACTCCTCGAAGTCGCCGTCGGCGGCCACATCCGAGAGCCGGTCCGCGACCTCAACGATCGCGGGCGCCAGACCCTTGCCGAACTGGATCTTCGCGGTCTCAATCTGCCCGGAAAGGTTCTCGAGCGCTCCCGAAGTGCCCGACATCGACGCGTCCGCGAGACGCTGCGCCGCGCCCAGGTCCGACGTCTGCCGAATGTAGCCCTCAAGCCCCTCGGCGCCCTCCTGGATGAGGACGTTCGCCGCGCGGCGGGCATCAGCACCAAAGATGGTCGTCAACGCGGCCGTCCGCTCCTTCGCGGACATGCCACCGAAAGTCCGCTGCAGCCGCTCGGCGATCTGCGTCGCGGACACGAACTCGCCGTTACTGTCGGTGAACGTCAGACCCAGCTCGGCCATCGCCTGAGCCTGTTCCTTCGTCTGCGGCACCAGACGCGTCAACATCGTCCGCAGCGACGTGCCCGCGTCCGAACCCTGGATGCCCGCGTTCGAAAACGCCGCCAGGATGCCCGTGGTCTCCTGCACTGACAGGCCCGCCGAGTTGGCCTCCGTGCCGGCCTGAGCGAGCGCCTGCGTGATGTCCGAGACGTCCGCGCTCGAGGCGTTCGCGGCGCCCGCGAGAGCCGACACCGCCTCGTCGGTCTGCGACGCCTCCAACCGGAACGCGCCCATCGTGTTGACGACCGAGTTCGCCGCCACGTCCAGGTCCAGGCTGCCCGCCGCCGCCAGGGTGAGCGAGTTCTTCAACGCGCCAGCCTGGATCTGCGCCGGCGACAGACCACCCTTCGCCAGCTCGAGCATCGCCGACGCGGACTCCTGAGCAGAGAACACCGTGTCAGCACCGAGCTTCATCGCCAAGTCGTCCAATTCGGACATCGCAGCCTTGGGCGCCTTCGTCTGCTGCGCGACCTGACGCATGGTCCGCGAGTACGCGGCCTCCAGCTGCACCGAGTCCTTGACGAGCTTCGCGATGCCGACCGTCGCGACCGACCCGGCTGCGACCTGCATCGCGTTGCGGATCTGGAATCCCGACCGCTGTCCCTGCGAACCCAGCGCGACAGTGTCGCGGGACGCCTGCTGCAAGGCGGTCTTGTACTGCCCAGCATCGAGCGTCAGAACGACCCTGACGGACCGGTCAGCCACGAGCAGCTCCTTCCGTAGGCCTGCACGCGCCGAGGATGATTCGGGCGCGAAGCGCACCAACGACGGCAGCCTCTGGCTGTCCGGAGAGTCGCGAAAGTTCAGAGACCGCCGCCGACGCCATCCCCGCGAGAACGAAGGCCATCTCTGGGGCACCGTCGTCGACGACGGCGTCGCTGAAGAGCTCCTCGAGGGTCGGAGTGCCGCCATCACCCGTCATCCGCAGCAGCACCTGCGAGACGCGGTCTACCTCGTCCCGCTCCACACCGATGACCCGCATCGGCGCATACCGGCCACGCACGTCAGACTCCCTGGCTCAAGGGACTGGAAGCTAGCGCCGCTTCGACTGACCAGACAGCCGACTCGCCAACCAGGCAGTCTGGCCAAAACTCACGCTCCGGCAGTCCGAAGACGGAACCATCCTGGATCGACGCCTGCGAACGAACGAGGGGCCGCGGATCCTCACCGGCCAGCAGCATGCGCAAGGAACGCGCTCGCAGCTCTGCGATCTTCACCGGAAGCGTCAAACGGTCTGACACCATCGGCTTCTTGAGTCGACGAATCTCCCCAGTGAACTCACTGCGCTGTTCTTCGAACGCGGGCGCGAACTCACCTTCATGAGCCGCAAGACGCTGCAACAGGCCGTTCGTCTTCTCCTGGTGCTTTGCGAGCACAGCTCGCGCGGCTGCTGCCGTGTCGTCGTAGTGATCCGCCTCTAGTCGAAGGACGTGCCGGCGAGCCGCCAGCACCTTCGGGGCGACAGCCTCCGCTGCAGCGTCAGCGACCTCCACGGCGTACGACAGACTGGCGATCTTTTCCGCGTAGCTCTCCGCTTGGGACGGATCGTCAACGACCGCAGATCCCATCTCGGCGCGAGTGGCTGCGAGAGCGAGACGACCGTCCTCCGCCGCCCTCTCCCATGACTCCCGCGACGCCAGGAGCGAACGAACACGGTCCCCGACTGCAGCACGGTCCTGAGCAGTCATCGGGCACCTTCTGTCGACGAATCGAGCTTCGCCCGCTCCTGCTCGACCACGTTCAACAGGTCGAACCGGACCCTCGAGGATCCGAACATGCTGCGGGCCAGCCCCGCCTCCCGGAAGCTGCCGTACGTCCCGCGAGCCAGGGAAAGAGCAGCCCGCTTCGCATCAGCCTCGGAAAGCCCGATGCGGCGAAAGTCCGCCACGTCCCGTTGGCCCCCCGACTCCCGCATGTCACGCACACGACCGAAGATCCGTGCCCGCTGCGCGTCGTTCTCAGCTCTGCTGCTCATCCGGCCTGCCGACCCTTCCTGTGGAGATACTCGACGACCGAGTCCTTCTCGATCAGCCATCGCCCTCCTTCTAGCCGGCCCTTGAGGACACCCTGCTTGGCAAGCCTCCCGGCCCACTGCGGCGATGCCCCCAAGAGCCGGCCAGCCTGCGAGCTGCCAACCCAACCCGTACTCGCCGGTTCCAGAGGAGAACACACAGACCGTCTCTCATCAGGACCGTGTTTCGCGCCCTCGGTTTCGGCAGCGAAACTACTTCCGCCGCCGCCCTCCAAGACCGACCGCCACTGCTCCGCAGCCGCCTGCAACTGAGCACGCCCTTGAACCAGATCCCGCACCGTCACCTCACTGCCGGACAGCCGCCCCCCTTCGACCGCTCTCCGCCACGCCTCGGCTGGCACCTGCGACAGCAGCCAGTTCGCAAGGTAGGGCGACACCACCGCGAATCGAGTGGCCTCACTCATCGCTGCCGCCCTCCAGAGCCGCCACGAGCTCCGCCCACACCTCATCGGTCAGCAGACGGGTAAGAGACCGGCGAAGTGCCTCTCTCGACGTTCCACCCGTGGCTGCGGCGATCACCGCGAGATGCAGTGCCGCACGCATCGCCACCCGGTCGGTCGTCCGCGAAAGCACCCCGTGAGCGGCCATCAGCGACTGACCAGGGTCATGCTCACGCGTCGCTGCGATCACCATCCGCAGGGCGACCTGCAACGGCTCCTCGAGCCCTGGCTCGGCGCACGCCGGTGCATCGAGCTGATCGGCACGGCGACGCAACCACCCGGCCACGCGCGCCCTCACGTCCACACTCCCAGGCGTCGGGCCAACGCCTCGCGCTCCGCGACCAGCAACTCAACCCGCGGCTCGATCACCTCGACGTCCAACCCGATCGGATCGACGACAACCAACCGCTCCCAGTCAAGCCCAAGCTCTGCGAGCTGACGCTCCGGCTCGACCTCTGCCGACACCACCATCCCGCCCGGACGTTTCGCGGCATACCAGCGCGCAACCGCCACGTCCGTCGACCAGCACATGCCCGCTACGCCGGCCGGCGTCGCTCCACGGAAGAGCCGCCGCGCCCCGTCGGGACGAGGCGCGGGCCGCCAGTCGCGCGAGAAGCCCGACGCCCTGAACAGCGACACCCACGCCTCGACCTCCAGCACCTCGGACGGACGCGGACACGAGTCAAACGCTCGAGGAACCAACGCCCGGGCCGCCTCCCCAAGCGCTCCCCGCCGATGAATCTCGTCCAGCAGCAACCCCAACACCGGCCCCACCACATGATGCGCAACGAACCGCTCCAGGAGCTGCGCGCCGAATTCGGCCACACTGTCGCCGCCGACCACTACCGTCCACCCCAACCCAAACCCAAAGGAGCCGCCATGACCGAACCACTGCACGACACCTGGCACGCCCGAGACCTGCCCGTGCTCCGCACAACGGTGGCGCTCATGGACGGCAACACGCGACCGCCCGGATACCAAGAGATCGCCGGCGAGGCACACGTCAGCGAAGATGAGACTCGAGCGGCCTTGCTCAACCTGCATCGAGCAGGGCTCATCGAAGCGACCATCTCGAACGACTTCGAAGACGCAGGAGTCCTGTGGGTCACCAACGTGTCACGGGAGGCTCTCACCCTCAGCGGCCAGTGGCCGTCGCCCGAAACGATTGCAGACCGTCTGCTCATCACGCTCCAGGAGCTCGCAGAGCACGGCTCCGACCCGGTCGAGAAGGCCAAGGCCCGCAAGGCGCTCGACGCACTTGGTGGATTCAGCCGCGACCTGCTCGTCTCCGTCGCGGGCGCCGCAGCCGGCGTGGCGATGCAATGAGCGAGACACTCCTGGCCGGGCTCGGTGGTGGTGTGCTTGCCCTGCTCGGCGGCTTCGGGGTGCAGTGGTTGGGGGGCAGACAAGCCCGCCGGTCTCGACGCTCCACTATCGCGGCCTCGTTTCTCGCCGACGTCAACGCGTTCTTGATCGTCACCATCAAGGCCAGCTCCCGCAACGAGTGGACCGATGTCGAAACCGCTCGCTCCTGGTTCGACGCCACCACATCGGCGCTCGACCCTCTTCGTCGATCCGGCCACGAACTTGCGCTCCTGACGCCTCGACTCCGCCAAGACATCATCGATTTGATGGAAGCCTGTGAGGATCTTCTGCTTCTTGCCGCCGAAGCGCCCAGGGCAGATGCGCCGCGCGACGGAACGGACGAGTTCGGCAACTTGTCGATGGAGGTCCGCGGACGGACCGACCAATTGGCGAAGGCTCTCGCCGAACAGCCGTGACCAGGCAGCACACTCACGCCCCATCGTCGACACCTCCCTGCTGGATCGAGCCCGCTGAGACGACGACGGGCGACTGCATAACCCGCACCCACTCCTGCTCGACCCACTCCCGCATCGCAGCCCGAGACCGCTGCGGCATGCGCCGCCACACCAGCTGCACGGCGAGATAGGCGGCTACGCGTCGCGCCTGCTCGGCCTCGAGGTCGACGGCAGCCGTCCGAACGGCCTGCACAGCGGCTGCCTGCGACGACGCCTCAAGCGCGGTCGTCAGCAGACCGAGGGCGCGGGCGACGACTACCTGGGAGGTGGCGCTCACGGAGCTGCCCCTGTCCATGAGTCAAGAGGCCAGCCGCTGACCTGCGACGATGCGCCCAGTGCGTGCACTGTGTGTGCACCCAGCGCCCTCACTCCGCAGTCCTGCCCTCGATGGCAGCAACATCCTGTTGGCGCCCGATCTCGCGAAACGCTGCCGGCACCACCGTCGGAACCAAGGCCTGCTGCTCCGCCGTAAGCTGCAACCCAGCCAGCACGATCTGCACCACCCGCGCCAACAACTGCCCCTGAGACTCAGCCAACCGCACCTGGCTCTCCGCGACTCGAGCGCGACGCTCGTCCACCCCCGCGTCCGCATAGGCTTTGGCAGTCCGTGAAGCACGATCGATCGCCTCAGACGCCGCGCGCTGGGCCGCCACGTTCGAGTAGCCTTCCCCGACCAGTTGCTCCATGAGCCGCTCCTTGATCAGGTGGGCATCGCCCATCGCCAGCTCAAGCACGGCACCGACGTCAGGCACTGGGCCCACCTCAAGCCGCTCAGCAGCCAGGGCCTCTGCCGCGAAGATCCGCGCTTCCCGAGCAGCACGCACCTGCGGCGCGTTGCCGCCATGCCATCGACATGGGCCACCACCGATGACGCGCAGCTGACACCGCTCCCCTGTCCGCTTCGACGTCGCCGGACACTGCTCGCCCAGTGGGCTCCGCTCAGTCACGACGACCATCCCCACTCAACTGGTCTCCGGACTCAAGAGGTCGCCGACCTCGGGACCTCCGCTCACGAGCTCTCGCGAGGATTCGGTCGATGGTCTGGCGCTGTGCTTGCCGGGCGGTGACTGGTCGGCTACGGGCGTTCATCGAGGTGTCTCCTTTGCAATGGGTGCGTCTGTTGGAGCAGCTGTCTCGGCGCCTTGCTCCGACCGCTCCGACTGCTCCAACTGCGGGCCTGCGCTTCCAGTTGGTGCAGTTAGTGCAGTTGGAGCGTCTCCCCTAGGCGGTTGCTCCGACTGGTGCTCCAACTGGGTTCCGGGGAGCGACCAGTAGGTGACTCGGGGGAAGCCGACGTTCTCGGTGGTGAGTTTGAGCCTGCGGCGAGCACGCTTGAGTGCGTCTTGACTGTGGCCCGCTGCGGCGCCGTGCTTTTTGATGTCGGCGCTGCGGGCGGTGCCGCCGCTGCCTTCGAGGTAGTCGGTGAGCCAGGTGCCAGCTTCGGTGGCTGCTGAACGGTCGTCGGGGTCTGTTCCGGCGCGTCGCATGGCTTCGGCGATGGTGCCGTCGACTTCGCCGGTCCAGTGCAGGCGTCCGGTCCATGCGGTGCCGTCGTCGGTTTCGATGGGGTGTCCGGCGACGGTGAAGCCGAGGGTGGGGAGGTCGCCGCGGCCGAGGTTGTTCTTGGGGGTGCCGAAGAGGCGGCGTTGGCCGTCTTCGTCGTCGGGGTCGTCGATGACGGAGTGGACGGAGCGGGCGACGGCGGTGAAGGCTTTGGAGGCCATGACGAGCTGGAGGGGGTCGGCGCTGCCGGACTTGTTGTGGTGGATGAGGCCGAGGATGGATAGGTGGGCTCGGTCGGCGATGGCGACGAGCGGTTCGAGGGCTCGGCGGACGTCGCCGTCGCGGTGAGTGTCGAGGTTCTCGCTGATGCGGGACATGAGGGGGTCCAGGATGAGGAGGGCGGCGCCGGTGTCGGCCGCGGCGCGTTCGAGGGCGTGGAGGTCTCTGGGGAGGCTGAGGCCGACAGCGATGTCGTCGGCGGTGCGGACGTCGACTCGGAACACCTGGTCGAGGTCTGCGTCGGCGGCCATGAGGCGTGGCACGATGGTGTGTTCCCAGGAGTCTTCGGCCGCGCAGATCAGGACGGCTTTGCCTCGGCCTAGGTGTTCGCCGGGGAGGTCGCCGCGGGTGATGCGGGCGGTGATCCAGGCGGAGAGGGTGGACTTGCCGCGGCCTTCGGGGCCGGCGAGTAGTGCGAGCGTTCCGAGGGCGATGCGGCCGTCCCAGCACCAGGCGACGCGGCGCGGTTTGATCGCGGAGGCGGGCGTGAGGACGATGCGACGCACCGCTGCCTCGTCGCCATCTTCCGGAGGGACGTCCCCTGCCCACGGGTCCACGGGTGGTTCAGAGTGGTGGTCGGGGTCGACGCCGTCCCAGGGGCCGGGCATCGGTTGTGCGGTCACGCGGCGGCCTCCGCTCCGAGGTGGCGCGCGATCTCGTCCACGAGCGTCGGGCTGATCTCATTCACGTCGCAGACGTACGCGCGCATCCTGTAGACCTCAGCCAGGGTGGCGAGTCTGCGGTCGAGTTCGAGGATGTGTGGGTCGTCGGGGATGTGGTCGAGTCGGCCCCAGCGCTTGCCGAAGTAGTCGCCGGGCTTCGGGCGGGCGGCGTCGAGACGGTCCGCCCGCTTCCGCCAGTGGGCGGCTGTGGCACCGGCAAGGGCGTCCTGCACGATCCGGTTGGGCTGCTCGAGCAAGCACAGAGCGATGAACGCTGCGGTCCGATTCTGAGGGTTCATGCGGCAGGGAGCTCTCGTGCTGCGAGTCGGTAGAGCCGATGGGGCGCGCAGTGCGCGGGCCGTACAGGCGCGAGGTCGTCGCCCAAACGCCAGATGTGCACGTGCGTGCTGGCGCAGATCGGGCAAGCAACCATCACGACGGGGCCATGGTTGGCGGTGACACGTGCCGTGGGGAGGTTGTCGTCAGTCGACGCGGAGCGGGTTGAGCTCATCGTGACCCCCGTCCTTTGGGCCGAAGGGGGTGGTCGTTGTAGCCGTCGAGGTGGCGTCTTCAGCGGTTTCGTCTGTCTGGAGCAGGTCCGCGGCAAGGTGGGCCGTGCGAACGCGGTACTTGGATCCGACCCGAAGCACGGGCACGGGGAAGCTCCCCTGGCGCGCTCCGGCGTAGGCCAAGTTCCTCGACATGCCATAGGCGCGGCCGGCGGTCACGAGGTCGGTGGTGAGGTCAGTGGCGCAGAGGTGCTCAAGCTCGGCGCGTGTCATCGCGCTCACGCAGACTCCGACTCGACGGGACCGGGTACAGCCTTAGTCTCGAGCCACTGCTCGACGTCAGCGGCTCGGTACATCACGCGCCGCGCGTACTTGAACGCCCGTGGCCCCTCCCCCCGGTGACGCCACACGCGAAGTGCTTCCGGGGAGACGCCAAGGAGGTCCGCGACCTCCGCGGTACCCATCAAGCGTTCCATTCAATCCTCCAGGGGTACGATCCGACTCGATTCAGGATGGCTCCCCGAAACGGTTGCCGTCCACCCAAAACGCGGTGTAACCTCATCCCATTCGGATGAAGGAGTTGAAGTGGCCCGCACCCCCAAGTCAGTCGATGAGCTCGCGCATCTTGTCGAAGAGTTCGGCGCGGAGCGTCATCTAGCTGACCGCGTCACCGCGTTGCGTCAGAGCCGCGGCTGGAGCCAAGATCGGCTCGCGGCCGAGATGGCGGCTGCAGGCTGCCCAATCCCTCAGTCGGCGATCTCCCGCATTGAGAATGCGACAGCGAGACGTGACATCACCGTGGACGAGGCCATCTCTTTCGCCAAAGTCTTCGGCGTCCCGCTCATCGAGCTTCTCCTGCCGCCAGGCGCTCAGGGCTCAGTGTTGCTGCTCCAGTTGCTGCGACACGGCGGCCACGTCGCCCAACAGCTGCGTGCTTCCCAGCAGGCGTACGCGGATGCCGTCGAACGCGTGGCCGAGCTATTGCTCGAGGACTCGATGCACTATGCGGCATTCGACATCGCACGAGCAGACGAGCGGATCACCTTCGAGGGCAACGAGGAGATCTCGAAGCTCGGGTTCATGGACGAGGTCGAAGCTCGCTATCGCGCTCTCGGAGGCACAGCATGAGTCTGTTCCGCCGGTGCGGCTGCCGCACAGATGAGGGCCGGCAGTACAGCCCCCTTCCCGACTCACCCACCGCCCAGCAGCGGGCGAAGGCTTGCCCGATGATGCTCGAGGACGCCAAGCACGGACGCTGGTCGTTCCGCCTGAGCGCCGGCTTCGACCCAGTCACGAAGAAGCGTCGCCAGGTCAACGGCGGCACCTATGGCACGAAGCGCGAGGCGCAGCAGGCGCGCAACGCCGCCGCAGTGAAGATCGACCAGGGCAGGTACCTCGCGCCGACGAGGGAGACGCTCGCCGAGTACCTCGAGAAGTGGCTTGAGCGCCGCTCAAAGATCGGACCGAAGGGCGGCAAGCCGCTCGCGCCGGCCACGCTGGACAACTACCGCCGCTACGCAGCCCACGACATCGGGCCCTCGTTCCTCGGCCGCATGCGTATCCGCGACATTCGCCGCGGCCACGTGCAGTCGTTCATCGACGAGCTCGTCGCCGCCGACCGCGGCCCCACGACCGTGCGCCGCATCGTCGCGGTCATCCAGGGGGCCATGACGTCCGCCGTGCGAGACGAACTCATCGAGGAGACACCAGCCCGCCTGCTCGAGCTCCCAGCAATCGAGAAGGACGCCTTCCAGCCGTGGGAGCCGGAGCAGGTCGGTCACTTCCTCGACGTCGCCGGCGAGCACCGCCTCGGTGCCCTATTCGAGCTCGCGATCTTCACGGGCGCCCGGCGGGCGGAGATCTGCGGACTCCTCTGGGACGACGTCGACCTCCCGCGCCGGGAGATCCGGGTGCGGCGTGAGACGACCAAGACCGACGCCGGACGTCGCCGCGTAGCCCTCGACGACCGGGCGGTCGGCGCGCTGGTCGCGTGGCAGATCGCTCAGGCTGCCGAGAAGGCCAGCTGGGGCGAGGCGTACGTCGACTCCCGCCACGTGTTCACCATGGAGGACGGCCGGCCGCTCAAGCTGCAGTACGTCACCCGCCTTTTCCAGAAGATCCGCAAGAGCGCTGGTCTGCCTGAGATGACGTTCCACGGGCAGCGGCACCAGCAGGCCTCGCTGCAGCTCGCCGCCGGCACACCGCTCGCTGTGGTGTCGAAGCGACTGGGTCACTCCTCGACCGCCGTCACAGCTGACGTCTACTCCCACCTGCTGCAGTCCACCGAGCACGACGCGGCGAATGCTGCGGCTGCTCTGGTGCCGCCTAGGAGGGCCGCTGCACGCACAGTGCACGCACAAGGGGGTGAGAACGAGGAAGAGGCCGCTTCCGCATCAAGCGGAAACGGCCCCTGACCTGCTATTTCTCTGGTCGGGCTGACAGGATTTGAACCTGCGACCCCCTGACCCCCAGTCAGGTGCGCTACCAAGCTGCGCTACAGCCCGAACAACCTGAGCCAGCCTACCGTACGCGCTCGCCGCGGCCCCACCTGGCCTCAGGCGCTCGCGAGGGGCAGGGTCCGGCGGCTCGTGAAGCGACGCGGAGCGTCGTCGACGGGGTCGGTGAAGGCGAGCTCGTGGGCCAGGAGCTGCAACGGGGTGGTCATGTCGTCGACCGCGACGTCGAGCACGTCGGGGTACAGCGGGTCCCCGACGATCGGCACGCCGAGCCCGCAGAGGTGCAGGCGCAGCTGGTGGGTGCGGCCGGTCTCGGGGCGCAGCCGGTACACGGCCTCGTCGCCCCGGACCTCCTGCAGCTCCACGTGCGTCACCGCGTTCACGGGGGCGTCCGGCACGACCTCGGCGCGCAGGGTCCCCCGGTCCTTGCGCACGTGGTCGCGCACGGTCCTCGGCAGCTCCAGGGACGGGTCGAACGGCGCGAGCGCCAGGTACGTCTTGCGCATCGCGCGCTCGGCGAACAGCTGCTGGTAGGCGCCGCGCCACCGCCGTTCCTTCACCAGCACCAGCACGCCCGACGTCACGCGGTCCAGACGGTGCGCGGGCGTCAGCTCGGGCAGGTCGAGGCTGTCGCGCAGCCGCACGGTGACGCTCTGGCGCACGTGCCGTCCGCGCGGGATCGTGGCCAGGAACGGCGGCTTGTCGACCACCAGCAGCCGCTCGTCCTCGTGCAGCACGTCGATCGTGCCCGGGACCTCCGGCTCGTCACGCAGCGCGCGGTGGAACCACACGAACGTGTGCGGACGGTAGGGCTCCTCACCCGTGAGCGGCGTCCCGTCGTCGAGCACGAACCGACCCTCGGCGAGCAGCTCCTCGACGCCGACCCGCTCGGGCAGCTTCTGGCGCAGCCACGCGCCCATGGTCGGGGCGGGCGACGGCCGCGTGCGGTCGTGGTCGGGCGTGCGCACCCAGGCCGCGCCGAGCCCGTGGCGGGGCGGCAGGGGCGAACGCGGCGGCACGAGCCCGTCCCGTCAGCGCTTGCGCTTCTCGCGCGGACGCTGCTGGATGTGGATCGGCGTGCCGACGAAGCCGAACTCCTCGCGCAGCCGACGCTCGACGAAGCGCACGTAGCCCGCCTCCAGCTTCCCCGACGTGAAGAGGATGAACGTCGGCGGAGCGGTCGAGGCCTGCGTGCCGAAGAGGATCTTGGCCTGCTTGCCGCCCCGCACGGGGTGCGGGTGCTCGGCGACGAGCCGACCGAGGAAGGAGTTCAGCGCGCCCGTGCCGATGCGCGTCTCCCAGCCCTCGAGGGCGGCGTCGAGCGCGCGCACGAGCCGGTCGACGTGCCAGCCGGTGCGGGCGGCGATGTTGATGCGCGGCGCCCACTGCACCTGCACGAGCTCGCGCTCGATCTCGCGCTCCAGGTAGTAGCGGCGCTCCTCGTCGACCTTGTCCCACTTGTTGAACGCGACGACGAGGGCGCGGCCGGTCTCGGCGACCGAGGACACGATGCGGATGTCCTGCTCGGTGAACGGCATGCTCGCGTCGACGATGACGACGGCCACCTCGGCCCTCTCGATGGCCGTCGACGTGCGCAGGCTCGCGTAGTACTCGTGCCCCGAGGCCTCGCGGACCCGGCGGCGGATGCCGGCGGTGTCGATGAACCGCCACTCGCGTCCGCCCAGCTCCACGAGCTCGTCGACGGGGTCGACGGTCGTGCCGGACGCGTCGTCGACGACGACCCGGTACTCCCCCGCAAGCTGGTTCAGCAGGCTCGACTTGCCCACGTTGGGCTTGCCGACGATGGCGACCCGGCGCGGACCGCCGATCTCGGACTCCCGCTCCTCGGGCGCGTCGGGCAGGGCGGCGAGGACGGCGTCGAGCATGTCGCCGCTGCCGCGACCGTGCAGCGCGGACACGGGGTACGGCTCGCCGAGCCCCAGGTTCCAGAGCGACGCCGCCTCGAGCTCGCCCCGTTGGTCGTCGACCTTGTTGGCCGCGAGGACCACGGGCTTCTTCGCCGCGCGCAGGATCCGCACGACCGCCTCGTCGGCGTCGGTGATGCCGACCGTGGCGTCGACGACGAACAGGACGGCGTCGGCAGCCTGCACGGCCACCTCGGCCTGCGCGGCGATCCGCTCCGCGAGCCCGCGCGCGTCGGGGTCCCAGCCGCCGGTGTCGACCACGGTGAAGGCCTTGCCGTTCCACTCCGCGTCGTAGGGCACGCGGTCGCGGGTGACGCCGGGGACGTCCTCGACGACGGCCTCGCGGCGGCCGATGATGCGGTTGACGAGCGTCGACTTGCCGACGTTGGGCCGTCCGATGACCGCCAGGACGGGCAGGGGCGCGTCGCCGCGCGGCGCGGTGGACTCAGACATCGGCAGTTCCTTCGGGCAGGGGGCCGGGCAGCTGCAGGTGCCCGGTGTCCGCGGCCCACTCGACGTGGTGCCGCAGGTGATCGGTGATCCGGCGCCCGACCTCGGCCACGTGGGCCCGGGTGCGGGGCCACGGAACGGGCGCGATCCGTAAGGGTTCACCGTAGACGACGTCGATGCGCGCGCCCCGCGCGGGCCTGCTCTCCGGGTGCCCGCCCGGTGCCCGCGTGCCGAACAGCGCCACCGGCACGACGGGCGCGCCGGAGACCATCGCGAGCCAGGCGACGCCGTCCTTGGTCCGCCGCACGTCACCCGCGCCGCGCTGGCCCTCCGGGTACACGACGACGCACTGGCCGGCCGCGAGCGCACCGGCCGCCGTGCGCAGGGCACCGACGTCGCGCTCCTCCCGCCGCACCGGGATCTGTCCGGCGAGGCGCAGGACCCGGGCCGTGCGACCCTCGAAGGCCTCCCGCTTGACGAGCGCGTGCGCGTGGCGCGGGGCGCACAGGATGAGCAGCGGGCCGTCGAGCCACCCCACGTGGTTGCTGGCGAGGATGACCGGGCCCGCGACGGGCACGTGGTGCGCGCCGCGCTGACGCACGTCCCACTGTCGGTCGACGTAGCGGCGCACGGCCGGGCGCAGCGACCGCAGTCCTGCCTCCGGCAGGGCACGCGGCGCGTACGCCGGGGCTCCGGCGCCGACCAGGGGCTCGGTCACGTCGTCCGGGCCTCCTCGACCAGCTGCACCACCGCGTCGACGACCTCGTCGAGGGTCAGGTGGGTGCCGTCGATCTGCACGGCGCCGTCGGCGCGGGTCAGCGGCGACGTGGCGCGGGTGGAGTCGATGGCGTCGCGGGCGGCCAGCGACGCGGCGGTCGCGGCCTCGTCGGCCCCGCCCCGCTCCGCGGCGCGACGTGCGGCACGCGCCTGCGCGTCGGCGACGAGGAACACCTTCACCGGGGCGTCAGGGGCCACCGTCGACCCGATGTCGCGACCCTCCACGACGATGCCGTCCGCGGCCTCGGTGATGATCGCGCGCTGCTGGTCGACGAGCATGCTGCGCACCTCCGGCACTGCCGCCACCGGGCTCACGTGCGCGTTCACGTCGTCCTCCCGGACGGCCTCGGAGACGTCGGTGCCGTCGACGGCGATGGTGGGCGCCTGCGGGTCGGTGCCCGACTCCAGCCGCAGGTCGACCGCGTCACGCGCGATGGCGGCGGGGTCGCCGAGGTCGGTGCCACGCTGCAGCAGCGCCCACGTGACCGCGCGGTACATCGCGCCCGTGTCGAGGTAGGCCAGCGACAGGCGCGTGGCCACGCCCCGCGCGGTGCTGGACTTGCCCGATCCGGACGGACCGTCGACGGCGACGACGAAGGGGGTGCTCACAGGTGCTGGCTCCTCGGAGGGGGTGGACGGACGGATCAACGGTAGGCCGACCAGGCGCGTTCGGTGAGCCGGGCGACGAGCTCGTCGGCACGGTCGGCGGCGACCGCGATCTCGACGAGTCCCACCGGGCGACCGAGCTCGTGGTCGATGCGCAGGTCCTCGATGTTGACGCCCGACTCGCCCACGTGGGCGAACAGCCGGGACAGCGCCCCGGGGGTGTCGGGCACCTGCACGTTGACGACGACCAGCTCGACGGGCTCGCCGCCGTGCTTGCCGGGGATGGCTCGGGTGCCGACGCGACCGGCCTCGAGCACGCCGCCGACCACGTCGCGGTCGCGCAGCGCGTCGATCAGGGTGTCGAGGTCGTCGCGCACGGCCGTGAGGACGGCGCCGATCTCGGCGGCGTTCGTGGTGATGATGTCGCGCCAGAGCGCGGGGTCGCTGCCGGCCACCCGGGTGACGTCGCGCAGCCCCTGGCCCGCGAGGGCGAGGTGCGCGGGCGGTGCGTCCACGAGGCGTGCGGCGGTCAGCGTCGACAGCACCTGCGGCACGTGCGACACGAGCGCGACGGCACGGTCGTGCGTGTCGGCGTCCATCACGGTGGGCACGGCGCCCAGCATCACGGCGACCTCCTCGACCAGCCGCACGGCCGCGTCGGTGGCGCCGGCCGCGGGCGTGATGACCCAGGGTCGTCCCTCGAACAGCCGCGCCGAGGCCGCCAGCGGTCCGGAGCGCTCGCTCCCGGCCATCGGGTGGCTGCCCACGTAGCGGTCGAGGCCGGCTCCCCCGGCGACCTCGCGCGCGACGCTGCCCTTGACGCTCGCGACGTCGGTGACGACGGCGGCGGGGTAGGTCTCGAGCGCCTCCCGCACGGCGGCGGCGGTGGCCCGTGGGGGCACCGCGACGACCACGAGCGCCGGGTCGTGCACCGGCTCGGCACTGCCTGCCCCCCGCTCGACGGCGGCGGCGACGTGCTCGGGGTCGCGGTCGCTCAGGTGGACGTCGATGCCGTGCTCGCGCAGCGCGAGCGCCACCGAGGTGCCGATGAGGCCGCACCCGACGACGAGGGTCGGGGGCAGCGACGTCATGCGGACACGCTATCGAACAGGTCCCCCAGCTCCTCGCGGGTCAGCTCGCGCGAGCGTCCCACCCCGAGGCCGCCGAGGTGGATCGGGCCGAAGGTCGTGCGTGTCAGCTCCACGACCGGGTGGCCGACCGCAGCGAGCATGCGTCGCACGATCCGGTTGCGCCCCATGTGCAGGTCGAGCTCGACCAACGAGCGACCTCGGGAACGGTCCTTCACGACGAAGCGGTCGACGGCGGCCGGGCCGTCCTCGAGCTCGATGCCGTCGCGCAGCCGACGGCCCACCGCGTCGCCGACCGCACCGTCGACGAGGGCGACGTAGGTCTTGGTGAACTCGTACGACGGGTGCGCGAGCCGGTGGGCGAGGTCGCCGTCGTTGGTGAGCAGCAGCAGGCCCGAGGTGTCGGTGTCGAGACGGCCCACGTGGAACAGGCGCTCGTCGCGTCCGGCCACGAACTCCGTCAGGTCGCGGCGACCCTGCTCGTCGGCCATCGACGAGACGACACCGCGCGGCTTGTTGAGCACGAGGTAGGCGTGGTCCGACGGTGGCGGGATGCGCCGACCGTCGACCCGCACGAGGTCGGTGTGCGGGTCGACCCGGATGCCCATCTGGGTGACGACCTCGCCGTTGACCTCGACCCGGCCGGTCGCCATCAGCTCCTCGCAGCGGCGACGGCTGCCGACCCCGGCCTGGGCGAGCACCTTCTGCAGGCGGATGCCCTCGGCGTCGCTCACGCGGTCCCCTCCCCCTCGGTCGGACCCGGGATGGGCGAGTCTGGGGTGGACGAGCCGGGAGCGGACGATCCTGGGTCGTCGGTGTCGAGTCCGTCGGCGACCTCGGCCGTCGCGTCGTCGGAGACGCCCGGGGGCACGAGGTCGTCCTCCATGTCCTCGATGTCCGGCAGCATGGGTGCGATGTCGGGCAGCTCCGCGAGCGACGCGAGCCCCATCCGCTCGAGGAAGTAGCTGCTGGTCCGGTACAGGTGCGCCCCGCTCTCGGGGTCGGTGCCGGCCTCCTCCAGGAGTCCGCGCGTGACCAGCGTGCGCACCACGCCGTCGACGTTGACCCCGCGGATCGCCGAGATCCGCGAACGGCTCACGGGCTGGCGGTACGCGACCACGGCCAGCGTCTCGAGCGCCGCCTGGGTGAGCCGGGCCTGCTGCCCGTCGAGCACGAACCGCTCGACGGCCGGCGCGAAGGCCTCGCGCGTGAAGTAGCGCCAGCCGCCACCGACGTGGCGCAGCTCGAAGCCGCGTCCCTGCTCGGCGTACTCCGCCGCCAGCTCGGAGAGGGCGGCCTGCACCTCCACGGGCGGGTGGCCCACGGCCTGGGCGAGGGTCAGGTGGTCGAGGGGCTGGTCGGCGACCATCAGCACCGCCTCCAGCGCCGGCCGCAGCGCGAGCAGCTCGAGCTCCAGCTCGTGCGGGCCACGGAGCGACCCGTCCGTGGGCCCTTCCTTGTCGCCCGTCTCCTGCCCGCCCGTCTCCTGTTCAGGGGGTGCCGTCTCGTCGACGGGCGCCTCGGTGGTGCTCGCGTCGGGCGTGGCGTCAGGCATCGTCGTCCTCCGGGATGGTCAGGGCGGGGGTGATCCCGTCGTCGGCGGTGTGACCGTCGAACTCGTCGCCGACGTCGATGTCGACGTCGTCGTCACCGCCGGTCCAGCGCAGGTGCAGGTCGCCGAGCGGGCTGGCCTGGTCGAAGCCGACGACACCCTCCCGGAACAGCTCGAGCAGGGCGAGGAAGCGCGCCACGGTCGTCATGAGGTCAGCGTCGGCGGTCAGCGCGCGGAAGGTGGTGGTGCGCTCGCGGCGCAGCCGGTCGACGACGAGGTGCGCCTGCTCCCGCACGCTCACGGTCGGGGCGTGCAGGTGCGCGAGCGACAGCACGGGCTCGGGCCTCGGCTGCAGCGCCCGGGCGGCGAGAGCCGCCAGCTCGTCGGGGCCGATCGAGAAGACCACCTCGGGCAGCAGCGCGGCGAACCGCGGCTCGAGCCCCACCTGGCGCGGGTAGCGCTTCCCCTCCGTCGCGAGGCGGTCGGCGAGGAAGCTCGCCACCTGCTTGAAGGCGCGGTACTGCATGAGCCGGGCGAACAGCAGGTCGCGCGCCTCCAGCAGGGCGAGGTCCTCCTCGTCCTCGACGTCGGCCTGCGGCAGCAGCCGGGCCGTCTTGAGGTCGAGGAGCGTGGCGGCGACGACGAGGAACTGCGTCGTCTGCTCCAGGTCGCCACCGAGCTCGCGGACGTAGGCGATGAACTCCGTCGTCACGGTCGACAGCGCCACCTCGGTGATGTCGAGCTGGTGCTTGGAGATGAGCGACAGCAGGAGGTCGAAGGGGCCGTCGAAGACCCCGACGTCGACGCGGAAGCCGTCCGCCTCCGTGGCCTGCGTGTCGTCGGCCGACAGGCTCATGCCGAGCCGAGCCGCCGGGCGAGGTCGCTGTCGTCGCCGCGGGTCTCGAGGTCCTCCAGCGCCAGGGCGATCGCGGCCCGCACCAGGCGTCCGCGGTCGACGTTGCGCCGCACGCTGCTGCGCAGCTGGAGCCGGGCCTGCTCGATCGCCAGCAGCTCCTCGCTCGTGACGTAGACCGTCATCTTCTCGTCGTGCTTGATGCGTCCGCTGTCGCGCGGTGCCGCGGGAGCAGCGGACCCGGCGGGCTCCTGCTCGGCCTGGTCCGGCTCGACGCTCGGGTCGGGTGCGGGGCGGCGCGAGCGGGCGGAGGGCGCCGTGGGACGGAACAGCTCGTCCGCCCCGGGCATGCTCACGCGTCGGGGCATCGGTGCAGCACCTCCCGGGCGAGCTGGCGGTACGCGTCGGCTCCCGGCGAGCTGGCGGCGTACTCGGTGATCGGCACGCCGGCGACCGTCGCGTCGGAGAACTTGACGGTGCGTCGGATGACGGTGTGGAAGACGAGGTCGCCCCAGCCCTGCACCAGCGTCTGCAGCACCTCACGGCCGTGCAGCGTGCGACCGTCGTACATCGTGCCGAGCAGGCCGATGATGCGCAGGTCGAAGTTGGTGCGGTCGCGGACCTTCTCGATCGTCTCCTTGAGCAGCGCCACGCCGCGCAGCGCGAAGTACTCGCACTCCAGCGGGATGATCACGCCGTCGGCAGCCGTCAGGGCGTTCACGGTGAGCAGGCCCAGCGACGGCTGGCAGTCGATGAGCACGACGTCGTAGTCGTGCAGCACGGGGTGCAGCGCGCGGGCGAGCACCTGCTCGCGGCCGACCTCGGTCACGAGACGCATCTCGGCAGCGGAGAGGTCGATGTTGGCGGGCACGAGGTCGAGGCCCGGCACCGACGTCTCGAGGACGATGTCCTTGAGCGTCAGCTCGCGGTCCATCAGCACGTGGTAGATCGACTGCTCGAGGTCGTGGGCGTTGAAGCCCAGCCCGACCGTCAGCGAGCCCTGCGGGTCGAAGTCGAGCAGCAGCACCCGCCGTCCCGCCTCGACCAGCGCCGCACCCAGGTTGATGGTGGTCGTCGTCTTGCCGACGCCGCCCTTCTGGTTGCACATCGCGATGATCTGCGCGGGTCGGCCGCCCTGGCGCGGTGACGGCTCGGGGAAGTCGGGCGCGGGGCGTCCGGTGGGTCCGAGTTCGTCGCTCATCAGTCTCCTTACGCCGCGGCCGGTCGCCGCCCGGCGATCGTCGGGCCACTGTACCGCGCTCGACGGGCGTCCCGGCGCGCCTGGCCCCGCCGGTCGGGACCGCTCTCCCGGCGCTCCTGCTCAGTCGACGGCGCGGGGGTGCGACGTCGCGTAGACCTCGCGCAACCGGTCGACCGTCACGAGCGTGTAGATCTGCGTCGTGGTGACCGAGGCGTGCCCGAGCAGCTCCTGCACGACGCGGACGTCGGCACCGCCGTCGAGGAGGTGGGTCGCGAAGCTGTGCCGCAGGGTGTGCGGCGAGACGTCGGCATCGACCCCGGCGGCACGCGCTGCCCGGGACAGCACCGTCCACGCGCTCTGGCGGCTCAGCCGTCCTCCGCGGGCGTTCAGGAACAGGGCCGCCCCACCGCGTCCGGTGGCCGACACGAGCCCCGGTCGGGCGACGGTCAGGTAGTCGCCCAGCGCGGCCGCCGCGTAGGAGCCCACCGGCACGATGCGCTGCTTGCCGCCCTTGCCGCGCAGCAGGGCCGTGCCCTCCTCCAGGTCGAGGTCGTCGACGTCGAGACCGACCGCCTCGGAGATCCGCGACCCCGTGCCGTACAGCACCTCCAGCAGCGCGCGGTCGCGCTTGGCCAGGCTCGTCCCCGCCGCGCCGGCAGCCTCGAGGATCGCCTCGACCTGGTCGAGCGGCAGCGCCTTCGGCAGCCGCGAGGCGGGACGGGGCGGCTTCACGGCCGCCGTCACGTCGGTCGCGACGAGCTGCTCGCGCAGGCAGAACTTGTGGAACCCCCGCACCGCGACGACCGCCCGCGCGGCGCTCGAGGCGCCGAGGGGCGCGTGCTCCTCGTCGCCCGTGCGCAGCGCCGCGAGGAAGGCCAGCACGTCGGTCTCCGCCACGTCAGCCACGTCGTGCACGCCGGCACCGTGCAGGTGCTCGCGGTAGCGGCGCAGGTCGCGCCGGTAGCTGCCGAGCGTGTTGGCGGCGAGACCCCGCTCCACGCCGAGGTGGCCCAGGTAGTCCTGGACGGCGCGGTCGAGGTCGCCGGCGTCGCTCATCGTCGCCGGCTCAGCCGCGGGCGCGGCGGGCCGCCTCGGCGAGCACCGCGGCGCACATCGTCGCGTCGCGGACCCGCCCGTCGAGCACCGCGTCGACGACGGACTCGAAGGGGACCCACCACTGCTCCATGTCGGCCTCCTCGGCGTGGCGCTCGGTGCGCTCGTCCTCGGGGACCGGGCGCAGGCCGGTCGCCCGGTAGACCTGGCACACCTCGCTGGAGTACCCGCCGCTCGAGACGATCGACAGCAGCGGCGCCCAGTCGGCAGCGACGACGTCGGCCTCCTCGGCCAGCTCGCGGGCGGCGGCCTCCTGCGGCTCCTCCCCCGCGACGTCGAGGGTGCCCGCGGGCAGCTCGACCAGGCGTGCCCCGACCGGGTGCCGGTACTGCACGACGAGGAGCAGCCGGTCGTCCTCGTCGAGGGCGAGCACGCCCACGGCACCCTGCGGACGCACCACGACGCGTCGGTGCTCGTCGCCGCTCGGGTCGACGATCGCGTCGACCTCGACGTCGAGGTAGCCGCTGGTGAAGACCTGCTCGTGGGACGCGACGGGCCAGGACTCGGCCCGGTCGGCGACCTCGTCGACCAGGACGCCGGGCAGCGTGGGGTGCGGGCTCACGACGTCGGCGCGTCGGCGCCCTCGACCACGTCGGCACCGGTCGCCGGGACCTCGACCGGCAGCCGCGTCTCGCGCTGACGCTTGAGCGCTGCCTTGACCAGGCCGGCGAACAGCGGGTGCGGGCGCGTCGGCCGCGAGCGCAGCTCCGGGTGGGCCTGCGTGGCCACGTAGAACGGGTGCACGTCGGCGGGCAGCTCGACGAACTCCACGAGCGTCCCGTCGGGCGACGTGCCGCTGAACACCAGCCCTGCCGCCTCGAGGCGGTCGCGGTAGCCGTTGTTCACCTCGTAGCGGTGACGGTGCCGCTCCTCGACCTTGTCGGCGCCGTAGACGCCGGCGACGACGCTGCCCGGAGCCAGCGCGGCCTCGTAGAGACCGAGACGCATGGTGCCGCCGAGGTCGCCAGCGCCCTCGACGAAGGCGTGCTGCTCGGCCATCGTCGCGATCACGGGGTCGCTCGCGTCGGGGTCGAACTCCGTGGAGCTCGCGCCCGGGATGCCGGCGACGTGGCGAGCGTGCTCGATGACCATGCACTGCAGGCCGAGGCAGAGTCCGAGCGTCGGGATGCCGCGCGTACGGGCGTGCTGCAGGGCGCCGACCTTGCCCTCGATGCCGCGGATGCCGAAGCCGCCCGGCACGCAGATGCCGTCGACGTCGGCCAGGTGGCGCGCGGCCCCCGACTCGGTGCCGCACTCGTCGGAGGGCACCCACCGCAGGTGGACCTTGGTGTCGTTCGCGAACCCGCCGGCGCGCAGGGCCTCGGCCACCGAGAGGTAGGCGTCGGGCAGGTCGACGTACTTGCCGACGAGCGCGATCGTGACCTCGTCGGCCGGCTGGTGCACGCGACGCAGCAGGGCGTCCCACTCGGTCCAGTCGACGTCGCGGAACGGCAGGTCGAGACGGCGCACGACGTAGGCGTCGAGGCCCTCGCGGTGCACGACCTTCGGGATGTCGTAGATCGACGCGGCGTCGCTGGCGGTGACGACGGCCTCGGTGTCGACGTCGCACATCAGCGAGATCTTGCGCTTGACCGACTCGGGGATCTCGCGGTCGGAGCGGCAGACGATCGCGTCGGGCTGGATGCCGATCGAGCGCAGCGCGGCGACCGAGTGCTGCGTCGGCTTCGTCTTCAGCTCGCCGGACGGGCCGATGTAGGGCACGAGCGAGACGTGCAGGAAGAACACGTGCCCCCGGCCGATCTCGTGGCGGACCTGGCGCGCCGACTCCAGGAACGGCTGGCTCTCGATGTCGCCGACCGTGCCGCCGATCTCGTGGATGACGACGTCGACGTCGGGCCCGCCCATCGCGAGCATCCGGTCCTTGATCTCGTTGGTGATGTGCGGGATCACCTGGACGGTGTCGCCGAGGTAGTCGCCGCGACGCTCGCGGGCGATCACGTCGGAGTACACCTGGCCGGTGGTGACGTTCGCACGCCCGACGAGGTCCTCGTCGAGGAAGCGCTCGTAGTGGCCGATGTCGAGGTCGGTCTCGGCGCCGTCGTCGGTGACGAAGACCTCGCCGTGCTGGAACGGGTTCATGGTGCCGGGGTCGACGTTGAGGTACGGGTCGAGCTTCTGCATCGTGACCCGCAGTCCCCGGGACTTCAGCAGCCGGCCGAGCGAGGAGGCGGTGAGCCCCTTGCCGAGGGAGGAGGCGACGCCTCCGGTGACGAAGACGTGCTTGGTGACGGCGCTGCCCTGCAAGGTGACTCCCGTGGTCGTGGGCCTGGATGCGGCTCAGCGGGACCGACGGCGGGCGCCGTGGTCGTCACTGCTCCACGGGATTCCAGTGTAGCCCCTCGCCGCGGCGGCCATGACCAGCCGGGGCGGCGCGGCGACCACGCGCCGGACTAGCGCGGGACGGAGCCGTCCTGGCTGCGCGAGGTGCCCCACGCACCGGTCTCGCCGGCGGCCACGCGGGCGAGGGCGAGAGCCGTGACGGCCCGGCCGGCGGCCGAGTCGGTCACGTCGACGGTCGAGACCTGGGAGGCCTCGCGGCGGACGACGTCGACCGCGCCACCGTCGAGGCTGGACGCCGACGGACCGGCCAGCAGCGTGCCGTCGCCGGTGCCGGCGAGCGCGCGCAGCAGACCGGTGACGACCTCGGCGGAGTCGCCGAGTCGCGACGGGCCCGCGACCACGACGGCCTGGCCGGCGAACCGCTCGGGTGCGGCGCTGGCCGAGGTCAGACCGCCCTCCTCGAAGGCGGACGCCGTCGTGCGTGCGGTCTGGTCGAGCTCGCGGCCGGCGCGGCCGAGCAGCGAACGACCCAGCGCCGCACCGACGCGCGCGTAGCCCTCGCCGGAGGAGTCGGGGGCCGCCTCCTCGGTGACGCTCTCGGCGAACTGACGGTTGGCCGGGTCGACGAGCTTGGCGGTCAGCGCGACCGTGCCGGTGATCGTCGCACCTGCCCTCTCCAGGTTGCGACGGACGCCGGCGACCTGCTCCGCGTCGGCGCCGGGCAGGGTGAGCAGCACGACGGACCGGTCGTCGAGGGTGCCCTCGATGAGGCCGGTCGACGTGCGCGCCGCGTACCCGTTCTCGAAGGACACGAGCGCGGAGTCGCCGGCCGACGACGAGCCCTGCTCGCGGTCGGGGGCGAAGCGGCCGTCGAGCGCGCCGGCGCCGAGCGCGACGCCCGCGGCCAGGGCCAGCAGGACCGCGGCGATCGAGACGAGGTGGTACCGGAAGGTGATCATCTACAGCAGTCCTTCGAGCCAGGTGCGGAGGTCGGCCAGGCGCTCGCCGAGCACGGCGTACCAGTCGGCGCCCGTGGGCGTGGTGCCCACGGCGGCGACGACGGCCAGGACGCCCGCGAGCAGGATGAGCAGCACGGGCCACGCGGGCATGGTGCGGCGGGTGAAGTGGGCCACGGCGTGCGCGTCGACGAGCGTCGCCGACGTCCGCAGCCGCGTGACGAACGAGCTGGCCACGTCGGCCGTGCCCCGTTCGAGGAACTCGACCAGGCCGCGCGGCGCCCCGACCTCGACGACGACCGGCGCGTCGTTCGCGTCGGCCAGCAGGATCGCGAGGTCGGCTGCGGAGCCCGTCGCCTGGAACACGGTCACGTCGACGTGCGCGCGCTCGAAGCGCTCCGCACCGTCGGTGCGTCCCGACGGGCTCACGACGACCACGTCGGCGCCGCTGCGCAGGGCGCGGTCGGACAGGTCCTGGAGGTGCCCGATCACGACGTCGGGCTTGATGCGGGTCTCCAGCAGGGCGTCGGCGCCGGCGGCCACGCCGACGACGACCGCGCCGGAGTCGCGGATCCAGCGACGGATCGCCTTGAGGTCGTGCTCCCACTGGTAGGCGCGCGAGACGACGACCACGGGCCGACCACGGAGCTTGGGGTCGAGACGCGGGATCCTGGCGCCCTCGAGCAGCAGGGCACGCTCGCGCTCCAGGTGGTCGGAGGCGTTCGCGGTGAGCGAGCCCAGCTTCGTGGCGAGCTCGCGCTCCGCGGCACCGAGCCGCTCGGAGCGGGTCGCGTCGTCGACCATCTGGCCCTGCGCGACGAGCACCTCGTTCTTGAAGATCTTGCCGTCGGCGATGCGGACGGTGTCGCCGCTGCGCAGCCGGGTCCAGATGCCCGCACCGACGTGGTCGACGAGGGCGATGCCGGCGTCGGCCAGCACCTGCGGACCGGAGTTGGGGTAGCGACCGGTCGAGGACTCCGCCGCGTTCAGCACCGCCCGGACCTTGCGCTGCACCAGGGCGTCGGCCTGGGCGCGGTCGAGGTCGGGCAGGTCGACGACGGCGATGTCGCCCGCGCGGAGCGACTTGGCGGCACCGTCACCGGCGCGGGCGAAGCGCACGACCCCGACGATGTCGCCGGTCGTGTCGTCGGTGGATCGGGTGCGTCGAGACATCGTCGTCCATCGTGGCACGCACACCCCGGCCCTCCTGGCAGGTCGGGTCGGCGCGTCACGGCGCGTCGGCCGGTCGGCTCAGAGCCGTCCGGCCAGCTCCAGCAGCTCGCGGGCGTGCGCCTGCGCGGCCTCGGACTCGTCCTGGCCGGCGAGCATCCGCGCCAGCTCGTCGACACGCGCCTGGCCGTCGAGCCGCACGACGCTGCTGCTCGTGACGTTGCCGTCGTCGTCCTTCATGACGTGGAAGTGGTGGTGTGCGAAGGCCGCCACCTGCGGCAGGTGCGTCACCGCCAGCACCTGGGGGCCCTCGGCCAGCCGGGCGAGCCGGCGGCCCACCTCGACCGCCGCGCGCCCGCCGATGCCCGCGTCGACCTCGTCGAACACCAGCGTCGGGACCGTGCCCTGGTCGGCGAGGACCACCTCGAGCGCCAGCATGAGGCGCGACAGCTCGCCCCCGCTCGCCCCCTTCGCCAGCGGACGCGGTGCGGAGCCGTTGTTGGCGGCGAAGAGCAGCTCGACGTCGTCGATGCCGTGGGCCGCGGGAACGGCGCCCTCGGGCACGCTGACGGCGACCTCGAGCCGGGCCGACGGCATGGCCAGCTGGGTGAGCTCCTCCCCCACCAGCGCCGCGAGCCGGGTGCCGGCCTCCCGGCGCACCTCGCTCATGCGGTGGGCGAGGTCCAGCACCTGGGGCTCGAGCGCCTCGACCTCCGCCTCGAGGTCGGCGATGGCCTGGTCGTCGTGGTCGAGCTCCCCGGCCTCGGCGGCAGCCTTCTCCTGCCAGGCCAGCACGTCGGCGACGGAGGGGCCGTACTTGCGCTGGAGGGCCGCGAGGGCCGCACGGCGTTCCTGGACCGCGGCCAGCCGGGCGGGGTCGACCTCGACACCGTGGGCGTAGGCGCTCAGGTCGGCCGCGACCTCGTCGAGCAGGATGCCCACCTCGCGCAGCCGCTGTGCCACGTCGTCGAGCTCGGGATCGTGCCCGGCGACGTCCTGCAGCGCCGCCGACCCGGAGGCGACGACGTCGCGCGCGGCGGCGCCGTGGTCGCCGGCGAGACCCTCGTGCGCGGTCAGCGCGGCCTGCACCAGCGCCTCGGCGTGGGCGAGCCGGCCCTCCTCGGTGACCAGCTCCTCGTCCTCGCCCTCCCGCGGCTGGACGTCGGCGATCTCCGCGAGTCCGTGCTGCAGGAGGTCGAGCTGGCGGGCCCGTTCCCGCCCGTGCTGGCGCAGCTCCTCCAGGCGCGCCCGCGCGGAGCGCAGCCGGGCGTACCGCGGGGCGTACTCGTCCGCGAGCGCCGCGAGCGAGTCGCCCGCGAAGGCGTCGAGCGCCGACCGCTGGGCCGACCCGCGCAGCAGCCGGTGCTGGTCGGACTGTCCGTGCACCGCCACCAGGGCGTCGGTCACGTCGGACAGCACCGCGGCCGGCACGGTCGCACCGCCGGCGACGGCACGCGACCGGCCCTGCGCCGACAGCACCCGACCCAGCACGACGACGTGGTCGTCGACCGTGCCCCCGGCGTCCTCGACCGTGCGCACGACCGGCGACCCGCCCGGCACCTCGACGCTCGCCTCGACCCGCGCCTGGCGCTCGCCGTGCCGCACGAGGCCCGCGTCGGCACGCCCGCCGCGCAGCAGCCCGAGCGCCGTCACGACCATGGTCTTGCCCGCCCCCGTCTCACCGGTGATGACGGTGAAGCCCGCGTCGAGCTCGAGCTCGGCGGACTCGATGACACCGAGCGAGCTGAGCCGCAGGTGCTGCCACATCAGACGTCCTCGACCCGTCGCCCGAGGCGACGCTGCTCCGCCGTGCCGCGCCAGCCTGCGACGGGCAGGTCGAACTTGCGGACGAGCCGGTCGGCGAAGGGCGCCTCGTGGAGCCGGGCGAGGCGGGCCGGGGTGGTGGCACGTCGGACCTCCACACGGGCGCCCCGCGGCAGCTCCGCGGCACGGCGCCCGTCGCACCAGAGCACCCCCGCGGTCGTCTCCCCCATGACCTCGATCGCCAGGGTCGAGTTGGGCGAGACGACCAGCGGCCGCGCGAAGAGGGCGTGCGCGCTGATCGGGACCATCAGCAGGGCCTCGACCTCCGGCCACACGATCGGTCCGCCGGCGCTGAAGTTGTAGGCGGTGGAGCCGGTGGGCGTGGCGCAGACGACGCCGTCGCACCCCCAGCGCGAGACGGGCCGGTCGTCGATCTCGACGACCAGCTCGAGCATGCGCTCGCGCGAGGCCTTCTCGACGGTGGCCTCGTTGAGCGCCCAGTTCGTCGCGACGACCTCGTCGCCGACGCTGACCGTGACCTCGATCGTCAGCCGCTCCTCGACCCGGTAGGTCCGGTCGACGACGCCCTGCACGACGGCCTGCAGGTCGTCGACGTCGGCCTCGGCGAGGAATCCGACGTGCCCGAGGTTCACACCGAGCACCGGCGTCTGGGTGCCCCGGCAGATCTCGGTGGCGCGCAGGATGGTGCCGTCGCCACCGAGGACCACCGCGAGCTCGCAGCCGTGGGCCGCGCCCTCCCGCGCAGGGATCACGCCGACCTCGCCGATCCCGGCCGCCACGAGGTCGTCGCGGTCGGACTCCAGCACGCAGACACCGATGTCGGCACTGCGCAGGTCGGTGGCCAGGCGCGCCGCGAGCGACGTCGCCTCCTCGCGTGCGGTGTGGACGATCAGCAGGACGCGGCGCTCGCTCATGCGTCGTCCCCGTCCGCCGTCCCGAGGGGCCCGCGCGCGACGACGTCGGCGACGGCCGAGCGGTCGGGCACCGACGGCTCGGGGTCGCGCCGCAGCCAGCAGAAGTACTCGACGTTCCCCGCCGGTCCGGGCAGCGGGCTGGCCGCCAGCCCGTGGGTGCCCCACCCCTGCTCGAGCCCGCTCGCGCAGACGCGCAGCACCGCGTCGGCATGCAGCTCGGGGTCGCGCACGACCCCGTTCTTGCCGAGGTTGCCGCGGCCCACCTCGAACTGGGGCTTGATCATCAGCACGATGTCGCCCTCCTCCTGGCAGACGGCGGTCAACGCGGGCATCACCACGGTAAGGGAGATGAACGACAGATCGGAGACGACCGCGTCGACGGCGCCGCCGACGTCCTCGCGGGTCAGGGTGCGCACGTTCGTGCGGTCGTGCACCTGGACCCGCGGGTCGTCGCGCAGCCGCCAGACGAGCTGGCCGTACCCGACGTCGACCGCCACGACCTCGCGCACGTCGCGGCGGAGCAGCACGTCGGTGAACCCGCCGGTGGAGGCGCCGGCGTCGAGCACGCGCCGACCCTGCAGCCGCAGTCCCTGCGGCTCGAACACCTCGAGGGCCCCGAGCAGCTTGTGCGCGCCGCGGGAGGCCCATCCCGGGTCGTCGTCCTCCCGGACGACGACGGCCTGGTCGGTGCCGACCTGCGTGGCCGGCTTCGCCGCCCGCTGGCCGGCGACCAGCACCTTGCCGTCCGCGATGAGCTGACCGGCGTGGTCACGGGAGCGCGCGAGCCCCCGGCGCACGAGCTCCGCGTCGAGCCGGACCCGCCGGCTCACGAGGAGCGGCCCGGCCTGCTCGCCCCCGTGAGCACCTCGCGCAGGGTGCGGTGCACCGCGTCGAGCACCTCGGGGCGACGGGCCAGCTCGACCTCCTCGAGCCGCTCGAGCTGTTCGACCAGGGTCAGCAGCTCGGGGTGGTCGGCACAGGCCTCCTGGGCCTGCGCGACGAGTGCCGCCACCGGGTCGACGCCGTCGTCCACGGGCGGCTGCGCGGACGCCTCGCTCGCGGGGTCGTGGTGCTCGGTCACCGTGTCATCCTCCCAGACGGACGTCCGGCGCGTCGTGCCCGGCGTCCACGGCCGACCAGGCGAGGCCGAGGACCGCGCGCACCGACGTCGTGGCGGCGGGGTCGCCGCTCGTCAGCACGACGGTGCCGGTCCTGCGCTCTGCGGTCGCGTCGCCGCACCGGGAGGTGTCCCCGTCGACGACGACGGCGAGGTGCTGCTCGACCAGGCCACGCAGGTCGGTGGAGACGAAGCCCGGGCGGCGGTCGGGCGCGAGCGCCGCCAGCTCCGCGAGGTCGCTCACGCCGGTCAGCACGGCGAGCGCCGGGATGCCCGCCCGGGTGGCGCCGTCGATGTCGGTGTCCACGCGGTCGCCGACCATGAGGGGGTGCCGGGCACCCGTCCGGCGCAGCGTCTCGTCGAAGAGGGGACGTTCGGGCTTGCCGGCGACGCGGGGCTCCCGTCCGGTGGCGGCCACGACGGCGCGCACGAGGGTCCCGTTGCCGGGCGCCGTGCCCCGTGGCGTCGGGATGCTGAGGTCCAGGTTGCTGGCGTAGTACGGAAGTCCGGCGGCGACCGCGTACGCGGCCTCCGCGAGGTGGCGCCACCCGATCTCGCGGTGGAACCCCTGCACCACGGCCGCGGGATCGTCGTCCGCGGAGTCGACGCAGACGAGTCCGGCCGCCTCGAGCGGCTCGCGCAGCCCCGGTCCGCCGACGACCAGCACGCGCGAGCCCGACGGCAGGTCGGCGGCGATCATCCGAGCCACGGCCTGCGCCGAGGTCACGACCTCGCCGTCGTCGTGCACGGGCATCCCGAGGTCGCGCAGGTGCCGAGCCACCTCACCAGCCGGACGTGCGGCGTTGTTGGTCAGGTAGGCGATCCGTGCGCCGTGGCTCACGCAGGTCTCCAGCGCCTCGGAGGCGCCGGGGACGGCGTCGGCCCCTACGTAGACGACACCGTCGAGGTCGAGCATGACGAGGTCGTGAGCCTCGCAGAGCGGGACGTCGCTGGTCAGCAGAGGCATGCCTCCGAGACTACTGAGCGGCGGCCACCGCACTGCACGAGGCCAGCTCGACGGCGTACCAGCTCTGCCCGCCACCGGCTGCTCGACTGAAGCGACGCCGCAGGCACCCCGTCACCGCGACGGTCGCGCCGTCCTCCAGGCGTGAGACGGTCCGCCTCAGGCGTGAGGTCCAGGCGACGCACTCGATCGTGTCGACGGTCTGCCGCGACCGAGCGCGGGCCCCTGCCCGAGGCGGGTCCCGGCGGACCACCAGACGGAACGTGACGATCTCGTCGCCGCTCGGCAGGGTCCGCTGCTCGGGCGGGCCGGACACCCGGCCCGTGAGGGAGACGAGGTTCTGGTGCGATGGCTGCTGCGTCATCTCCCCAGCGTGGCCGCTCCTCCACCGCTGGACGAGGGCGTCCTGACGGGCTGTGGACGGCGTCAGTGCAGCGTCGAGGTGCCTGTGGACGACCCCTCGACGTCGCTCACTTCTCGTCGTTTTCCGCCGCCAGTTCTTGTTCGAGTTGGGTGATGCGTTGGGGTGCGTCGGTGGTGTGGTGGGGGTCGGTGGCGATGACGCGGTGGAACCATTGGAGGGCTTCGTGGGTGTTGCCGGTGGTGTGGAGGGTGTCGGC
>NZ_JAMXRU010000110.1 GCF_024124745.1 Aeromicrobium sp. CnD17-E
CCCCGCGACGCGGCCAGGCGTGGGCCGGCACCGACCGCCAGTGCCGCGGCCGCCTCCTCGCGGTGCTGCGCGACGCGACCGACCCGGTGCCGAAGGCGGCGCTCGACGCAGTCTGGGACGACGGCGCGCAGCGCGAGCGCTGCCTCGACGCGCTCCTGGACGAGGGCCTCGCCCAGGTCCACCCCGACGGGACCTTCACCTTGTAACGGGCGACCCAGGGAGAGGCAGACGACAACTCTGCGGCGTCTCACGTCATCCCTGAACCCGCGCGTTCACGTTTGCGTTGACGACAACGCGACGACTCGGCCTCCCACATGCCTTCGTCGAAGTTGATCACGTATCGATGTGCTGCGCGGTCATACTCAACCGTGGCCGGGTCCTCAGCAGGCTCGAGCTCTTCGACCGCCCAGCCCGCCACCGCAAGCTCGATCGCGCCCTCCTGGACATCTGTCAACGGATACCAGAGGTGATGAAGGACAAAAACCAGCTCTCCTCCGTCGGCCGCAACTGCAGCCCGAAATCTTGGCACTACGCGGCGAAGTCCTTCCAGCAACTGTGGTAGGTCACCTTCCCACCCGCTTGCAACGTTCACCACGAGCCAGACGTGCGGAGCCACGGGGATGGCATGGGCCGGCTTGGCGTCCGCGACATGTACTGACATCTCGAGATCGACCATGAGCCCCCAGCTCCACTGGAGAAGGCGAAGCTCGTAGCGGCTCATTGAGCACCCCTCCACTGCGCCGCGTATGACGCGGCCTCTTCCGCGTGGCCGCCTCCGTGTGGCCGCACGGCTACTCAGCGAACGTCGTCGGCGGCCACTCGCTCGCGGGCGTCCGCGAGATGAGCGAGGGCGCTGGCGCCACCCGGCTCAGCCACGCACCGTGCGAGCAGTGGGTACAGCGGATGACGCAGTACCCGAGACCACGGTCGGGAAGGACGACCTCACAGAGAACCTGGAGTCCGGCGCGACCGTCTCGAGGACACGTCATAGCGGCCGGGTCCTCTCCGCCCAGTGCCGCGACGAGCATGTCGTGCCAAGCGCTTGTGCGAGCACTTCGTTTCATGGAGAGTCCAGGCCGGGCGCAGAGGTTCGGGGTCGGCAGTCTCGCACGATCGCTGGCCGCCCGGGCGCGCCGACCCTCCATACGATCCTTTCAGTCCTCGCCGAGACGCCCCCACTTCAGAACGCTCGTGAAGATATCGTCGTCATTCTCGTTCACATCGACGGAAACCGCCACGACGACGTGGTCAAGGCCGTCAGACGACAACACGAAGACGCTGCTGGCGCGATCGAGCCGAGGCAGCGTCGGAAGCCGCAGGTCCTCTCGGTCCCCCAGCCGATCCACGGAAAGGCCTCTCATGAGGTGAGGAAGGGCCATGTAGTCCACACCGCGAAAGATAAGATCGATGTTGAACGGTCGAGCCACCCCTCGCGGACTACGGATCAGAAGCGATGCGTGGCTGGGGGTGTACTCCCAGACCTGGAAGGTCGCCCCCGGGTAGTGGGCGATCATCGCTGGCGGCCCTCCTCTCGTTCGTCCCAGGATAGTTACGTACCGCGATCGTGGACGCTGTTCGCTTGGGCCGAGTCTGCTCTTCGACCGGACGACCATCGCGGGCGCGCGCACGCCCCGCTGCGATGCGCTTGCGACCGGCCGCACGCCGTCGACGACGATCTCGCCCAGGTCCATCCGACCGCGGCGTGCGCGCTCTACGTTTCCCCTGAACCGATCTGACCACGCCACCACGATTCGTCGCGCCCGGCCATCTCAAGCTCTTCGATCGTGGAGAGGACGTGTGTGACGAATGGTTCAGGTGGTCGAACACCGTGGTCGCGGACGTAGTGGGCCAGGCCCTCGGGCCAGACGTACACCGCATCGCTCAGCTCGAGGGAGCCGTTGGAGACGCCACAGACGCGACATGGTGAGAAACCCATGCAGGCGCGTACGACGAAGCCTCGGCGTGAGGTACTCGTGGACCTGATCCCGCTCCACCTCGTCCCACGTTTCATCGACGTAGCTCTGAGGCGATGGCCATCGATGATCTGCGGGCGAGCCTCTACCTTCCTCGCGACGCCATTACCCGATCAGGATCAGATGGGGTCGAACCATCACTCCACGCTCCGTACGTCGGCGCCCCGGCGCTCATGCCCGCCCCTCTCCTCGACGGCCCGAACGAACTCCTCCGGTGGGCGGTACCGGTGACGCTCGATGTAGTGCAGGACAAGCGAAGGCGCCGAGTACACGACACCTGACACGCTCCGCACGTGGATCTCGCTCATCCCCAGGTACAACGGGGTGGGATGCCGGGGCACGTCGATGCGGATCGGCGACTCCTCGTCGCAGAAGGGGCAGTAGTGGCATCCGCGCATCAGGTGGGGCATCTCGAACGCCAGGTCGATCAGCCGCTCGACGACGTGGGCAGGGACGTCGCCGCGGTCGAAGGTGTGTGCGTCGGCGAGCCACCCGACCGCCAGCATGGGCGAGTCCGACCGTGCGTAGCGGTACGGCGACAGGTCCGGCATGTACATCGAGCGTCACCTTTCCTCGAGCTCATCAGACCATGGACGACGCCCTCGGCGCTCCCTGTCGACTGCGGAGGCGAACCAGGGCGCAACGTGGAGGCGCTCGCGACACGACGCTGGATCCCTAGTGAAAGAACTCTTCCGGAGCCGCGTCGAGGGCGTCGCGCATGTGTTGCTCCGTGACTGACGGGATGACCAGCAGTCGACTCACCGCGAAGGCCGACCGCTCGGCCACCTCTCCGCCCACGTCCTGCTGCAACCGGATCGGATCGTAGAAGACCACGCTGAAGCACTCGCCTCCCCGTTCCACTGCGGCGTCCCAGAACACACCTTTCGCCTCCACCTCCCACGAGTAGTCCGGAAAGTCCTGGGGGAGAACAAGAACGCGCCGCTTCATGGATGACACTCGATTCTCGCTGGACAGGCTTTGAACCGTCTGGAGGACCTGGGACGACACATCGGCAGTTCACGTCGACGCCGCTCCCGCCGTTCGCCGTGGCTCGTTCACGCCCGCACCGCTCACCCCTGCCAGAGTGGCCCAGGCGGCGGTGAGCGCCCGACGTCGCGTTGAAGCTTGGTGATGTCGGCACCTCACTCGGTCGGCGCCCCGTCGCTGTCGGTCCGTGCCAGGCTGAGCCACCACGCATCGTCGATCTCGGCCGCTTCGAGCCGGTCCGTCGCTTCTGCGCCTGTCGCCACCCGCAGCGCCTCTGAGAAGGCTGCCGAGGGCGGAAAGTGGTGCGCGTCGATGTCATCGATGAAAAGCGTCAGCACGTGGCCTCAGAAGTCGAAGGAACGGACGAGCTTCGTCTCCAGTTCCGCGTAGATGCGGAGGTATGACGCCTCGTCGAAGTCAGGCGGCAGCCAGTTGCGTTCCGCGAAGTCTTCCAGGGCTACTGGAGGCACCGTGATCCCGTACTCACGGATGTATGCAGTGGCGTCGAGACGCCAGTAGTACTGGCCGTCCGAGGCAATCGCCGAGCCGCCTGGCACAACAAAACGACTCCCGATCTCGTCCCGAGTATGTTCCGTCCACGCCAAGAACACAGGACAGCCGTCCAGGTACCTGATCACTCGGTCACGCACAGCGAGCGCCAACGCCGGCGACTGCAGAAGGGCTTCCGCCCTCCACCGATCCGAGCCGGGCTCTTCCGCGAAAAGCCCCAGGGGCTGCAGGAACAGGTCGGATGCGCCGTCGGTCATCGGGATTCTCCTGCAGGAAGCGCCCGGTCACCGGGCTGAGTTGACCTTTTCGCATGGTAGCCACTGGCCGGCGGCGAGCACCGCCGTGCGTTCGCGACGATTCATCCTTGCCCTCCGACCTGCTTCGGGGCTCCGAGTTCGACTGGTTCCGCCACCCTCAACTCACCGACCATCGTCACTCCCTTTCTTGATGACGACGAGATCCTTCAGCATTCACGTGCCTCGCGCGGCAAAATCTTGGAAGTATCGGGAGCTTACGTACGATTCTCCCGGCGCGATGACCGCCATCGCCTGTCAGGCGTTCCGGAACGTCATCGCCCCTTTCGCGGCGCGAAAGGGGCGATGACGTTCCGAACCGTAGGGACTACTCCGTCGTGCGGGAGCGGCGGGCGGAGAGGCCGGCGGCGACCAACGTGCCGACGCCGGCGACGACGAGGACGAGGCCGGCGATGCGGAAGGGCTTCGGGGAGGAGCGGTAGTCGGCGATCTCGTTCCAGCTCTCCTGGGAGATCGGGCAGTCCTGCTCGGCGTCGACGAAGCCCGACGTCGGGCCGTTCTCGGAGGTGCAGACGGCCTTCGGCTCGCCCGGCTGGAGGGCGAAGGCGAGGACGCCGAGAAGGATCAGGACTGCGCCGACGACCAGGAGGTTGCGTGCCTTGGGGCTCATGCCGAGAAGACTGTCCTGGTTCGAGGTCGCCGTCCAGTCGAACGACGAAGGCCCACCACCCGTCGGGGTGGTGGGCCTTGTCGGACGTGCGGACTGCTCGTGCTGGCTGCTACTCGGAGGTGCCGGCCTCGACCGCGAGCGGGTCGTGACCCTCGGTCAGCTCGAGGTCGGCCTTGGGCGTGCCGCGGAAGGTGAACACCGCGTCCACGCCCTCACCCTCGACGTCGACCAGGACGATCTCACCGGCGCGCAGCTCACCGAAGAGCAGCTTCTCGGCGAGGGTGTCCTCGATCTCGCGCTGGATGGTGCGGCGCAGCGGGCGCGCACCGAGCACGGGGTCGAAGCCACGACGGGCGAGCAGGTCCTTGGCCGCAGGCGTGAGCTCGATGCCCATGTCCTTGTCCTTCAGACGGGTCTCCAGGTTGCCGACCATCAGGTCGACCATCTGGATGATCTCGTCCTGCGTCAGCGGCGGGAACACGACGATCTCGTCGACACGGTTCAGGAACTCCGGACGGAAGTGCTGCTTGAGCTCCTCCGACACCTTCGCCTTCATCCGGTCGTACGAGCCGACCGTGTTGCCGGCGTCGGCGAAGCCGAGCGAGACGCCCTTGCCGATGTCACGCGACCCCAGGTTCGTGGTCATGATGATCACGGTGTTCTTGAAGTCGACGACGCGGCCCTGGGAGTCGGTCAGGCGACCTTCCTCCAGGATCTGCAGCAGCGAGTTGAAGATGTCCGGGTGGGCCTTCTCGACCTCGTCGAACAGCACCACGCTGAACGGCTTGCGGCGCACCTTCTCGGTGAGCTGGCCGCCCTCCTCGTAGCCGACGTAGCCGGGAGGCGCACCGAACAGCCGCGCCACCGTGTGCTTCTCGCTGTACTCGCTCATGTCGAGCTGGATCAGCGCGTCGTCGTCGCCGAACAGGAAGTTCGCGAGCGCCTTGGAGAGCCACGTCTTGCCGACGCCCGAGGGCCCGGCGAAGATGAACGACCCGCCCGGACGACGCGGGTCCTTCAGGCCCGCCCGCGTGCGACGGATGGCCCGGCTGAGCGCCTTGATGGCCTCGTTCTGACCGATGACGCGCTTACCGAGCTCGGCCTCCATGTTGAGCAGGCGGCCGGACTCCTCCTCGGTCAGCTTGACGATCGGGATGCCGGTGGCGAGCGCCAGGACCTCGGCGACGAGCTCCTCGTCGACGACGGCCACGACGTCCATGTCGCCGGCCTTCCAGGCCTTCTCGCGGTCGGCCTTGGCGAGGATGAGCTTCTTCTCCTCGTCGCGCAGGGAGGCAGCGGCCTCGAAGTCCTGCGCGTCGATGGCGCCCTCCTTGCGGCGGCGGACGTCGGCGATCTTCTCGTCGAACTCCTTGAGGTCCGGCGGAGCCGTCATCCGGCGGATGCGCAACCGCGAGCCCGCCTCGTCGATGAGGTCGATCGCCTTGTCCGGCAGGAACCGGTCGGAGACGTAGCGGTCGGCCAGGGTGGCCGCCGCGACCAGCGCGTCGTCGGTGATGGTGACGCGGTGGTGCGCCTCGTAGCGGTCGCGCAGGCCCTTGAGCATGTCGATCGTGTGCGCGATCGACGGCTCCGGCACCTGGATGGGCTGGAACCGGCGCTCGAGCGCCGCGTCCTTCTCGAAGTGCTTGCGGAACTCGTCGAGCGTGGTGGCGCCGATGGTCTGCAGCTCACCGCGGGCCAGCATCGGCTTGAGGATGCTGGCGGCGTCGATCGCGCCCTCGGCGGCACCCGCACCGACGAGCGTGTGGATCTCGTCGATGAACAGGATGATGTCGCCGCGGGTGCGGATCTCCTTGAGCACCTTCTTCAGGCGCTCCTCGAAGTCGCCGCGGTAGCGCGAGCCGGCGACGAGCGCGCCGAGGTCGAGCGTGTAGATCTGCTTGTCCTTGAGCGTCTCGGGGACGTCGCCCTTGACGATGTCCTGGGCGAGGCCCTCGACGACCGTCGTCTTGCCGACGCCGGGCTCGCCGATCAGCACCGGGTTGTTCTTGGTGCGACGGCTGAGGACCTGCATGACGCGCTCGATCTGGTTCTCACGCCCGATGACCGGGTCGAGCTTGCCCTCGCGGGCGGCCTGCGTGAGGTTGCGACCGAACTGGTCGAGCACGGCCGAGGTGCTGGGCGCGGCCTCGGCGGGGGCGCCGGAGGTCTCGGCCTCCTTGCCCTGGAAGCCGGAGACCAGCTGGATGACCTGCTGGCGGACGCGGTTGAGGTCGGCGCCGAGCTTCACGAGGACCTGGGCGGCGACGCCCTCGCCCTCGCGGATCAGGCCGAGGAGGATGTGCTCGGTGCCGATGTAGTTGTGGCCGAGCTGGAGCGCCTCGCGCAGGCTGAGCTCGAGGACCTTCTTGGCCCGCGGCGTGAACGGGATGTGCCCGCTCGGCGCCTGCTGGCCCTGGCCGATGATGTCCTCGACCTGCCCGCGGACGGCCTCGAGCGAGATGTCGAGGCTCTCCAGGGCCTTGGCGGCGACGCCCTCACCCTCGTGGATGAGGCCGAGGAGGATGTGCTCCGTGCCGATGTAGTTGTGGCTGAGCATGCGCGCCTCTTCCTGGGCGAGCACGACGACGCGACGGGCGCGGTCGGTGAACCTCTCGAACATGTGGCCCCCTTGATCGGGTGTGTTCTCTTCAGTCTAGGTGCGGCCGCCTCGCCGCACTGCGCGACGTCCACGTACGTCACACAACTGGAACACGGGGTGCGCTGTTCCGTTGTTCACCCTGGGCGTAACTGGCCTCGTGCCAAGTCGTTCGACGGACGTGCGAGGGGCCCGCGTCGCAGTGGCAGCTGCGGCGCGGGCCCCTGGTCCGGGACGGCGGTGCCGTCAGGCGTCGAGGTCCGCCTCGACCAGGGCGGCGACGGCGTCGACCGCGGCCTGGTCGTCGCTCTCCACGACGATCTCGGTGCCCTGGGCAGCGCCCAGGGTCATGATGAGCAGCGCCGAGCCCGCGTCGACCGGGTCACCGCCGGCCACCGCGAGGGTGACGGGCGAGGACTGGTCGGCAGCGGCGGCCGCGATGGTGGCGGCCGGTCGGGCGTGCAGGCCGACGGACGAGCCGACGGTCACGGTCTTGCTGGGCATGGTGGGTCCCTTCAGGAGTGCGTTGGGTCAGGCGTCGACGGGGACGCGGGTGTACACGTGCTCGAACTCGCTGCTGTCCTTCTCGACACGCAGCGACTTCAGCAGCGTGACAGACGCAGCGCTGACGAGCGTGCCGACCACGAGCGCGACCAGGAACCACAGCACGTGGTCGACCGCGAAGAGGACGAAGATGCCGCCGTGGGGCGCGGCGAGCGTGACGCCCGCGCCCATGGAGATCGCACCGGCCGTGGCCGAGCCGAGCATCATCGACGGGATCACGCGCAGCGGGTCGGCCGCGGCGAACGGGATCGCACCCTCGGAGATGAAGGCGGCGCCCAGCAGCCAGGCTGCCTTGCCGTTCTCCTTCTCGGCCTCCGTGTAGAGGGTCGAGCGGACGGCCGTCGACAGCGCCATGGCGAGCGGCGGGACCATGCCGGCGATCATGACCGCGGCCATGATCTTCACCTCGGCGCCGCCCGCCGCGATGGCGTCGGCGGTGAGGCCGGTGGTGGCGAAGACGTAGGCGGCCTTGTTGACCGGACCACCGAGGTCGAAGCCCATCATCGCGCCGAGGATGACGCCCAGGAGGATCAGCGAGCCGCCCGTCATGCCGTTGAGCTTGTCGGTGAGGCCGGCCGAGAAGTCGGCGATCGGCTTGCCGAGGACCATCAGCATCAGCAGGCCGCTGACCAGCGTGGTGACGAGCGGGATGATGACGACCGGCATGAGCCCGGCCAGCCAGCGCGGAGCCTCCTGCTTGGCGATCTGGTGGGCGATGAGGCCCGCCAGGATGCCGCCGACGATGCCGCCGAGGAAGCCTGCACCGATCTGGTTGGCCAGGAAGCCCATCACGAAGCCGGGCGCGATGCCGGGACGGTCGGCGATCGCGTAGGCGATGTAGCCGGCGAGGGCGGGGACGAGGAAGCCGAACGCCCAGGCGCCCAGCGAGAACAGCAGCGCGCCGAAGTAGGTGGCGAGCGCGCTGCCGAAGAGCGCGTGCTCGCCGGCCGCGGGCAGGTTGAAGATCGTGTTCTCGAGCGCGATCTTGTTGCCCTCGCCCGTGATGTCGTAGCCCGCGAGCAGGAAGCCGAGGGCGATCAGCAGACCGCCGGCCGCCACGAACGGGATCATGTAGCTGACGCCGGTCAGCAGCCACTGGCGCAGCTTCAGGCCGATGCCCTGGTGCGACGACGACTCGTCGGCCTGGGCCGCGGCGACGCCGTCGACGCGCTTGGCGCTCGGGTCGGCCGCTGCGGCGACGGCCTCGGAGACCATCGTGTCGGGCTCGTTGATGGCGCGCTTGACGCCGCTCACGATGACCGGCTTGCCCGCGAAGCGCGACGCGTCCTTGACGCCCACGTCGGTCGCGAAGATGACCGCGTCGGCACCGGCGATGGTGGCCGAGCTCAGCGGACGGGCGCCCGAGGAGCCCTGCGTCTCGACCTGCAGGTCGACGCCCGCGCGCTCGCCGGCCTGCACGAGCGAGTCGGCGGCCATGTAGGTGTGCGCGATGCCCGTGGGGCAGGCCGTCACGGCGACGATGCGCACGGGGCTGCCCTCGGCGGACGCGGCGGAGGGCGCGGCCTCCGCTGCTCCCTCCGCAGCGGGGGTCGCGACCGGCTGGGGGGACACGACGTCCTCGACCAGCGCCACGACCTCGTCGTCGGACGAGGCGGCGCGCAGGGCGTCGGTGAACTCGCTGCGCACGAGGGCGCGGGCGAGCGTCGAGAGCAGCTTCAGGTGGTCGGAGTCGCCGCCGGCGGGCGCGGCGATGAGGAAGACGAGGTCGGCGCCGCCGTCGGGCGCACCGAAGTCGGCGCGGGGCTCGAGGCGCGCGAAGGCGAGCGTGGCCTCCGTGACGGCCTCGGACCGGCAGTGCGGGATGGCGATGCCGCCGGGCAGGCCCGTGGCGGAGGTGGCCTCGCGGGCCATCACGTCAGCGGCGAGGGCGTCGGCGGAGGATGCGCGGCCGGCGTCGGCGACGCGACCTGCGAGCGCGGCGACGACGGACGACGCGTCGGCCCCGAGGTCGGCGTCGAGCGCCACCAGGGCGGGGGTGATCAAGCGGGACATGGTCGTTCTTCTCTCTGGGCGGTGCGGGGGTGGGGGTGCTGCGGTGGTGCTCGGTGCGGTGCTGTCGTGCTGGGGTGGTGCTTGCTCAGGGGGTCGGGTGGGCGACGGCGTCGAGGCGTCGGGCCTGCATGGGCTCGAGGGCCGCGACGTCGGCCGGAGTCGGGGGCGTGGAGCCGTCGAGGGAGGCGGCCGCGCTGCCGTGGGCGACGGCCGCGGCGAGCGCGGTGGCGTCGTC
>NZ_JAMXRU010000111.1 GCF_024124745.1 Aeromicrobium sp. CnD17-E
CCTCCGGCCTGCCGCAGGACAGAGGCGTGCGCCCCCACGTCGACCTCACCGTCGACCTCGCCCAGATCGCCGACGACGCGAGCACCGCGACCGGCGAACTCGCCGGCTTCGGGACCATCGGCCCCGCGCAGCTCCAGCAGATGCTCTGCGACGCCGACCTCACCCCCATCCTCACCGCAGGCAGACACACCGTCCTCGACGTCGGCCGCACCCACCGCCTCGCCACCCCGGCTCAGCGCAAGGCGATCGTCAACCAGCAAGGCGGCACCTGCGCCGGCCCCGGCTGCAGAGGACCCGTCGTCCACGTCCACCACGTCCAGTACTGGTCCGACGGCGGCGCCACCGACCTCGCCAACCTCATCGGACTGTGTCCCCGATGCCACGCGGCCGTGCATCAAGGGTTCTTCACCATCGACCCCGACACCCACCAGACCCACCGCACCCTGCGCACCCGACACGCCAGCGCCCGCCGCACCCGAGCCGGATGAGTAGCTACTGCACGCGGCGGACCAGGGCGGACCGGTCGAAGAGCTCCGGGTGCAGCACCGACGCGAACGCCTCGACCCCGTCCACGAGTCGCGGACCGGGTCGCACCACCACGGCGTTGCCGTCGACGGCCCACACCTGCACGCCCGGCAGCTCCCGCGCCACCACGGCGGCCTGCTCGACAGCCCCGTCGAGACCGAAGCCGCACGGCGCCACCAGCACCACCTCGGGGCGCTCCGCGCGCAGCGCATCCCAGCCCGACGGTCCGGACGGCGTCCCCGCATGCATGCCCACCGGCTCGCCACCTGCGGCCGCCACCTGGTCCGGGATCCAGTGGCCGCCCGTGAAGAGCGGGTCCACCCACTCGACCACGGCCACCCGAGGACGCCGTCGACCAGCCACGCGGGCCTGCACGTCGGCCAACCGCCCCCGCAGACCCGCCACCACCGCCCGGCCACGGTCGACGACACCCACCGCAGCCGCCACCCGCTCCACCGACACCAGCACCTCCTCGAGGGTGTGCGGGTCGAGCGTCAGCACCTCGGCGCTGCACCCGAGGTGCGCCAACGCCTCATCCACCCGGTCGGTCGGCAGGGCGCACACGCGGCACAGGTCCTGCGTCAGTACGAGGTCGGGGTCGACGTCGGCGAGCGCCCCCTCGTCGAGGGTGTACAGGTCCACGCCCTCCTCACGCCGCGCCCGCACGTAGGCGTCGATCTCGCCCGGGGTCCACCCGCTCGTGTCGGCACCCGTCACCACCACACGGTGCTCCGACCGCGCCGACACCGGCTCGTCGCACTCGAACGTGACGGCCGCGAGACGGTCCTGCAGGCCCAGGGCGTAGACGATCTCCGTCGCCGACGGCAGCAACGACGCGATCCTGCGCGCGCCGCTCACTGGGGGCGGCGCGGACGGCGACGCGGGTAGCGCGGCAGCTGCCGCACCCGCACCACCACGAACACGGCGATGACGAGCAGGACCGCCAGGATCACCAGCTTCTGGAACGTGTCGGCGTAGGGCTCGACCTGCTCCCAGTTCTCGCCCAACCGGTAGCCGGCGACGACGAAGATGCTGTTCCAGATCAGGCTGCCCGCCGTCGTCAGCGCCAGGAACAGGCCGAACGACATCCGCTCCACGCCGGCCGGCAGGGAGATCAGGCTGCGGAAGATCGGCACCATCCGGCCGAAGAAGATCGCCTTCGTGCCGTGCTTCGCGAACCACGCCTCCGTCCGCTCGAGGTCGCTGACCTTCAGCAGCGGCACCTTCTCGAACACCCACACCGTGCGGTCGCGGCCGTAGGCACGGCCCAGCCAGTAGAGGATCGCCGCACCGATCACCGAGCCCGCCGTGGTCGCGAACAGCGCTCCGGCCAGGCTGAACGTGCCCTGCGCAGCGGCGAAGCCGGCCAACGGCAGGATGATCTCGCTCGGGATCGGCGGAAAGATGTTGTCGGCGCCGACCGCGAGCGCCACGCCGAACAGGCCGAGCTTCTCCATCAGGTCGACCGTCAGACCGGCCAGGCCGCTGTCCGGGCCCGTCGAGCTGGCGGACTGCACGAGGGCGGACGTCACGGCTGCGCTGATCACGAGGCGAGGGTACCTGCGCGCACCCGAGCCCGAGTCCGACGTGGCCCCGGGGCTACCGTCGCGGTATGCGATCTCGGGTCACACGCAGCGCCACCGTGCTCACCGCGACGCTCCTCCTGCTCTCCGGCTGCACGGGCGGCCACGACGAGGACGGCGACGCGACGACGACGTTCCGCACACCGTCGCGCGCGGTAGACGTCGTGGCCGGCGGCACTCCCGCCCAGAACGCCGTGGGCACCTCCCGACGACTGTTCGAACGCTCGGACGTGGCCATCGTGTCGGCTCGCAGCGCCCGTTCGCAGCAGCGGTCCGTGAAGGCGGCCGCTCGGCTCGGCGTCCCCGTGCTGCTCGTCGGACCCACCACCCACGCCGAGCTCGAGCGCCTCGGTGTGCGCACGACGCTGGCCGTCGGACCGAAGGACGCCGACTGGCCCGACCTGCCCGGACGTCGCCTCGTCGGCGACGACCAGGCCGACATCGACCGCGCCGTGGACCGGCTCCCTCGCACCTCGCCCCGCGAGGACGACGTCGTGGTGCTCGTCCACACGCCTGGTGCCGACCTCGCCTCCGTCGGCACCGCCCGCGCCGCCGGCGCGACGGTCGTCGGCGTGAAGGGCGGCGACCCGCGCGCGGACCGGCGGGCGATCCGTGCCCTGCGCGACGAGCCCGACGCGCCCGTGGTCGGCGTCGGTTCCACGTTCCGGCGCGGCCTCGGCTACGAGGTCACCGCCGTGCGGCGCGACCTGACCCAGCCGGGCGGCGGACTCCTCGTGTTCCCGGGGCGTCACGTGGTCGCGCTCTACGGGCACCCCGGCACCCCGTCCCTCGGCCTGCTCGGCGAGCAGGGCACCGCCGCGACGGTGCGTCGGGCCGCGCGACTGGCGCGCGAGTACCAGGAGCTCTCGGACCAGCCCGTCGTGCCCGCGCTGGAGATCATCGCGACCGTGGCCTCCTCCGAGGCCGGGGACGACGGCGACTACTCCGCGGAGAGCAGCGTGCGCGACCTGACGCCGCTCGTGAACGCGGCCGAGAAGGCCGGCCAGTACGTCGTGATCGACCTGCAGCCCGGCCGGACCGACTTCCTCGTTCAGGCCAAGCGCTACCGCTCGCTGCTGGAGCGCCCACACGTCGGCCTCGCCCTCGATCCCGAGTGGCGGCTCGCGCGCGACCAGAAGCACCTGACCCAGATCGGGTCGGTCGGCGCCTCGGAGGTCAACGCCGTCGCCGACTGGCTGGCCGACCTGACCCGTGAGCGCCGGCTGCCGCAGAAGCTCTTCGTGCTCCACCAGTTCTCGACGTCGATGATCCGCGACCGCAGCACCCTCGACGTCGGCCACCCGGAGCTGTCGACCGTGGTCCACGTCGACGGCCAGGGCACGCCCGGCGCGAAGACCGGCACCTGGAACACGATCCGTCAGGGCTCCCCGAAGGGCGTCCACTGGGGCTGGAAGAACTTCCTCGACGAGGACGAGCCGATGCTCACCGTGCCGCAGACCTGGCGCGACGTCCGGCCCCGACCGGACCTCGTCACCTACCAGTGACCCAGGCAGGACAGAGGCGGGTGCCCCTCCCGCGGTCCTACCCTGACCGCATGGACCGGACCCGCGTCGCCGTGAGCACCGGCTTCCTGCTCCAGGGCTTCACGTTCGCGGCGCTCGTCACGCAGACACCGCGCCTGCAGGACCGGTTCGACCTCGGCGAGGGCGACGTGACCGTCCTGCTGGTGGTGGTCGCGGTCGTGGCAGGACTCGGCAGCGTGCTCGCGGGCGTCCTGGCCACCCGTCGCTCGAGCGGGACGGCGCTGACCACGTCGCTGGTGGGGATCGGGGCGGGGGCTGCCCTAGTCGGCTGGGCGCCGTCGTACCCGCTGCTCGTCGCCGCCTTCACCGTCTACGGCATCGCGCTCGGCGGGGTCGACGCCAGCATGAACATGCAGGGCGTGCGGGTGGAGGCGCTGCGGGGACGCAGCGTGATGACCGGGTTCCACGCGTGCTGGAGCGTCGGCGGCATCGTCGGCGCCGGCTACGCCGCCCTCGGTCTGCCCCTGGGCGCCGGGCTGTCGGTCGTGGCGGTGGTCGTCGTCGCGCTCGCCGTGGCGTCGGCCCGCCACCTGGCCGCGGACGCGCCGGGGACGCAGGTCGACGACCTCGCGGCCGCCGCGACGATCCCGGTCCCCTGGCGACCCGTCCTGCTCTTCGGCCTGGTGATCTGCCTGTTCTACGCGGCCGACACGGGCACGGGGACGTGGAGCAGCGTGTACCTGCGAGAGGCTCTGGCGGCGCCCGGCTGGGTCGTGCCGCTCGGCTACGCCGCCTACCAGGTGGGCGCGCTGGCCTCGCGGGTCGTCGGCGACCAGCTGGTGCGACGCATGGGTGCGGCGCGTGTCGTGGCGGGCGGTTCCGCCGTGGGGGTGGTCGGCTTCGCGGGTGTCGTCGCGGCACCGGACGCCACCGTCGCGGTCCCCGCGTTCCTCGTGGCCGGGCTCGGCATCGCCGTCATTGCGCCGCTGTCGTTCGCTGCGGTCGGGGCGGCCGTCCCCCCTGAGGCGGCCGACGCCGCCATCGCCCGGATGAACATCGCCAACTACGTGGGCGCGATCCTCGGCGGGGCCGTGATCGGAGCGGTCGCGCAGGCCGGCAGCCTGCGGCTCGCGTTCCTCGTGCCGCTCGTGCTGGTTGCGCCGATCCTGCTGATGTCACGCTCCTTCGTGGACCCGAGGTCGACGCGTGTCGGCTGAGCGGACCGTGCGCGGCCCGGCCGACGGGTCCGAGGACCCGGCGGCCGGGGAGCCCGTCAGCTGCACATGGTGGTGCGCTTGTACAGGGCGTCGCCCCAGTACTTCGCCTTCGTGGTCTTGAAGTAGATGCCGGCAGCGGAGTCGTTGTAGCGCTGCTCGTAGTGCAGGTGCGCCGACGACTGGCCTCCGCTCTTGCCGACCCGGCCGATTCCGTTCGTTGCCAGGATCTTCTGACCCTTCGTGACGGAGATGACGCTGAGGTGCGCGTAGCGGGTGGACCACCCGTTCGCGTGGTAGACGTCGACCATCTTGCCGTACCCGCCGGGCCCCGTGCCCGCGAAGGTGACGACACCGCCGTTGCTGGCCTGGACCGGCTTGCCGAGGTCGCTGTCGCCGCCGGTCGGCAGGTTGAAGTCGATGGCGTTCAGCGGATCGTGGTTCTTGCGGGTGTTGCCGCGCCACTCCTGTCCACAGGGGAACGGGACCTCGAGCGAAGGTCGCTCGGCGGCGGCGGTCGACGCCCCGGACACTGTCGTCGACTGCTCGGCTGCACCCGCCGCTCCTGCCACGCTGGACACGGCCGTGCCGGCGCAGAGGGCGACTGCTGCCAGGGTCGAGGTGAGGGCTGATCGTCGGTTCATGAGGTGCTCCTGCCGTCGAGGGGCCCGCGGGTCGGGCCGTCGCTCCACGAGCCTGTTCCTCGGCACTGCGAACCCGCTGCGACGTCGGTGCGAACGCCTCGCAGCGGTGGCGCGGTCGCGTCGCACCTGGCCCGTGCGACAGTATCGGCGTGCAGCCCACCGTCGCGTCGCTCTGGCGCTATCCGGTCAAGTCGTGCCGCGGCGAGTCGCTCGCGCGCGTCGAGGTGGAGCCGTGGGGACTGGCGCAGGACCGACGGTGGATGGTCGTCGACCCGGCCGGGGGGATGGTCACCGCCCGCGAGCTGAACCGCCTGCTGGTGGTGCACGCGACGCTCACCGACGACGGGCTGCGGCTCACCGTCCCCGGTGCGGCCGCGGTCGACGTGCCGCTGCCGGACCCCACGGCGCAGGTGCCGATCTCGATCTGGTCGTCACGGCTCACGGCGGCCGACGCCGGCGACGGCGCCGCGACGTGGTTGGGCGAGGTGCTGGGTCGTCAGGTGCGGCTGGTCCACCTGGACGATCCTCGACGCCGTCCGACCAGCCCGACCTACTCCGAGCCGGACGACCGGGTGAGCCTGGCCGACGGGTACCCGCTGCTCCTCACCACCAGAGCGTCGGCGGAGGCCGTGTCGGCGGCGGCCGGGACGCCGGTGCCGATGCACCGCTACCGTCCGAACCTCGTCGTCGAGGGCACGGAGCCGTGGGGCGAGGACACCTGGCGACGGTTCCGGATCGGCGACGTCACGTTCCGCGTGGTCAAGGGCTGCGCCCGGTGCGTGATGACCACGATGGAACCCGACCACGACGCCGGCACGGTCGCCCGCGGACCCGAGCCGACGCGCACCCTCGCCCAGCTGCGTCGCTTCGGCAAGGGCGTCTGGTTCGGCGTCAACGTCATCCCCGACCGCCCGCTGCCGACCGGCGCGACGATCGCGCTCGGCGACCCGGTCGAGGTGCTCGAGGCCGCCGAGCCCGGCATGCCGCCGATCGGGTCGTAGCTCAGGCCGGGACTAGCTCGTGCAGCGCCTCACGGATCGCGGCGACATCACCCAGACGGTCCGGCGGGAGCCCTTCAGCCAGACGTTGCAGGCGCTCGAGCGGCTCGGCCGCGATGGGAGCTCGGTGGCGGGACGCGGCACGCGCGAGGATCGTGACCGCCTCGAGCTTCTCACCACCGACGACGAGATCATCGATGGTAAGTGAGTCGTCGCGCCCGAGGAACGGCCGCACGGCCGGATCCAGGATCGCGAGCAGCTCGTCGACGTCGGTCATCTGTCCAGGCTAGCCATCGATCCGCTGGTCATCCAGGGGAACATCCACACGACCATGCGGCGTGTTCTTGACGACTCCTCGGCCGCCGACCGGGAACGCCGTGGAGAACCGCCGTTGACCGGTCTCGTTGCGGCGCAGACGGACCACGACACGCACGTCGTCGAGCGTGGCGGTGAACCCGAGCCGGTCACCGCCATCTGAGAGGACGACGCTGTCCGGTTCTCGCATGACCCTCTCGACCCAGGGGCGCAGGTCCGTCCCCCACCGTTGCGGGAACTCGGTCTTGTCCCGCCGACCGACGCCCCACGCGTGACCACCGGCGTCCTCACTGTTCGGATCCCCCGAGACCAGGTGGATCTCGTCGGAGTGGGTGAGGACCGGCAGCTCCGACGGTCGCAGCGGGAGCGGTGTGCCGTCGGCCAACCGGACCGCGAAGATGTCGTCGCCCACCCGTGAACGGTACGAGGAGCTGCGGACAGGTCGAAGCCCGTCGTACACAGGCAGCGACGGCGCGGGAGCGTCAGCCGCCGTAGAACTCGCCGGCCGCCGCGCCCGGGGGCGCCTCGGCCTCGCGGGCCATGGGGGTGAAGCGGGAGTAGTGGCCCTGGAAGCTGACGGCGACCTTGTTGACCGGGCCCGAACGGTTCTTCGCGACGATGATGTCGGCCTCGCCGGGGCGCTCGGACTCGCCCGCACCCGTCGCGTCGGGACGGTTGATGAGGAAGACCATGTCGGCGTCCTGCTCGATCGAGCCCGACTCGCGCAGGTCGGAGATCTGCGGCGTCTTGTCGGTGCGCTGCTCAGAGCCACGGTTCAGCTGGCTGATCGCCACGACGGGGACGTTGATCTCCTTGGCGAGCAGCTTGATCTGCCGGCTGAACTCCGAGACCTCCACCTGACGGTTCTCGACCTTCTTGCCCGACGTCATCAGCTGCAGGTAGTCGATGACGATGAGGCCGAGCTTGCCGTCGGCGGCCTTCTGGATGCGACGCGCCTTCGAGCGGATCTCCGGCATCGTCATGTTGGGCGAGTCGTCGATGGTGATGGGCGCCGACTGCACGCGGGGCATGACCCGGCTGACCGCGTCCCAGTCGCGGTCGGTCATGCCGCCGCCGCGCATGTGGTGGATGGCGACCTTGGCCTCGGCCGACAGCAGACGCATCGCGATCTCCGCGCCCGACATCTCCAGGCTGAAGATGGCCGACGGGACGCCGTTCTTGATCGACGCGGCGCGGCAGAAGTCGAGGCCGAGGGTGCTCTTGCCGACACCGGGGCGGGCCGCCACCACGATCATCTGGCCGCCGCGGAAGCCGGTGGTAAGCTTGTCGAGGTCGGGGAACCCGGACTCCAGCCCGGCCATGTCGCCGTCGCGGGACTGGATGTCGTCGATCTCCTGGATGGTCTGCGCCATCAGCTCGGAGATCACCTTGTAGTCGTCGGTGCCGCTGCTGCCGTCGACGTCCAGGACCTCGGCCTGGGCGCGGTCGACGATCTCGGCGATCTCGCCGGTCTCGGCCCAGCCGAGCCCGGCGATCTTCTGCCCGACCTCGATGAGGCGGCGCAGGATCGCCTTCTCGCGCACGATCTCGGCGTAGTAGTCGACGTTCGACGCGATCGGGACGCCCGCCACGAGGGTGTGCAGGTAGGGAGCGCCACCGACCTTCGTCAGCTCGCCACGCCGCTGCAGCTCGGCTGCGACCGTGATCGCGTCGGCCGGCTCACCGCGCTGCGCGAGGTCGACGATCGTCTCGAAGATGGCCTCGTGCGCGGGACGGTAGAAGTCGCGGCCCTCGAGGAGGTCGTTCGCCGGGTCGATCGCCTGCTTGCTGAGGAGCATGGCCCCCAGCACGCTCTGCTCGGCCGGAAGGTCCTGCGGCGGGACACGTCCGGCGGGGACGTCGTCCTCGGGCTCGGGCCCCATGGCGTGCAGATCTGCGACAGTCACGCAGCAGCCTTCCTCTCTCGACCCACCCCACGGTAGGTCGAACCTCCGACACGTTCGCGCAGCCTCCCCGGTGGGCAGGTCCCTCGTCCTGTGCGACAGCCGACGCGTCACACTAGGGGCCCGGCGGGGGCCGAGGAAAGCCCGGCACGCACAGCCCGTGTGGACAAGGCTGGGGAGAATGTGGAAATCGCCGGAAAGCCTGTGCACAGTCCGTGGACGGCCTTGTGGAGAACGGGGGAAACGGGACGTGGAAACGGCGTCTGACCTGCGGCGATGCCGTGCACACACTGTGGGCCCACATTACGTGGACGTCATCCTCCGGCCACCTGCCGGTCGCATCGACATGTCGACAGCGGTGGTGAAGTTCCGGTGAAATCCACAGCCAGGCACAGAAACCTGTTCACCTGGGGGGCCGCCGACCGGCAGATCGTCGCGGTCGCCGTCCCGGCCTTCTTCGCCCTCGTCAGCGAGCCCCTGATGCTGCTCGCCGACACCGCGATCGTCGGCCGGCTCGGCGTGGCCGAGCTGGGCGGCCTGGCGGTCGCGTCGAGCGTCCTGCTCACGGTCGTCGGCCTGTGCGTGTTCCTCGCCTACGGCAGCACCGCGACGGTCGCGCGACTGCACGGCGCCGGCCGGGAACGGGCGGCGTTCGACGGTGCCACCGGGGGACTGTGGCTCGCGTTGGGGCTCGGCGCGGTGCTCGGCGGTGTGCTCGCGGCCGCGAGCCGTCCGCTGGCCGGCGTGCTCGGCAGCTCACCGGAGGTCGAGGGGCACGCGACGACCTACCTCCTCGTCTCCGCGCCGGCGGTGCCCGCCATGCTGCTCGTGCTCGCGGCGACCGGCGCGCTGCGCGGGGTCCTCGACCTGCGCACACCGCTCGTCGTCACCGTCGTCGCGAACCTGCTCAACGTGGCGCTGAACCTCCTGCTCGTGCACGGGGCGGGGCTCGGCGTGGCCGGGTCCGCTGCCGGCACGGCCATCGCCCAGTGGGTGGCAGCGCTCTGGCTGGTCGTCGTGGTGCTGCGGCGGGCCCGCGCGGCCGGGTCGTCGGGACGCCCCGACGTGGCGAGCG
>NZ_JAMXRU010000112.1 GCF_024124745.1 Aeromicrobium sp. CnD17-E
CCGGCGGGGTCCTCACGCGTCCACCCCACCGGGCGCGACGTGGGGCGTGGCGGCCCGACGACCACGACGTCGGTGTCGTCGGGCAGCGCCGCGAGCGCGTGGTCGAGCAGCGGCCTGCCGCCGACGACGAGCTGCGTCTTGTCCTGGCCGTCCCAGCGCTGGCTGGTGCCACCGGCCAGGACCACGGCCTGGAGGGAGCGGCTCGGCGTGGAGGCGGTCACGACAGGTGCAGGGGCTCCGGCTGCGGGTGCGACCGGTGCTCGCCGTCCGCGCCGACCGGGTGCTGCGTCCCGTCGGCGCCCTCGCCCACGCCGCCGACGGCAGTCGGGACGAGCCGGACGACGACCGACTTCGACGTCGGCGTGTTGCTGTGCTCGGCGACGGAGTCCAGCGGCACCAGCGGGTTCGTCTCCGGGTAGTAGGCCGCCGCCGTGCCGCGCGGGGTCTCGTAGGAGACGATCCGGAAGCCGGGGGCCACCCGGTCGACGTCGTCGTCGGTCCAGTGGGTGACGAGGTCGACCACGTCGCCGTCGCGCCAGCCGAGCGCCTCGATGTCGTCGGGGTGGACGAGGACGACACGTCGACCGTTCTCGATGCCGCGGTAGCGGTCGCTCATGCCGTAGATCGTGGTGTTGAACTGGTCGTGGCTGCGCAGCGTCTGCAGCAGCAGGTGCCCCTCGGGCACGTGCAGGACCTCGACCGGCGACACGGCGATCCGGCCCTTGCCGGTGGAGGTGTGGAAGGTGCGGGAGTCGCGCGGCGGGTGGGGGAGCACGAAGCCGCCGGGGCGGTCGACCTTGCGCTCGTAGTCCTCGCAGCCGGGCACGACGCGCGAGATGTGGCCACGGATGATGCTGTAGTCCTCTGCCATCGCGTCCCAGTCGATCCCGTGGCGATCGGTGCCGTCGTCCTGGCGCAGGGTCGCCCGGGCGATGCCGCAGATGATCGCCGTCTCCGAGCGCAGGTGCGGGCTCGCGGGCTCGAGCGGTCCGCGCGACGCGTGCACCGAGGACATGGAGTCCTCGACCGAGACGAACTGCGGACCCGTCGCGCGCTCGTCGACCTCGGTGCGTCCGAGCGTCGGCAGGATGAGCGCGGTGTCGCCCGTGACCAGGTGCGAGCGGTTCACCTTGGTCGACACGTGCAGCGTGAGGTCGGCGCTGCGCAGGGCGTCGGCGGTGACGTCGGTGTCGGAGACGGCGTGGACGAAGTTGCCGCCGAGGCCCATGAAGACCTTGGCCTTGCCGTCGCGCAGGGCGCGCACGGCGTCGACGACGTCGAGCCCGTGCTCGCGCGGCGGGTCGAAGCCGAACTCGGCCTGGAGCGCGTCGAGGAAGGTGTCGGGCGACTTCTCCCAGATGCCCATCGTGCGGTCGCCCTGCACGTTGGAGTGGCCGCGCACGGGGCACAGGCCGGCGCCGCGCTTGCCGATGTCGCCACGGACGAGCGCGAGGTTCGTGACCTCCTTGATGGTGGCCACCGAGTTGCGGTGCTGCGTCAGGCCCATCGCCCAGCAGTAGATGGTCGCGCCGGAGGCCTCGATCATCCGCGCCGCGCGCTCGATCTCCTCGCGGGAGAGGCCGGTGGCGGCCAGCACGACGTCCCAGTCGAGGGCGCGCACGTGCTCGACCCACGCGTCGTAGCCGTCGGTGTACTGCTCGACGAACTCCCGGTCGATCGCGCCCCACTGCTCGAGCAGGTGGCCGAAGGCCTGGAACAGGGCGAGGTCGCCGTTGATGCGCACGGGCAGGTGCAGGTCGGCGATGTCGGTGCCGCGACCCACGACGCCCCTCGGCTTCTGCGGGTTGCGGAAGTTGACGAGACCGGCCTCGCGCAGCGGGTTGATGGCGAGGATCTTCGCGCCACGCCGCTTCGCGATCTCCAGCGCCGAGAGCATGCGCGGGTGGTTGGTGCCGGGGTTCTGGCCGGCGATGACGATCAGCTCGGCGTCGTAGAGGTCGCGCAGGCTCACGCTGCCCTTGCCGATGCCGATCGACTCCGCGAGCGCGACGCTCGTCGACTCGTGGCACATGTTCGAGCAGTCGGGCAGGTTGTTGGTGCCGAACGCGCGGACGAAAAGCTGGTAGGTGAACGCCGACTCGTTCGACGCACGGCCGGACGTGTAGAAGACGGCCTCGTCGGGGGAGGAGAGCCCGTCGAGGTGCTCGGCGACGAGGGCGAACGCGTCGTCCCACTCGATGGGCTCGTAGTGCGTGGCTCCCGGACGCTTCACCATCGGGTGGGTGATGCGGCCGAGCTGGCCCAGCCAGTACTCGTCGTGGGAGTCGAGCTCGGCGATGGAGTAGCGGGCGAAGACCTCGGGCGTCGCCCGCGCCGTGGTGGCCTCCTCGGCGACGGCCTTCGCGCCGTTCTCGCAGAACTCGGCCGCGTGACGGGCGTCGGGGTCGGGGTCGGGCCAGGCGCACGACGTGCAGTCGAAGCCGTCCGCCTGGTTGAGCTTGAGCAGCGTCTGGGCGGTGCGCTTGGGGCCCATGTGGGAGAGCGCGCGCTCCATCGACACCTTGACGGCCGTGACGCCGGCCGCTGCGTCCTTCGGGGAGTGGATCTCCAGCTCGCTGTCGTCCTGCGCGCCGAACCCCTCGACGACCGGGGCGGTGCCCGGTCCTGCCGTCCCGTTGCTCACGATGCTGCCTCCCGGTGCGTGCCTGCGGTCACGTTCGACCGTACCCGCTGGACCACCGAGGCGCCCGTCGCACGAGCCCCCCGCGCGAGGGCTCGAGGCGCGGTCAGACCGCGGCGACGCCGGTGCGCGGGGTCGCGGCGCCGACCGTGGCGGTCGCCGTCGTGAGCGAGTCGCCGGCGCCGGACTCCTGCCCGGCGAGGCCGGAGACGAACTCGCCGATCTCCTCGATCGCCGCGCGCGCCTCCGGCACCCACGAGGCCGCGGCCTGGAAGACGTGTACCTGGCGGTCCCAGACCTGCAGGTCCACCGGCACCCCGGCCTGCACCAGGCGTGCGGCCATGTGCTCCGCGTCGGCGAGCAGGATCTCGCGCGACCCGATCTGGATCAGCGCCGGCGGCATGTCCTCGAGGGGCATGTTGACGGGGCAGACCCGCTGGCCGTTGATCCCTCGACGGGTGTCCATGCGCAGCGCGACGTCGGTGAACTTCTCCAACGCCCGCAGCGGGAAGGTCTGGCAGCGGTCGGCGTTGCGGTGCTGGCGCTTGCGCGACGCGTCCACGTCGAGCAGCGGCGAGAGGGCCACGACGCCCGCGGGGCGGCCGAGCCCCTGGTCGAGCACGGCCCGCGCGACGCTGAACGCCAGGTAGCCGCCGGCGGAGTCGCCGGCGATCGTCACGTCCTCGGGCCGGTAGCCCTGGTCCAGCAGCCAGCGGAAGCCGTCGACGCCGTCGGCCACCGACTCGGCGATGGGCTCGTAGGGCATCTGGCGGTAGCCCACGTTGAGCACGGGCTGGGCGGAGGCGTGCGAGATGCGGGACACGAGCCGACGATGGGTGTTCAGGCCGCAGGTCAGGAAGGCGCCGCCGTGGAAGTAGAGGATCACGCGCGGGTTGCCGCCGTGGATGTCGCGCACGCCCTTGGCCGAGAGCAGCTCGCTGCCGCAGCGGGCGAGGTCGACGGTGCGCCAGCTGGTGCCCTCGTGCACGGGGAGCAGGCGCGCGGCGTGCTCGAGCAGGTTGGGCGGGAACAGGTCGAAGGGGAGTCGGGTCCACAGGTCGAGGACGGGACGCACGGTGTGCCGCAGCCCCAGCCCGAGCGCTCGCGACTGCAGGCTCGCACCCTCCACGTAGCGCGCGTCGGCGGCGACGGACAGGTGTCCGCCCCCGTGCGTCCGGGCCTTCTTGCGCTCCCTCGTGCCGACCATCGACCTCTCCCCTCGTCATGCGACGTTCACGAATATGTCACACCCGGTGACCTACGCCACACGAAATCGTTACGTTAGCGCCACCGCCCCGTCTGCCGCAGGAGATTGATCGCATGCCCTTCATGCCCCCCACGGACTCCATGTTCCTGTTGGCGGAGTCCCGAGAGCACCCCATGCACGTGGGTGGGCTGCAGCTGTTCCGCCCCCCGGAGGGCGCGGGACCGGAGTTCGTGCGCGAGCTCGTGGAGGGCTTCCGGTCGGTGCAGGACGTCTCGCCGACGTTCCGCAAGCGGCCGGCCGAGCCGGTGGGCCTCGCCGGTCAGACCTGGTGGACCCAGGACGGCGCGATCGACCTCGACTACCACGTGCGGCACTCGGCGGTCCCGCCGCCGGGGCGCATCCGCGAGCTGCTGCAGCTCACGTCGCGCTGGCACGGGTCGCTGCTCGACCGGCACCGACCGCTGTGGGAGGCGCACGTCGTCGAGGGCCTGCAGGACGGGCGCTTCGCCGTGTACAGCAAGATCCACCACTCGATGGTCGACGGGGTGTCGGCCCTGAGGCTGCTGCAGCGCAGCCTCAGCGACGACCCGGACGCGCGCGACTGCGTGCCGCCGTGGGCGCTCGCACCGCGGCGTCGCCCGTCGACGGAGGTCGCGCGCCGCTTCCCGGACCCGCTCGGCCTGCTGCGCGGCGGGCTCTCGGTCGCCGAGGACGTCGCCGGGCTGCTGCCGGCGTCGATGAAGATCGTCAACCAGATCGTCCGCGAGGGTGACGTCACGCTGCCCCGGGCGCCGCGCACCATCCTGAACGGTCCCGTGGGCGGGGCGCGTCGTTTCGCCGCGCAGTCGTGGGAGATCGAGCGGATCCGCCGCGTCGCGAAGTCGTCGGCGACGACGCTCAACGACGTGGTGCTCGCGATGGTCTCGGGGGCGCTGCGGGAGTACCTGCTGGAGCAGAACGCCCTGCCCGACGAGCCGATGACCGCGATGGTCCCGGTCTCGCTCGCCCTGCGGGCCGAGTCGGCGGGCCAGGCCGGCGACGGTGGCAACTCCGTCGGGGTCATCGTGGTCAACCTCGCGACCGACGTCGAGAACGGTCCCACCCGCCTCGAGGAGATCGCCTACTCCTCGCGGCGGGCGAAGAAGATCCTGGGCGGGCTCACCCCGATCCAGATCCTTGCCTTCTCGGCGCTCCAGATGGCGCCGCTCGCGCTCACGCCCGTGCCCGGCTTCGTGCGCATGACGCACCCGCCGTTCAACGTGGTCATCTCCAACGTGCCCGGTCCGAAGCAGCCGATGTACTTCAACGGCGCCCAGCTCGACGGCCTCTACCCGGTCTCGATCGTGCTCGACGGTCAGGCCGTGAACGTCACGCTCTGCAGCCGCGACAAGTACCTCGACTTCGGCATCATCGGCTGCCGCACGAGCGTGCCGCACCTGCAGCGGCTGCTCACCCACCTGGAGACGTCGCTCGCCGAGCTGGAGACCGCCTGGGGCTGATCCACCGGCGACGGGGAGCGGGCCGCGAGGCCCCTAGACTGCGGCCATGACGTCAGGGAGCGGGCGCCAGGGCGCCGCAGGGTGTCGCTCGGCGGTGCACGGGTCCGGGCGACGGCACCCCGCATGACCCTCCTGCTCACGGTCGTCGGCCTCCTGGGCGTCAGCGCGTCGGGGCCGCTCATGACGGCCACGGCGGCGCCGGCGCTCGTCATCGCCTTCTGGCGCAACGCAGCCGCGACCGTCGTGCTCGCGCCGTTCGCGGTGCGCAGCCGCACCGCGCTCACGGGCCTGCGCTGGGCCGACCTGCGCGGCACGGTCTTCGCGGGCGTGATGCTGGCCGTGCACTTCGCCGCCTGGGTCGGGGCCCTGAAGCTCACGACGGTGGCGGCGGCGACGGCCCTCACCTCCACCCAGCTGGTCTGGGTGGTGCTCGTGGACCGGCTGCGCGGCGTGCGTCCGGGACGCGCGGTGCTGCTCGGCTGCGTCGTCGCGTCGGTCGGGGTCCTGGTCGTGTCCGGCGTCGACCTGACGGTCTCGCGCCGTGCCCTCCTGGGCGACCTGCTCGCGATCGTCGGCGGGCTCGGCGCCGCGCTGTACCTGGTGGCGGGGGAGTCCGCGCGACGCCGGCTCAGCACGACCCACTACACCACCTTCTGCTACGGCACCTGCGCCACGGTGCTCGCCGTCGCCTGCCTCGCCACCGGCGCGCCCTTCGTGGGCTACGACGCGCACGTGTGGCTGCTGCTGGCGGCGGTCACGGTGTGTGCCCAGCTGCTGGGGCACTCGCTGTTCAACCACCTGCTGGCCGTCATGAGCCCGACCGTCATCTCGCTCGTCCTGCTCCTCGAGGTGCCGGGCGCGGCCCTGCTGGCCGCGGTGTTCCTCGGCCAGGCGCCCCCGGTGGGCGTGTACGTCGGTCTCCTGCTCGTGCTGGTGGGTCTCGCGGTGGTCGTGCGGGCGCGGCGGACGCCGGTCGAGCCGGTCGCCTGACGTCGCCGCTCCCGCCGCCCTGTGCGACGGCTCACGGGGAGTCCTGCGGTGCTGGACGTTACTCGCGGGTATCGTCGGCGTGTCACCCACGAGACGGAGGAACAACGCATGGGACGCCTCGCCAGCACCGAGAACCTCACCGAGGAGCAGACCGCGATCCTCGAGACCATCCGCGACTTCGTGGACGAGAAGATCATCCCGGTCGCCCAGCAGCTCGAGCACGACGACGAGTACCCGACCGAGATCATCGAGGGACTCAAGGAGCTCGGCGTCTTCGGCCTGACGATCCCCGAGGAGTTCGGCGGACTCGGCGAGTCGCTGCTCACCTACGCGCTGGTCGTGGAGGAGATCGCCCGCGGCTGGATGAGCGTCTCCGGCGTCATCAACACCCACTTCATCGTCGCCTACCTGCTGCAGCAGCACGGCACGGAGGAGCAGAAGCAGAAGTACCTGCCGAAGATGGCCGTCGGCGAGGTCCGGGGCGCGTTCTCCATGTCCGAGCCGGGTCTCGGCTCCGACGTGTCGGCCGTCTCGACCAAGGCGACGAAGAAGGACGACGGCTCCTACTCGATCACCGGCCAGAAGATGTGGCTGACCAACGGCGGCACCTCGACGCTCGTCGCGGTGCTCTGCAAGACCGACGAGGGCGCCGACTCGGTCTACAAGAACATGACGACGTTCCTCGTGGAGAAGGAGCCCGGCTTCGGCGAGACCGCCCAGGGCGTCACCGTGCCGGGCAAGATCGCCAAGATGGGCTACAAGGGCGTCGAGACGACCGAGCTCATCCTCGAGGACCACCAGATCTCCGCCGACCAGATCCTCGGCGGCGAGCCGGGCAAGGGCTTCTTCCAGATGATGGACGGCGTCGAGGTCGGCCGCGTCAACGTCGCGGCCCGCGCCTGCGGGCTCGCCATCCGTGGCTTCGAGCTGGGCATCGCCTACGCGCAGCAGCGCAAGACCTTCGGCAAGCAGATCGCCGACCACCAGGCCGTCCTCTTCCGCCTCGCGGAGATGGCCACCAAGGTCGAGACGATCCACGCGATGATGGTCCGCTCCGCACGCCTGAAGGACACCGGCAAGCGCATGGACGTCGAGGCCGGCATGGCCAAGATGCTCGCGAGCGAGTACGCCAACGAGGTCGTCGAGGACTCCTTCCGGATCCACGGTGGCTACGGCTACTCCAAGGAGTACGAGATCGAGCGCCTCATGCGTGAGGTCAAGTTCATGCTCATCGGCGAGGGCACGTCCGACATCCAGAAGATGATCATCGGGCGCGCGTTGCTCAAGGACTACAAGCTCTGACATGAGCGTGCGCGAGGACGTCACGTTCGCGTCGCAGGGCACCTCCGTCGCCGCCTGGCTCTACCGGCCGGACGGCGACGGGGGAGCCGCTCGCCCCGTGATCGTCATGGCGCACGGCCTGGGCGGCGTCCGGGAGATGCGGCTCGACGCGTTCGCCGAGCGGTTCGCCGACGCCGGGTACGTCTGCCTGGTCTTCGACTACCGCCACTTCGGGGCCAGCGACGGACAGCCGCGCCAGCTGCTGTCCGTCCGCCGCCAGCGCCAGGACTGGGCGGCAGCGGTCGCCTTCGCGCGCACGCTCCCGGGCGTCGACGCCGCCCGCACCGTGCTGTGGGGCTCGTCGTTCTCCGGCGGGCACGTCATCGCGGTGGGCGCCGCGGACCCCACGGTCGCGGCCGTCGTGTCGCAGTGCCCCTACACCGACGGGCTGGCCTCCAGCCTGGCCGTCGCCCCCTTCACGTCGCTGCGCGTGACGCTGCGGGCGGTCCGCGACCTCGTGGGCAGCTGGTTCGGGCGTCCTCCCCGCCACGTCCCGCTCGCGGGCGAGCCCGGGACCGTCGCGCTGATGACCGCCCCCGACGCCGTGCCGGGCTACCTGGCGCTGGTGGAGGAGGACTCGACCTTCCGCAACGAGGTCGCCGCCCGCGTGGCCCTCGAGATCGCGCTCGGCCGGCCCGGGGCGAAGGCGCGTCGGCTGCGCTGCCCGGCACTGTTCGTCGTGTGCGAGCGCGACACGGTCGCGCCCGCGCGGGCCACGCTCAAGCACGTCGAGAGGGCGCCGCGGGGCGAGGTGGTGCGCCGCGACGCCGGACACTTCGACATCTACGTCGGCGAGGAGTTCGAGACGACGGTGCGCGACGAGCTCGCGTTCCTGCGACGGCACGTCCCGGCGACCTGAACCGGCCGGCCGGGCGATGATGGGCGCATGACCGGCCCGTTCGCGCTGCGCCGCTTCCAGGCCGAGGCCCTCGCCGCCGTCGAGCGCGCGCGCACCGCAGGTCGGCGCAGGTCATGGGTGTCGCTGCCGCCCGGCGCGGGGAAGACCGTGCTCGGGACCGAGCTGGTGGCGGCGCGGCTCGCCGCCGAGCGGCGCCGGGCCGTCGTGCTCGCGCCCAACACGGCGATCCAGGCGCAGTGGATCGCCACCTGGGCGCGCTACGGCCTCGGGTCCGCGAGCCCGGACCGCGACCTCGCCGCCGACGTGACCGTCCTGACCTACCAGGCGATCGCGACCTTCTCGCCGGACGACGAGGACGACGACGGCGCAGGGTCGGCCCGTGGGACGGGCCCGCTCGTGGACCGGCTCCACGAGAACGGCCGCGCGCTCGTGGCCGCGTTGCGCGAGGCCGGTCCGCTGACCGTCGTGCTCGACGAGTGCCACCACCTCCTCGAGACCTGGGGGGCGCTGCTGCGCGAGGTGCTCGACCCGCTCGAGGACGTGCTGGTCCTCGGCCTCACCGCCACGCCGCCCGGCGTGCTCTCGCGGCGACAGGCCGAGCAGGTCGAGGAGCTGTTCGGCGACCTCGCCTACCAGGCCTCGATCCCGGCGGCGGTCCGCGAGGGCGACCTCGCCCCGTTCGCCGAGCTGGCCTGGCTGGTGCGGCCCTCCGCCGAGGAGGAGGCGTGGCTCGCGTCGTCGGCGGTGCGGTTCGCCGAGCTGACCACCGAGCTGCTGAGCCCCGGGTACGGCTCCGTGCCGCTGCTGACCTGGTTCGACCGGAGGATCGACGAGCTGCCCGTCCCGTGGACCACCTTCGAGCGCGACGATCCGAGCCTGGCCACGGCGGTGCTCCGGCTCGTGCACGCCGACCTGCTCGACCTCCCGCGCGACGCCGTCCTGCGCGAGCAGCACCGGACCGACCTGACCGCCGAGGACTGGGCCCGGCTCGTCGACGACTGGGTGCGCGGCTGTCTCGCCCGCAGCGACGTCGACGCCGACCGCGGCGTGCTCGAGGACCTGCGCCGCGCCATGCCGGGCATCGGGTTCCGCGTCACGCGGCGTGGGGTCAGCGGGGCCGGGTCCCCGGTCGACCGTGTGCTTTCGCGCAGCGCCGGCA
>NZ_JAMXRU010000113.1 GCF_024124745.1 Aeromicrobium sp. CnD17-E
TCGGCCCGCGCGGGCTCGGCGACGTCGGCCGTGACCCCGGCGACCGCGTCGAGCACCTCGCGGCCCGTCGTGACCAGCACGGCACGCCCGTCGCGGACCGCCTGGTGCACGCCGGCGGACTGCTGCGACGTGACCGGCCCGGGGACGCCCATCGTCACGCGGCCCAGGGCGTCGGCCCAGTACAGCGTGTTGAGCGAGCCGCTGCGGCGTGCCGCCTCGACCACGACCGTCCCGACCGCGAGCGCGGCGATGATCCGGTTGCGCGACAGGAAGCGTGAACGCATCGGCACCTGGCCGGGAGCCTGCTCCGAGACGACGAGACCGTCCTGGCCGATCCGGCGCAGGAGCGACGCGTGGGTGCGCGGGTACTCGACGTCGGCCCCGCACGCGAGCACCGCCACAGTCGGCCGGTGCTGCACGAGGGCGCCGCGGTGCGCGGCGGCGTCGATGCCGAACGCCGCGCCACTGACGACGGTGCCGCCCTGGTCGGCCACGTCGGCGGCGATCTCGGCCGCGCAGTCGCTCCCGTAGGCGGTGCACGAGCGGGCGCCGACGACGGCCACCGCCTGCTCCGCGAGCCCGCCGAGGTCGGCGGGACCGCGGACCCAGAGCCCCAACGGCGCCCCGGTGGTGCCTCCGTGCGGCTCCACGTGGTCGAGGTCGTCGAGGCCGACCGGCCACTCGCGGTCGCCCGGCACCACCCATCGCAGGCCCTGCTCGTCGGCGCGGGAGCGGGCGGCGACGACGTCGCGGTCCAGACGCGGTGCAGCGTCGCGCCAGGCGTCCGGCAGGTGCGACGCGAGCGGAGCCCCACCGTCGCGGATCGCCGCCACGACGGCGCCGGCTCCGTGCTCGTCGAGCAGCGGGACCAGGCGGGGGTCGCCGGGCTCGACGACGAGGCTCAGCGCGAGCCGTGCCTCGGCGTCGCGCAGTGCGTCACCCCGACGGAACTGGTCGGTCCGTCCGCTCACGACGTCACCAGGTCGCGCAGCAGCGGCCCGAGGGGCGTGCCCCGGCGGAGCGCGAGGGCGAGCTCGACGTCGTCGACGTCGGGCTGCCCGCCGTCCCGGAGGTCGCACACGGTCCAGGACACCCGCAGGACCCGGTCGGCCGAGCGCGCCGAGAGCCGTTGGCCGCGCAGGTGGGAGTCGACGAGACTTCGGGCGGCGTCGGTGGCCGGCCAGTGCTTGCGCAGGTCGACGCCCGGCACGTCGGCGTTGGCCTGCCAGGGCGTCCCGGCGAGCCGGACGGCCTGACGCTCCCGGGCGCGGCGAACGGCCGGTGCGAGCTGCGCGGTGGAGCGGGCGCCCGTCGTCTCGTGCACCAGCTCGGGGCGGCTGGGTGCGACGAGCGTGCGGTGGATGTCGATGCGGTCGCGCACCGGCCCGGAGATCCGGTCGCGGTAGCGGCGCTGCATGAGCGGTGTGCACTCGCAGGGGTCGCTCACCGAGCCGCCCTGCCCGCACGGGCAGGGGTTCGCGGCGAGCACCAGCTGGAACCGGGCGGGGAACGTGGCGGTCTGCGCCGCGCGCGAGACGACGACGTGACCGGACTCCAGCGGCTGGCGCAGCGCGTCGAGCACGTTCGACGCGAACTCCGGCGCCTCGTCGAGGAAGAGGACGCCGCGGTGGGCGAGGCTGAGCGCGCCCGGTCGGATCCCCCGCTGGCCGCCGCCGACGATGGCCACGGCGCTGGCGGTGTGGTGGGGGTCGACGAACGGGGGACGCTCCACGAGCGGCACGTCCGCCGGCAGCACACCGGCCAGGGAGTGCACCGCGCTGACCTCCAGGGCCTGCTCGCGGGTCAGGTCGGGCAGGAGGCCGGGGAGCCGCTGCGCCAGCATCGTCTTGCCGATGCCGGGCGGACCGGTCATGAGCACGTGGTGGCCCCCGGCAGCAGCCACGACGACGGCGGTCCGGGTGTCCTCCTGCCCGGCCACGTCGGCGAGGTCGAGCCCGGCCACCCGGTCGACGTAGGCGTGCCCGAGCCCAGCGCCCTCCTCGAGCGGCGGCACGGGCGGGTCGTCCGGCTCCTCCTCCCCCGTGAGGAGCGCGACCACCTGGCGCAGGGACCGCACGCCGACGACCTGCACCCCGCTCACGAGCTCGGCCTCTCCCACGTTCGACTCCGGCACGAACACCCGTCCGAACCCTGCCTCGGCGGCGGCGACCGTCGCCGGGAGCACCCCGCGGACCGCACGGAGGCGACCGTCGAGGGCGAGCTCGCCGATGAAGACGGCGCCCGCCGTGGCCTCGACCGGCACCAGCGTCTTCTCCACGAACATCGCCACCCCGATCGCGAGGTCGTAGTGCGACCCGGTCTTCGGCAGCGTCGACGGGGCGAGGTTGATGGTCACGCGCTGGTCGGGCCACGTCGTCCCGGAGTTGACGACCGCGGCGCGCACCCGGTCGCGTGCCTCGTTGACGATCGTGTCGGCCAGACCGACCACGATCGTCTTGGGCAGACCCGAGGAGATGTCGACCTCCACCTCGATCGCCCGACCGGTCAGCCCGTCGAGGGTCACCGAGTGCGTCGCCGCCATCAGGCCACCCCACCCATGCGCTCGACCACCGGGCCGCCCCGCCGCGGGATCCGCACCGACACCACGTCGATCCGCACCGCCGCCGGCTCCACCTCCTGCGCCTGCAGCCACGCGGACGCCGCGCGCCGCAGCCGAGCCGCCTTGCGCGCCGAGACCGACTCGAACCCCGTCCCGTGACGCGAGCTCGTCCGCGTCTTGACCTCGCAGAACACGATCGTGTCGCCGTCCCTCGCCACCAGGTCGAGCTCACCCCAGCGGCACGTCCACCTCCGCTCCAGGATCGTCATCCCCAGCGACTCCAGGTGCCGCGCCGCCACCTGCTCCCCGTACCGCCCCAGCGCGTCGTTGCGTGCCTGACTCATGCCCCCAGCCTCGCCACACCACGACACCCACGACAGACCCCTCGCGCGGGCTGTGGACGACCGGGACCAGCCCGGCGAAGGGCCTGTGGACGTGCTCAGGAGCGGGTCGGCGCGACCTGCTCGACGTACTCGACGACGTTGCCGTCACCGTGGCGGGCGACGAGCCGTCGGCCGTTCGGCCCGGGCATCGGACCGTCCAGCAGGTCTCCCCCAGCGTCCAGCACGGCGTCGACGACGACGTCGAGGTCGCGGACGATGATCGTCGCGGCGCGGGAACGGGCGGCCTCGTCAGCGCCCTCGAGCAGGAGGAAGGGGCCGACCCACGCCAGCCGCACCGGCCCGAACGTGAACACGTGCACGTCCGAGGTTTCCGCCAGGCGCTCGTACAGCGGCAGCGCGGCGTCGATGCTTCCCACCGGGATGCGCGCCAGGACGGCCACGACGTTCGCCGGCCTCTCGTCCACGAGGCGCCTCAGGCGGAGGGGATCTTCACGTCGGAGTCGGCGAGCTCCTCGACGTTCACGTCCTTGAAGGTGAGCACCTTGACGTTCTTGGCAAAGCGGGCCGGACGGTAGATGTCCCACACCCAGGCGTCGTTCATGGACACCTCGAAGTAGGCGTCGCCGGTCTCGGAGCGGACCTTCACGTCGACCGCGTTGCAGAGGTAGAAGCGACGGTCGGTCTCGACGACGTACTTGAAGATCTTCACGACGTCGCGGTACTCGCGGTACAGCGCGAGCTCGGCCTCGGTCTCGTACTTCTCGAGGTCCTCTGCGCTCATCTGCCCTCCACGGCCTGCTCGATCGTGCTCGTCGTGTCGCTCCCCGGAACACTACCGGCCAGGACCGCGCAGCCGGGCAGGCTCCACGAACGTCGGTGGTGGTCGCTCGGGCCGTGCTGACGCAGCGCCTCGACGTGCGCGGGCGACGCGTAGCCCTTGTTCTCGTGCCAGCCGTACTGCGGGTGCTCCTGCGCGAGCTCGACCATGAGCGCGTCACGCGCCGTCTTCGCCAGGATGCTCGCGGCGGCAACCGCGGCGCAGCGCAGGTCGGCCTTCACCACGGTGACGACGGGCGGGAAGCTCGGCCCGGGTGCGTCGAGGAGCGACGGCTGCACGGGCGCGCTCAGGTAGTCGTGGTTGCCGTCGAGCAGCACGAGGTCGGGCGTGGGGTCGAGGTCGACGAGCGCACGGTGCGCGGCGAGCCGCATCGCGGCCATGATGCCTACCGCGTCGATCTCCGCGGGCGACGCGTGACCGACCCCGTAGCCCGCGCCGTGGGTGGTGGCCCACCGGCGGATGCGTGGCGCGAGCCGCGCGCGGGCGTCGGGCGAGAGCAGCTTGCTGTCGCGCACGCCCTGCGGTGCTGTGCGGGTCCGCTCGGTGACGGCCACGACGCCGACGCTGACCGGACCGCTCAGCGCGCCGCGGCCGACCTCGTCGGCGCAGGCGAGCACGGTGCAGCGCTCGCGCAGGAGGCTGCGCTCGAACCGGAGGCTCGGACGTCCTGTCACTGCTGCTGCGTCACTCGCGCTTCGCGGGCGGGTCGTCGGGCACCTCGGCGAACGCGTCGGTGTCACGGATGAAGCCCATCCGCTTCCACGGCCACACCCGGACCCACGCCTTGCCGACGACGGCGTCGACGGGGATGAAGCCGCCGCCCGGGTCGCCCTGGTGGACGCGTGAGTCGGCAGAGTTGCCGCGGTTGTCGCCCTCGACCCACAGGTGGTCCTTGGGGACGATCACGTCGAAGCGGGTCTCGCTGTTGGCGGCGGGGTCGCGCAGGTACGGCTCGTCGATGGACGTGCCGTTGACCGTGAGCCGGCCCTGCTCGTCGCAGCAGGCGACGCGGTCGCCGCCGACGCCGACGACGCGCTTGATGAGGTGGCCGCCGGTCGGGAAGAGACCGACGACCTCCAGCGCCTTCTGGACCGGGTTGCTGGCCTTGGCGTCCTCGCTGGCGTCGAGCCATCCCCCGGGGTCGTCGAACACGACGATGTCGCCACGCTGCGGATCGCCGGTCCAGTAGGAGACCTTCTGGACGAGGATCTTGTCGTTGACGAGCATCGTCGGTTCCATCGACTCCGACGGGATGTAGAACGCCTGCAGGAAGAAGGCCTTGACCACCACGGCCATCACCATCGCGATGACGACGAGGAGGATCGACTCCTGCCAGACGGGCAGCTGGCGCTTCTTCACGGTCTCACTCACGACGTGAGCCTAGACGCAGGAGCCACAGCGAGCAGGTGGGCACGCGGGGGACCTCAGTCCTCGCGCTTCTCCTTGATCTTCGCGGCCTTGCCGCGCAGCGAGCGGAGGTAGTAGAGCTTCGCGCGACGCACGTCGCCGCGGGTCGCGACCTCGATCTTCTCGATGACGGGCGTGTGCAGCGGGAAGGTGCGCTCGACGCCGACGCCGAAGCTGACCTTGCGCACCGTGAAGGTGCGGCCGATGCCCGAGCCCTGCAGCTTGATGCAGACGCCCTGGAACACCTGGACGCGGGAGCGGTTGCCCTCGACGACCTTGACGTGGACCTTGAGGGTGTCGCCGGCGCGGAACGCGGGGACGTCGTCGCGACGGGACTCGGCTGCGACCTGGTCGACCAGGTTGGTCATGATCTACTCCTCGCCGGTGCCACAGGTCACCCACGGAAAACGATGGTGAAAGAGAAAGGGTCGTGCGGCGTCGGTCAGCGGCTCCCCTGTGGCAGAACCGCGATGCGCCAGCAGCCAAGTATTCCACACGGGTCGAGGGTTCCCGAAACCGGCACCGGCGCCCGGCGGGGGTGCCGGGCCATGGGCGGCGAAGGGCACAGCGGGGGTGCCGGGCCGTGGGCGGCAAGCCAACACAGAACGCCACGAGGGCACCTGCCCGAGCAGGTGCCCTCGTGGGGTCTGGGGTGCGAGGCGTGCTCAGTCGAGCGCGTAGCCCTCGCTGCCGTGGAGCACGCTGTCGATGCCGGCGACCTCCTCCTCCTCGGTGACGCGGAAGCCGATCGTGGCGTCGATGATCTTGGCGATCACGAACGCGACGACGAAGCTGTAGAGCGCCACGGCGACGGCGGGGATCAGCTGGACGATGAACTGCTCCAGGTTGCCGCCGCCGGTGAACAGGCCCGTGTCGATGGCGAAGAAGCCGAGGTACAGCGTGCCGAGGACACCGGCGACCAGGTGCAGGCCGACCACGTCGAGCGAGTCGTCGAAGCCGAGCTTGTACTTGAGGTCGATGGCGACCGCACAGACAGCACCGGCGACGAGGCCGAGCACGATGGACCAGAACGGCGTCAGGTTGGCGCACGACGGCGTGATCGCGACCAGACCGGCCACGACACCGGAGGCGGCGCCGACAGCCGTGGCCTTGCCGTTGCGGAAGTGCTCGATGACGATGAAGCCGAGCGCAGCCGCGGCCGGGCAGACGATCGTGTTGACGATGATCAGCGCGGCGGAGCCGTTGGTGCCGGCCGTGCCGGTAGCGAGGGTGGCGCCGGCGTTGAAGCCGAACCAGCCGAACCACAGGACCGCGGCACCGATGAGGACGAGCGGCACGTTGTGCGGGACCGCGGTCTCCTTGCTGAAGACCTTGCGCTTGCCGAGGACGAGCGCGAGGGCCAGGGCGGCCGCACCGGCGTTGATGTGCACCGCGGTGCCGCCGGCGTAGTCGATCGTGCCGGTGTCGAAGCCGAGTGCCGAGCCGAGGTTGCCGATCCAGCCCGTGAAGGTGGGGACGCCCTGGTCGTCGGTGGTGAAGGAGAAGACCCACGAGGCGACCGGGAAGTAGGCCAGGACGGCGAACAGGCCGGCGAACAGCAGCCACGGGAAGAAGCGGGCGCGGTCGGCGATAGCGCCCGAGATCAGCGCGACCGTGATGATCGCGAACGTCGACCCGAAGGCCGCGTTGGCGAGCACGAAGCTCGCTGCGCCGTCACCCCCGAACGCGGCGTTGGCGGCGTCGTTCAGGGCGAAGTCCGAGAACGGGTTGCCGAGCACACGCGGGATCCAGTCAGCGCTGGAGCCGTCGACGAAGGCCATGTTGAATCCGAACAGCATCCAGAGGACGCCGACGAGTCCGATCGTGCCGAAGCTGAGCATCATCATCGAGACGACGCTCTTGGCCTTCACGAGTCCGCCGTAGAAGAAGGCGACGCCTGGCGTCATGAAGAGCACCAGAGCGGCCGCGATCAGCAGCCAGTACGTGGGAAAATCCATCGAGTTTCTCTCTCCTGGGAGTGAACAGGACCGCAGAGGTCCCGCAGGGGCGGCACACAGCTCCGTTGCTGCGTGTATCCGCCGCCAGTGTCACGACCTGAGGTTTTCTCAGGCTTGCCTGAGAATCACGGGAGGGTTACGGCAGGAGAGCCACTGTTAACTCGATGTTTCGGACGCGTCACCGAGCAGGTCCGGACGTCGCTCGCGGGTGCGCTGCAGGGCCTGCTCGTGCCGCCAGGCGGCGATCGCGCCGTGGTGGCCGGACAGCAGGACGTCGGGCACCGTGTGGCCGCGCCACGTGGCCGGCTTGGTGTACACGGGGTACTCCAGGAGGCCGTCCTCACCGTGCGACTCCTCGGCGAGCGAGGCGGGGTTGCCCATGAAGCCGGGGACGAGGCGCACGACGGCCTCGATCACGGCGAGCGCGGCCACCTCTCCCCCGTTGAGGACGAAGTCGCCGAGGGAGACCTCCTCGACCCGCCAGCGCCGGCGGGCGTGGTCGATGACGCGCTGGTCGATGCCCTCGTAGCGTCCGCACGCGAACACCAGGTGCCGCTCGCGGCTGAGGTCGTGCGCGAGGGACTGCCGGAACGGGGTGCCCGACGGCGTCGGCACCACGACCACGCTGTCGTCGGTGGTGACCGTGTCGAGCGCCTCGCCCCACGGCTCGGGCTTCATGACCATGCCGGCGCCGCCGCCGTAGGGCGTGTCGTCCACGGTGCGGTGCCGGTCGTGGGTGAAGTCGCGCAGGTCGTGCGTCGCGATCTGCAGCAGGCCCTTCTCGCGGGCCCGGCCGGCGAGGGACAGGTCGAGCGCGTCGAGGTACGCCGGGAAGATGGAGACGACGTCGATGCGCAGGGTCGGGGTGTCGGGCTCGCTCATGCGTCGGCACCGCCGGCGGCCCGCTCGGGCTCGGCGACGGTCTGGGCCTCGGGGTCGAGCAGGCCGGGCACGTCGGCGAGCGTCACGTGTCCCGCACCCAGGTCGACGTCGGGGACGAGCGCGACCACGAACGGCACGAGGACGCCGCGCGTGCCCGCGTCGAGGTCGAGCGACAGCAGGTCCTGCTCGGGCAGGTGCAGCACGTCGGAGACGACCCCGACGTCGGTGCCCGCGTGGTCGTGCACGCGCAGGCCGACGAGCTGGTGGTCGTAGTAGGCGTCGTCCTCCTCGGGCACGTCGTCGGGGTCGACGTCGACCTCGAGGACGCGCCCGTGCAGGGCCTCGGCCGCGGTGCGGTCGCCGACGCCCTCCAGACGCAGCAGCAGCCGCCCGGAGTGGTTCCGGGCGGCTGCCACGACGACGGTGCGGTCGCCGGCGACGAGGGTCGTGCCAGGAGCGAAGCGACGCTCCGGCTCGTCGGTGCGGACCTGGACGGCGAGCTCGCCCTTGATGCCGTGGGCCCGGCCGATGCGGCCGACGACGACGCGCACGTCAGGTCCTCAGCGCTGGCGGTCGACGTCCACGAAGTCGATGCGGGCACCCTTGGTGCCGGCGATCGCTCCGGTGACGGTGCGGATCGCCGACGCGGTACGACCGGAGCGGCCGATCACCTTGCCGAGGTCGGCAGGGTTGACCCGCACCTCGAAGAGGTCGCCCCGGCGGGTCGACGCGGCGCGCACGTCGACCTCGTCGGGGTGGTCGACGATGGCCGACACGAGGTGCTCGATGACCTCCTGCGTGCGACCGGCCACGATCAGGACTCGGTGCTCTCGGCCTCGGCGGGCGCCTCGGCAGCGGTGTCCTCGGCCTTCGGCTCCTCGGCGGGCGCCTCGTCAGCCTTCTTCGCGGCCTTCTTCTTGGTGGTCGCGTCGGTCTTGGGCTCCGAGTGCAGCTCCTTGAGGGCGGCGTCGAACAGGGCGGCCTTGTCGGCCTTCGGCTCGGGCTGCTTGAGCGTGCTGGTGCCACCGATGTCGCCGGTGATCTTGAGCAGCGCGGCGACGGCCTCGGTGGGCTGGGCGCCGACGCCGAGCCAGTACTGGGCGCGCTCGGAGACGACGTGGATCGTCGACGGCTCGGTCTTCGGGTTGTACGTGCCGATCTCCTCGATCACGCGACCGTCGCGCTTGGTGCGCGAGTCGGCGACGACGATGCGGTAGTACGGGGTGCGGATCTTGCCCATCCGCTTCAGGCGAATCTTGACGGCCACGGGTGTGGTGTCTCCTCAGGTCTCTGTGGTGGGGTGACGTGGCGAGCCGGGTGGGGTCACGACTCGGTCACGAAGCTGGTGGGCCCAGCGGTCGGGGTGAGAGGGTCCCGGCCGCGGCGGACACAAGGCGACATTCTGCCAGACGACGTCCACCAGGACCACATCGCCTCGCGGGTCCCGTTCAGCGGTCCGGAGCACCGTCGTCGAAGCGACCGTGCCGGCCGGCCCCGGCCACGAAGCGCGCCGCACCCGCGACGGCCTCCGCGGCGACGACGGGCAGCCCGCCGGCACCCTCGGCGCGCAGCGCGTCGGCCACCGGG
>NZ_JAMXRU010000114.1 GCF_024124745.1 Aeromicrobium sp. CnD17-E
ATCGGGCACCGGCGGGGGTGCCGGGCCGGGGGCGGCATCGGGCACCGGCGAGGTGCGGGCCGAGCGCGGCTACCTGAGGGAGCTCGGCAACCTGGTCTTCCACACGAGCATCGTCGCGGTGCTGGTGGGCGTGGCCGCGGGTGCGCTGTGGGGCTACCGCGGTGCCGCGATCGTGACGCAGGGCGAGGGCTTCGCCAACGTCCTGACGCAGTACGACGAGTTCGCGTCCGGCGCGCTGTTCGACACGAACGACCTGCCGCCGTTCTCGCTGCAGCTCGACAAGATGGTCGCCCGCTTCTGGACGACGGGTCCGCAGCGGGGGGCGCCGCGCCTGTTCGAGGCGTCGGGCACGTACCGCGAGGGCGTCGACGGTCGCGAGAAGCCGTACGAGATCCGCGTGAACCACCCGTTGAACGTCGGCGGCACGTCGGTCTTCCTCGTCGGCCAGGGCTACGCACCGGTCGTGAAGATCACCGACGCGAAGGGCGACGTCGTGTTCGACGGTGCGGTGCCCTTCCTGCCGGCCGACGGCACCTACACGTCCAACGGCGTCATCAAGGTGCCCGACGCGCGGCCCGAGCAGCTCGGCTTCCAGGGCTTCTTCCTGCCGACGGCGGTCACGAACGGCAGCGAGGAGGCGTCGGTGTCGGCGTTCCCGGGGGCGGTCAACCCGCTGCTCGGCCTGTTCGTCTTCCACGGCGACCTCGGGGTCGACGACGGGCTGCCGCAGTCGGTGTACGTCCTCGACCAGGACAAGCTCGAGCAGTACAAGAACGCCGACGGGTCGAACTTCCGGGTGAGCCTGAGTCCGGGGCAGGAGGCCGACCTGCCGGACGGCGGCACGATCGAGTTCACCGACCTGACGCTGTTCGCGCGGTTCCAGATCGCGTCGACGCCGCTCGTCTGGCTGCCGCTCGGTGGCATCAGCATCGGCATCGTCGGACTGGTGCTGTCGCTGGCCGTGCGGCCGCGGCGCACCTGGGTCCGTGCACGTCGGGTGGGTTCGCGTACCGTGGTGGAGGTCGCCGCCCTCGACCGCGTGCCGCGCGACGACCTCGGCACGAGCCTCGAGGACCTGCTGGCGCAGCTGCGCAGCGGCCTCGGCGACCTACCGGACGACCCGGAGAAGGAGCCCCGATGAACCTCGCCGACTACACGCAGGTGTCGAACTTTGCCGTCACCTCCGGCATGATCGTCGTGGCGCTGGCGTTCCTCGCGTACGTGGCCGAGTGGGGTTTCGCCCGCCAGGTCGTCAAGGAGGAGCAGCCGGTGGCCGTCGCCGCCGGGGGCGTGCCCGTCGAGCCGGTCGAGCAGGAGACGGCGAGCCGCTCCGACGTCCTGCGCTCGGTCGCCTACTCGCTGACCGTGCTGGGCACGGTGGTGCTCGGGCTCGCGATGGTCACGCGCGGGCTCGCGTCGCAGCGGGTGCCGTGGGGCAACATGTACGAGTTCGGCGTGGGCGGCGCGTTCATCGCGCTGCTCGTGTACGTCGTCGTCGCGCGTGTCTCGCCGATCGAGTGGGTCGGCGGCATCGTCACGGGCTTCGCGCTGGCGGTGCTGGGCCTGGCCGTCTCGACCTACGTCGAGCCGGGTCCGCTCGTGCCGGCGCTGCACTCGTACTGGCTCGTCATCCACGTGGCGGCGGTGATGATCGCGGGTGCGTTCTTCCTGCTCGGCACGGCGGCGTCGGTCATGTACCTGGTGCGCCAGCGGGCGGAGGACAACGGCACCGTCGGTCCGCGCCTGTCGCGCTTCCCGTCGGCGGCGGTCATGGACCGGCTCGCGTACCGCGTGATCGCGGTCGGCTTCCCGCTCTGGACCTTCGGCGCCCTCATCGCCGGCCCGATCTGGGCGCACTACGCGTGGGGCCGCTACTGGGGCTGGGACCCCAAGGAGGTCTGGGCCTTCATCACCTGGGTCGTCTACGCCGGCTACCTCCACGCCCGCGCCACCGCGGGCTGGAAGGGCAAGCGCGCCGCGATGATCGCGATCGTCGGCTTCGCCACCTTCGTCACGAGCTACTACATCGTCAACCTCTTCGGCTCCGGCCTCCACTCCTACGCGAAGTAGCGCGAGCCGGCCCATCCAGCCCTCCCCGCGTTTTGCGGACTTGACGACGATCTGACGCGAGTTTTCCGTCCCGAAGTCCACATAACGCGTGGGCGGTGGGGGTTGTGGATGGGCGGAGGCGTGCTGCCGCGGGCTCCAGCAGCATGCCGGGATGGCGCGCGCGATCCCTGAGCAGCTCCTGCGACGACCTTTCGCGGTCACGCAGGCCGAGGCGCTGGGGTACCCGCGTGCGGCCCTGCGTCGTGCCTGCTGGGTCCGGTTGTTCCGTGGCGTCTACGTGCACGCCGACGTCGAGCGGACACCGCTGGTGTGGGCCGCGGCAGCACTACTCACGGTCAGCGGCCGCGCGGGTGCGGTGGTCACGCACCGCACGGCCGCCGTCCTCTGGGGCTTCACGGCCCGCGGCTGGGCGGGTGCGCCGTGGGAGCTGTCGGTCCGTGGACCCACGCAGAACGACCAGGCCGACGTCCGGTTGCACCGGCGGATCGGCGACCTCGACGTCGAGCACCGACCTGGACCGGTGCCGGTCTCCGGGCCGGAACGCACGGTCGTCGACTGCGCGCTGCGGGCCAGCCTGGTCGAGTGCGTCCAGCTCATGGAGCACTTGGTGCGAGCGGGCCACACGACCCGCGACCGGTTGTTCTGGTACCTGGACCGATGCCACCTCCACGGGGTCGTCGCTGCACGGGAGGCGTTCGAGTACGTGCGAGAGCGGTCGGAGTCGCCGCGTGAGACCTGGCTGCGCCTGCTGCTCGTCCTTGCGGGCCTGCCCGAGCCCGACGTCAACGTCGAGGTGCGCGGCCCCGACGGCACCTTCGTCGCACGGGTCGACCTGCTGTTCTCGGCGTGGAAGGTGGTGGTCGAGTACGACGGCCGCCACCACGAGACCGATGCGCAGCAGTGGGCGCGCGACCGGCGACGTCGTGAAGCGCTCGAGGCGCTGGGCTACCGCGTCATCGTCGTCGCGGCCGTCGACGCGCGCTTGCCGCGGGACGTCGTGCGTCGGGTGCACCGTGCGCTCGTCGACCGCGGTTACGACGGCCCGCGACCCTGGTTCTCCGCGTCGTGGACCGCACTCTTCGCATGAGCCCGGCGTCCAGCTCGAATCCGCGTTTCGTGGACTTCATGACGAAAAGCCGGCGGGCAACCGTCATCAGGTCCACAAAACGCGGGGAAGGGGAGTGGTTAGAGGCCGCGGAGGTAGTCGGGGTCGTCGTCGGGGCCGCGGGTGGGGGGACGGCCGCCGGGCCAGCCGTAGCCGGAGTCGCGCGGGGGGCGACCCTTGCGCGACTGCGTGCCCAGGAACATCCACGCGAGGGGGCCGACGAACGGCAGCAGGATGACGACGAACCACGCGGGCTTCGGCAGTCCGCGAACCTGCTGGCGCGGTGTGGCCAGGAGGTCGAAGAAGGCGTAGACGAGCAGCACGACGGCGACGATCGCGATCAGTGCCTTGCCCATGGCGCCACCGTACCTGCGGCCCTCAACCCGCGCCGCCCGACCGTCGCGGACGCGACGACGACCGCCGGAGGCCTGCAACGGGTGCCGACGAGGGGCTTCCCGGCGCCGACTAGGCTCGACGCATGAAGGCGTTCTGGAGGTACACGCTCGCGCGGCTCAGCGTCCTGGCCGTCACCTACCTGCTGCTGTGGGGCATCGGGCGCACCTTCCTGGAGTTCGACGAGCTGACCAACCTGCTCGTGCTGCTCGCCGCCATGATCATCTCCTCCGTCATCTCGATCTTCCTGCTCGCCGGTATGCGCGAGCAGGTCGCGCTCCAGCTGCAGGAACGCGCCGAACGCATGACGTCGCGCATCGAGGAGTCCCGCAGTGCCGAAGACGTCGACTGAGGTCCGCGCCTGGATCGACGAGGCGATCCGCCGCGTCGAGGCCGACGCCAACCGCAGCGCCGACACGCACCTGCACGCGCTGCCCGTCGCCACCCCCGACGTCGACCTGTACCTGAAGGACGAGTCGGTGCACCCCACCGGCAGCCTGAAGCACCGGCTGGCCCGGTCGCTGTTCCTGCACGCCCTGTGCAACGGGTGGATCGGCCCGGGCTCGACGGTGGTCGAGGCCTCGAGCGGGTCGACGGCTGTCAGCGAGGCCTACTTCGCCCGTCTCGTCGGGCTGCCGTTCGTCGCCGTCATGCCGGCCGCGACGAGCGCGGAGAAGGTCGCGCTCATCGAGTGGTACGGCGGCCGCTGCCACTTCGTCGAGAACGCGGCCGACGTGTACGACGAGGCGCGCCGGGTGGCCGAGGAGTGCGACGGCCACTACATGGACCAGTTCACGTACGCCGAGCGGGCGACGGACTGGCGCGGCAACAACAACATCGCGGAGTCGATCTTCGAGCAGATGTCGGCCGAACGGCACCCGGTGCCCGCGTGGGTGGTCGTGAGCGCGGGCACGGGCGGCACGTCCGCGACCATCGGCCGCTACCTGCGCTACCGGCGTCACCCCACGTCGCTGCTCGTCGCCGACCCCGAGAACTCCGCGTTCCTCGACGGCTGGGAGCAGGACACGTCCGACGTCGTGACGGGGGTGTCGTCGCGGATCGAGGGCATCGGCCGGCCGCGGGTGGAGCCGTCGTTCGTCGGTGGCGTCATCGACGACATGCTGCGCGTGCCCGACGCCGCGTCGATCGCGACGATGCGCTGGACGAGCGACCGGCTGGGCCGTCTGGTGGGTGGCTCGACCGGCACGAACGTGTGGGCGTCGCTGACCGTGGCGACGCGGATGCGCGCGGCGGGGGAGAGCGGCAGCATCGTCACGCTCCTGTGCGACGCGGGGGAGCGCTACCTCAGCACCTACTACGACGACGCGTGGCTGGCGCAGCGAGGCATCGACCTCGCGCCGTGGACGCAGCGGCTGGCCGAGTACGACGCGACCGGCCTGCTGCCGGACGTCGACTGAGCCGGGTCAGCTGACCTCCACGAGCGTCCACGACTCGACGGCCCCGTCGGCGAGCACCAGCCGGCCGACGGTCCCGTGCGGCTGACGTCGCTTGTCGGTCGGCGAGCCGGGGTTGAGGATCCGGGGGCCGGCCTCGTCGGTCTCGTCCCACGGGATGTGCGAGTGCCCGAACACGACGACGTCGGCGTCGGGGAAGCGTCGCCGCATCCGTCGGACGCGACCCTGCTTCTGGCCGGCGTCGTGGATCATCGCGACCCGGACGCCCGCGAGGTCGAGCTCGAGGGTCTCGGGCGCACCCCAGGCTGCGACGTCGGGCCCGTCGTTGTTGCCCAGCACCACGTGCACCGGCGCGAGGGTCGCGAGCTCCTCGAGCACGGACGGCTGGCAGACGTCGCCGGCGTGCAGGACGAGGTCGACGTCGCGCAGCTCCTCGGCCACCCGCTCGGGCATGCCCTTCCAGAACCTGGGGGCGTGGGTGTCGGAGACGACGCCCACCACGAGCCTGCCCCGGTCGGAGGTCATCGGCCGAGGACGAGCCCGAGGGCGAGCCCGGCCGACCAGAGCAGCTCGGCGACACCGGTGGCCTTCAGCACGGGCACCAGCGCGGGTCCGCGGGCGTCCGAGAGCACCGCCCGCAGGGCGGGGACGGCGGGCAGCAGACCGGGCAGGGCGAGCAGGGCCCAGGGCGTGGCGCCCACGGCGAGTGCGACGGCGAGCGCGGCGCTGAGCCCGACGAGTGCGGCGTAGAACTGCCGCGAGCGGGCGTCGCCGAGGACGACGGCGAGCGTCCGCTTGCCCGCCTCGACGTCGGTGGGGATGTCGCGCAGGTTGTTGGCCACGAGGATCGCGCAGGCGAGCGCGCCGACGCCGACGGCTGCCGCCCAGGCCTCCCACGGCAGCCCCTCGACCTGCACGTAGACGGTGCCGAGGACGGCGACCAGCCCGAAGAACAGGAACACGCTCACCTCGCCGAGCGCGCGGTAGCCGTAGGGGTTCGGACCGCCGGTGTAGGTCCAGGCCGCGCCGAGGGCGGCGACGCCGACGAGCAGCAGCCACCACGTCGTCGTGGCCGCGAGGGCCAGGCCGAGCAGCGCGCCAAGGCCGAGGAAGCCGAGCGCCGCCGCCTTGACCGCCGAGGGTCGGGCCAGCCCCGACCCGACCAGCCGCAGCGGACCGACGCGGTCGTCGTCGGTGCCACGGATGCCGTCGGAGTAGTCGTTGGCGTAGTTCACGCCGATCTGCAGCGCGAGGGACACGCCCATAGCGAGCAGCGCCTTGCCCCAGGCCACGTCGGCCACGTACGCCGCCACGCCGGTGCCGGCCAGCACGGGGGCGACGGCGGCGGGAAGGGTGCGGGGGCGGGCCCCCTCGACCCACTGCGAGAGGGTCGCGCTGCTGCGGTCGGTCACGATGCTCCTAGGGTTCAGCGGACAGTGTGCCAGCGCCTAGGGTGGGGGGATGACGCAGCCGCCGTTCCCGTTCGTCCTGGTGCTGCTGACCGGCATCTTCGTGTGGCTGGCGGTGACGTCCGACGGCGGCTGGCTGCCGCTCGCCGCCGGGTTCGGGGCCCTCGTGACGGGCGCGGCCGCGCTCTACCAGTCGCGTCCGGTGCGCGACCCGCTCGACGAGGAGCCGGAGACCGAGGAGTGGGAGCCGGGCTCCTGACCGGGTCGGCGTCGTTGCGCCCGGTGTCGGGCTCGGCGCGCGACGTGCTCGACCTGCTGCGTCCCTGGGTGGCCGGCGACGACGTCGAGCCGCTCGTCGTGCGCACGTCGGGCAGCACCGGCGAGCCGAAGGACGTGCGACTGTCGCGCACTGCGGTGCTGGCGTCGGCGCGGGCCACGCACGCCCGTCTCGGCGGTCCCGGCCAGTGGCTGCTGGCGCTGCCCGTCAGCGGGGTCGGCGGCCTGCAGGTGCTGGTCCGCTCCCTCCTCGCGGACCAGGAGCCGGTGCTCCTCGACGACCACGACGACCTCGTCGACGCGCTGCGCGAGCTCGACGGCCCCCGCACCTACGCGTCGCTCGTGCCCACCCAGCTGCACCGCCTGGCGTCGGCGGGTCGGCTCGACGCGCTCGCGGCGCTCGACGCGGTGCTGGTGGGCGGTGCCGCGCTCGACCCGACGCTGCGCGAGCAGGCGACGTCGGCGGGCGTGCGGGTCGTGCGCACCTACGGGATGAGCGAGACGAGCGGAGGGTGCGTGTACGACGGCGTCCCGCTCGACGGCGTGCGCGTGCGGGTGGTCGACGCACGCGACGGCGTGGGTCGGGTGCAGCTGGCGGGGCCGGTGCTCTTCGACGGCTACGGCGACGTCGCGCGCACCGACGAGTGGTTCGACACCGCCGACCTCGGCACCGTCGGCCCCGACGGCGTGCTCAGCGTCGTGGGTCGCGCCGACGACGTCGTCGTGAGCGGTGGGGTGAACGTGCCCCTGCCCGCGGTCGAGCGGGCGCTGCGCGCGCTGCCGGAGGTGCACGACGCGGCCGTCGCCGGCGTGCCCGACGACGAGTGGGGCACCCGGGTGGTGGCCGTAGTGGTCCCGGCCGACGCCACCTGCCTCGACGCGGTGTCCGCCGACCGCCTCCGCGACACGCTCGAGGAGCAGGGACTGCCGCGCCGGTGGGCGCCGCGCGACGTCACCCTCGTCGACAGCGTCCCGCTCCTGCCGAACGGAAAGGTCGACCGCCTCGCCGTCCGTCGCCTCTTCTGACCGTTTGCGTGGGGCCCCACGTAAACGTGCGGATCCGGCGCATGGTTGCGGTGGGGGGAGCTGGTTTGGGTGGGGCCCCACGTGAACGTGCGGATCCGGCGCCCCGGGGAGGGGGTCAGGCGGAGGCGACGGCCTCGTCGACGGGGGTCTCGCCGGTGACGAGGTCCCACTGGCGGCCGATGCCGGCGCCGGTGTGGAGGATCTCGGCGAGCACGGCGGCGACGTCGGCCCGCGGGACCTCGCCGCGGGCCACGGAGTCGCCCAGCGTGACCGTGCCGCGGGCGGGGTCGTCGGTGAGCTTGCCGGGGCGGACGATCGTCCAGTCCAGGCCGCTCTCGCGCAGCGCGACGTCGGCGTCGCGCTTGGCCTCGACGTAGGCGCGCCACACGTCGTCGGTGTCCTCGGGCAGCGGCAGGTCGACGCCGATCGCGGAGACCTGCACGAAGCGACGGATGCCCGCGATCCGGGCGCCCTCGACCGACTTCAGCGAGCCCTCGAGGTCGACGGCGCGCTTGCGGCCGATGTTGCCGTCCGGTCCGCCACCGGCGGCGAAGACGACCGCGTCGCAGCCGTCGAACACGGACGCGAACGCGTCGGCGTCCTGCTGCTCGATGTCGAGCCGGCGGGCCGTGGCCCCCCGCTGCTCGACGTCGCTCGTGTGCGCGTCGTTGCGGATGAGCGCGACGACGTCGTGGTCGCGTGCGCGGAGCTGCTCGATGAGGTGGAGGGCGATCTGTCCGTGGCCCCCGACGATGGCGATGGTCGACATGCGTCCACCGTTGCACGGCGCACCTGACGTCGCAGTGCGGCCCGGCGTGGCTGTGCGCGACCTCACCCCCGGGCCCCGACGCTGCCGCGCCGCTACCCTCGGCAGGTGCACACGTTCGCGATCGGGATGCCCGTCCGGTTCCGGGGCATCCACCGACGCGAGGGCCTCCTGGTGCGCGGCGCCGCCGGCTGGGGCGAGTTCAGCCCGTTCCTCGACTACGACGACGAGGAGTGCGTGCCGTGGCTGCGAGCCGCGCTCGAGGCCGCCCACGACGGCTGGCCCGAGCCCGTCCGCGACCGCGTGCCCGTGAACGCGACCGTGCCTGCCGTCGGCCCCGAGCAGGCGGCGCAGATCGTGCGTGCCTCGGGCGCCTCGACCGCCAAGGTCAAGGTGGCCGAGCGCGGCCAGGCGCTGGCCGACGACGTCGCACGCGTCGAGGCCGTCCGCGACGTCCTCGGGAGCGAGGGTCGGGTGCGGGTCGACGCCAACGGCGGCTGGTCCGTCGACGACGCGGTCGCGGCCGTGAAGGCTCTGGACGCCGTCGGCACGCTCGAGTACGTCGAGCAGCCGTGCGCCTCGGTGGAGGAGCTCGCGCTGGTCCGCCGCCGGGTCGACGTGCCCGTGGCCGCCGACGAGTCGATCCGACGCGCCGCCGACCCCTACCGCGTCCGCGACCTCGAGGCCGCCGACGTCGCCGTGCTGAAGGTGCAGCCGCTCGGCGGGGTGCGCGCCTGCCTGCGCGTGGCCGAGGAGATCGGCCTGCCCGTCGTCGTCTCCAGCGCCGTCGAGTCGTCGGTGGGCCTGGCCGCGGGCGTCGCGCTCGCGGCGGCCCTGCCCGAGCTGCCGTACGCGTGCGGTCTCGGCACGACCTCGCTGCTCGGCGGCGACGTCACGAGCACCCCGCTGGACGCCGTCGACGGCTGGCTGCCCGTGCGTCCGGTCGAGGTCGACGAGGACGCGCTGGCCGCGGTCGCCGCCGACGCCGCGACCGACGCCGCCTGGCGCGCCAGGCTCGAGCGCGTCGACGCGCTGCGCCGG
>NZ_JAMXRU010000115.1 GCF_024124745.1 Aeromicrobium sp. CnD17-E
CGCGCGGTGCTGAAGGCCTCGGCCGCGACGCTGGCCGCGGCCGGCGTCGAGCCGGGCGGCGTCGCCACGATCGCCACCGACCTCGGCAGCGCGTCGTTCCCCGCCGAGGTGGCCGACCTGCCCGACGGCGTCGTGTGGGCCCCCGGCAACAACGGCGTCCACCTGCGCGGCACCCTGGGCGCCGACCACGGCTCCACCGTCCGTCTGCTGGCGGGAGGCGACCAGCGATGAGCGAGGCGTTCGGCAACGAGGCGTTCTGGGTGGTGGCGCTGAAGGCGCTGCTGGTCTTCGTGGTCCTGGTGGTCTACACGCTGTTCAACATCTGGTTCGAGCGCCGCGTGGTGGCGCGCATGCAGCACCGTGTGGGCCCCAACGTGCACGGACCCTTCGGACTCCTGCAGTCGCTGGCCGACGGCGTGAAGCTGGCGCTCAAGGAGGACATCGTCGTCAAGGCGGCCGACAAGGTCGTCTACGTGCTGGCGCCGATCATCGCCACCATCCCCGCCTTCCTGGCCTGGGCGGTCATCCCGTTCGGGCCGGAGGTGCGGATCCCGTTCACCGACACCGTCACGCCGCTGCAGCTCACCGACATGCCGGTCGCCGTGCTGTACGTCCTGGCGGTCACCTCGATCGGCGTCTACGGGATCGTGCTCGCCGGCTGGTCGTCGGGCTCGACCTACTCCCTCCTCGGCGGCCTGCGCTCGAGCGCCCAGGTCATCTCCTACGAGGTGGCGATGGGCCTGAGCTTCGTCACCGTCTTCCTCTACGCGGGCACGATGTCGACGAGCGAGATCGTCGCCGCCCAGGAGGACGTCTGGTACGTCCTGCCGCTGCTGCCGTCGTTCATCATCTACGTGATCGCGATGGTCGGGGAGACGAACCGCGCCCCGTTCGACCTGCCGGAGGCCGAGGGCGAGCTGGTCGGCGGCTTCCACACCGAGTACTCGTCGTTGAAGTTCGCGCTGTTCTTCCTGGCCGAGTACATCAACATGGTCACGGTCTCCGCGATCGCGACGACGCTGTTCCTGGGCGGCTGGCGCGCCCCGTTCGGCATCGGCACGCTGTGGCCGGGCGCGAACGAGGGCTACTGGCCGGTGCTCTGGTTCCTCGGCAAGACGCTGGGCTTCATCTTCCTGTTCGTCTGGCTGCGCGGCACCCTGCCCCGCATGCGCTACGACCAGTTCATGGCCTTCGGCTGGAAGGTGCTCATCCCGATCTCGCTGGTCTGGATCGTCGCGGTCATCGTCGTCCGCAAGGGCATGACCGACGGCACCTTCGACCAGCGGACGCTGTTCGTCGCGGCCGGCGTGGCCGCCGCGGTGCTGCTGGTGAGCCTGCTCCTGCCCGAGCGGAAGCCGTCCGACCCCGGGCGGACGACCGAGGTCGATGCGCCTGCGCCGACCGACGACGGTGGCGGCTCCTACCCGACGCCGCCGATGCCCGACCAGACCTGGAACCAGAAGGAGGGCGTCCGACGATGAGCGACACCAAGGGCGGAGGCAGCCTGAAGGAGACGCTGTGGGACCCGATCGCCGGCTTCGGCGTCACGTTCCGCACGATGTTTCGCAAGCCCGTCACGGAGCAGTACCCCTTCGAGAAGAAGCCCACGGCGCCGCGGTTCCACGGCCGGCACCAGCTGAACCGCTGGCCCGACGGGCTCGAGAAGTGCGTGGGCTGCGAGCTGTGCGCGTGGGCGTGCCCGGCCGACGCGATCTACGTCGAGGGCGCGTCGAACGGCACCTCCGACGGCACCGACGGGGGAGGGGAGCGCTTCAGCCCGGGGGAGCGGTACGGCCGCGTCTACCAGATCAACTACCTGCGCTGCATCCTCTGCGGGCTGTGCATCGAGGCGTGCCCGACGCGCGCCTTGACGATGACCAACGAGTACGAGCTGGCCGACGACAACCGCGCCGACCTCATCTACGAGAAGTCCGACCTGCTGGCGCCGCTGCTGCCCGGGATGGTCGAGCCGCCGCACGCCATGCTCATCAGCGACGACCACCACGAATACTACGCGGGCAAGACGCTCCCGGTGGTCGAGGTCACGCACGGGGAGGCGACCGAGTGACCGCGTTCTGGATCGTCGCGCCCGTCGTGGTGGTGGCGGCCCTGGGGCTGCTGTTCGCCCGCAAGGCCGTGCACGCCGCGCTCAGCGTGGCCGTCGTGATGGTGGGGCTGGCGGTGCTGTACGCGGCGCAGGGCGCCCCGTTCCTGTTCGCGGTGCAGATCATCGTCTACACCGGCGCGATCATGATGCTGTTCCTCTTCGTGCTGATGCTGGTCGGCGTCGAGTCGCGGGAGTCGTTGACCGAGACGATCCGCGGCCAGCGGCTGGCGGCCACGGTGGCCGGTCTCGGCTTCGGGTTCGTGCTCGTGACGGCGGTCGGGCAGACGACGCTGGGGCCGGTGACGGGTCTGCGCTCGGCGAACGAGGACGGCAACGTCTACGGGCTGGCCGCGCTGATGTTCGGTCCGTACGTGGTGGCGATGCAGCTCACCGCGGCCCTGCTGGTGACGGCGGTGCTCGGGGCCATGGTGCTGGCCCACCGCGAGGCACTCACGCCGCGGCGCAGCCAGGCCGAGATCGCGCGCGACCGCATGGCGGAGTACGCGGCGACCGGCCGCCACCCCGGCAACCCGCCGACGCCTGGCGTGTTCGCCCGCCACAACGCGGTCGACACCCCCGCCCCGCTGCCCGACGGCAGCCCGGCGGCGGACTCGGTGTCGCCGAGCATCGTGGCGCGCGGGCAGCTGCGCGACGGGTTCGACGACGACATCCACGTGGTCTCGCGCCAGCTCCGTCGCGAGGACGACGAGGACGAGCCCCGGCGGGGGTCCGGGGCCGTGGGCCGGGACGGTGAGCCCCGGCGGGGGTCCGGGGCCGTGGGCCGGGAGGAGGACGAGTGAACGAGTACCTGACCCTCTCGATGATCCTCTTCACCATCGGTGCGGTGGGCGTGCTGGTGCGCCGCAACGCGATCGTCGTGTTCATGTGCGTCGAGCTGATGCTGAACGCGACGAACCTCGCGCTCGTCACGTTCTCGCGCCAGCACGGCACCCTCGACGGCCAGATCGCGGCGTTCTTCGTCATGGTCGTCGCAGCCGCCGAGGTCGTGGTGGGGCTGGCGATCATCGTGTCCATCTACAGCACGCGTCGCACGACCTCGGTCGACGACGCGAGCCTGCTGAAGCTCTAGGGGGCGGGCGTGCTCGATCTCGTCTGGCTGGTCGTCGTGGTGCCGCTCGTGAGCGGTCTCGGCCTGCTCGTGTGGGGCAAGGAGGGTGACCGGGTCGGCCACCTGGTCGGCACGGTCGCGTCGGCGGTCGCGTTCGTGATCGGCCTGGTGGCGTTCGTGCAGCTGCTCGGTCGTCCCGAGGACGACCGGTCGGTGGCCGGCACGTTGTTCACGTGGATCTCGTCGGGGCCGTTCCACGTCGACATGGCGTACCGGTTCGACCCGTTGTCGGCGTTGTTCGTGCTGCTGGTCACCGGGGTGGGCACGCTCATCCACGTCTACTCGATCGGCTACATGGCGCACGACGAGCGTCGTCGTCGCTTCTTCGCGTACCTGAACCTCTTCGTGGCCGCCATGCTCACCCTCGTGCTGGCCGACGACTACCTGGTGCTCTTCCTCGGCTGGGAGGGCGTGGGGCTGGCGTCGTACCTGCTCATCGGGTTCTGGCAGCACAAGCCGTCGGCGGCTGCGGCGGCCAAGAAGGCGTTCGTGCTGAACCGGGTGGGCGACGTCGGCATGGCGCTGGCGATCATGCTGATGTTCGCCCAGCTCGGGACGTCGTCGATCCAGGCGGTGAACGCGACGGTCGCGGGGCAGGCGAGCGAGTCGGTGGCGACGGCGCTGGGGCTGCTCCTGCTGCTGGGCGCGTGCGGCAAGTCGGCCCAGGTGCCGCTGCAGGCGTGGCTCCTGGACGCGATGGAGGGCCCGACGCCGGTGTCGGCGCTCATCCACGCGGCCACGATGGTCACCGCCGGCGTCTACCTGGTGGTGCGCAGCAACGGCATCTTCGACGCGGCGCCGGTCGCGCAGACGGCGGTGGTGGTGGTCGGCCTGGTCACGCTGCTCGCCGGTGCGGGGATCGGCTGCACGAAGGACGACATCAAGAAGGCGCTCGCCGGGTCCACGATGAGCCAGATCGGCTACATGATGCTGGCGGCCGGGCTGGGGCCCGCGGGCTACGCGTTCGCGATCTTCCACCTGGTCACGCACGGCTTCTTCAAGGCCAACATGTTCCTCGGTGCCGGCTCGGTCATGCACGGGATGAGCGACGACGTCGACATGCGGCACTACGGTGCGCTGCGCCGGGCCATGCCGGTCACGTTCGCCACCTTCGGGCTCGGCTACCTGGCGATCATCGGCTTCCCCGGCTTCTCGGGCTTCTTCTCCAAGGACAGGATCATCGAGGCGGCATTCGGGGAGTCGTTCTGGGTCGGTCTGGCCGCCCTGCTCGGCGCGGGCGTGACGGCGTTCTACATGACGCGTCTCATGGTCATGACGTTCACGTCGCCGAAGCGCTGGCTCGACGACGTGCACCCTCACGAGTCGCCGCGCGTGATGACGGTGCCGCTCGTGGTGCTCGCGGCCCTGTCGGTCCTCGGTGGCGTGCTCGTGCTCGGCGGCTGGATCGAGCACTGGCTCGAGCCGGTGGTCGGGCACACCGAGCACCACGAGCTCGCGGTGCCCGCCTGGGGCATGTCGATCATCGTCACGGCGGTGGTCGCGGTCGGCGTCGCGCTCGCCTGGTCCACGTACACGCGCTCGCCGATCGCCGGGACCGCGCCCGCCGACGCCGACGTCTCGGTGCTCACCCGCGCCGGCCGGCACGAGCTCTACGGCAACGCGGTCAACGACACGCTCGTGGTGCGGCCCACGCGGCACCTCACGCGGGTGCTGGTCTTCCTCGACGCGCGACTCGTCGACGGCCTCGTCCGCGGTCTCGCCGACCGACTCGGTGACACGTCCCAGTTCCTGCGCACGCCCCAGACGGGCTACGTCCGCAGCTACGCCCTCAGCATCCTCGTCGGCTCGCTCGTCGTGGTGCTCGCACTCCTGGCGGTGACGCTCGCATGATCCTGTCCGTCCTCGCCGCCACCCCGCTCGTCGGTGCGCTGGTCGTCACGCTGATGCCGCGCACGGCCGCCGCCGCCCGGACGGTCAAGGTCGTCGCACTGGCGGCGTCGCTCGTGGCGCTCGCGCTCGCGCTGTACGTCACGGCACGCTTCGACGTCGCCGCGGGCGGCTACCAGCTGACCGAGCAGCACGAGTGGATCGGCCCGCTCGGGGTGCACTACGCGCTCGGGGTCAACGGCATCGGGCTCACGCTCGTGCTCCTCACGACGGTGCTCGTGCCGATCGTCCTGCTGGCCGCGTGGGCGGACCGCCTGCCCGCGGCCCGCAGCGTCAACTCCTACCTCGCCTGGATGCTCGTCCTGGAGGCGCTCGCGATCGGCGTCTTCTGCGCCACCGACGCCTTCCTGTTCTACGTGCTCTTCGAGGCCACGCTGATCCCGATCTACTTCCTCATCGGGTCCTACGGCGGCGCGGGTCGCACCTACGCCGCCGTGAAGTTCCTCATCTACAACCTGGTCGGTGGCCTGCTCATGCTCGCCTCGATCGTCGGCCTCTACGTCGTCACCGCCCGTGCCGGCGACCCGACCTACCTGCTGTCGGACCTGTCGGGGCTCGACGTCGGAACGACCACGGAGCGGCTCCTGTTCCTGGGGTTCATGGCGGCGTTCGCGATCAAGGCGCCGCTGTTCCCGTTCCACACGTGGCTGCCCGACGCCGCCGGCACCGCCACGCCCGCGACGTCGGTGCTGATGGTCAGCATCATCGACAAGGTCGGCACGTTCGGGATGCTGCGGTGGTGCCTGGAGCTGTTCCCGGGGGCGTCGGAGTGGGCCAGCCCCGTCGTCATCATGCTCGCGGTCGTCAGCATCCTCTACGGGGCGCTGCTCGCGATCGGCCAGGACGACGTCCGCCGGCTGGTGGCGTTCACGTCGGTGTCGCACTTCGGCTTCATCATCCTCGGCATCTTCACCTTCACCCACACGGCGACGGCCGGGTCGACGCTCTACATGTTCAACCACGGGCTCTCGACCGCGGCGCTGTTCCTCGTGACCGGCATGATGGTCGCCCGTCGCGGCTCGGCCAGCATCAGCGACTTCGGCGGCGTGCAGAAGGTCGCGCCGGTGCTCTCGGGCATCCTCCTGCTGGCCGGCCTGTCGAGCCTGTCGCTGCCAGGGCTGGCGCCGTTCGTGAGCGAGTTCATGGTGCTGGCGGGCACGTTCACGCGCTCGGTGCCGGCGGCGGTGCTGGCCACGCTCGGCATCGTGCTCGCGGCGCTGTACATCCTGATCATGTACCAGCGGACCATGACCGGTCCGCTGCAGCCGGAGGTCGAGCACCTGCGCGACCTCGACCACCGCGAGGTGGCGGCGCTGGCGCCGGCGGTCGTGCTGATCGTCGGGCTCGGCTTCTTCCCGCAGCCGCTGCTCGACCTCGTGAACCCGGCCGTGGACGAGGTGGTGAGCCACGTGGGCGTCGGGGACCCGGCGCCCCGCACCCCGGCTGACCTCGACGGCATCTCGTTCTCCGGCTCCTACGCACCGATGAGCGAGCTCACCGACACGGAGGGTGGTCACTGATGGCGACGTTGCTGCTGGCCGACCGGCCCGACATCGCCGCACCCACGATCGAGTGGTCGCTGCTGTCCCCGCTGCTCGTCGTCGCGGGCGTGGCCATGGTCGCGGTGCTCGTGGAGACCTTCTGGCCCCGGCGCACGCGGTTCACCGCGCAGGCGGTGCTGGCCGGCCTGGGCCTGCTCGCCGCACTCCTCGACACCGTCCGCGTGTACGTGTCGCTCGACCGTGTCGACGGCGACGTCGTCGGCCGCGGGACCCCCGTGGCCGAGGGCGCGGTGACCGTCGACGGGCCCGGCGTGCTCACGTGGGGGCTGCTCCTCGTGTTCGCCCTGCTCAGCCTCGCGCTCTTCGCCGAGCGCCGGCTCGACGGCGGGCTCAGCGCCTTCACGGGTCGCGCGGTCGACCCGCCGGGATCGGCGGGCGAGGCGGAGGCGACCCGGCTGCGCCTCGAGCACACCGAGACCTTCCCGCTGCTGCTGTTCGCGCTCGCGGGCATGATGCTGTTCGCGTCGGCGAACGACCTCGTCACGATGTTCGTCGGCCTGGAGGTCATGAGCCTGCCGCTGTACCTGCTGTGCGGGCTGGCGCGGCGTCGGCGGCTCGTCAGCCAGGAGGCGTCGCTCAAGTACTTCCTGCTCGGTGCGTTCTCCTCGGTGTTCTTCCTCTACGGCGTGGCGCTCGCCTACGGCTACGCGGGCAGCTTCCGCCTGGCCGACATCGACACGGCGGTGACCAGCCGCACCGGCGGCGAGCACCTGCTGCTCGCGGCCATCGGCCTGATCAGCGTCGGCATGCTGTTCAAGGTCGGGGCCGTGCCCTTCCACCAGTGGACGCCGGACGTCTACCAGGGGGCGCCGACGCCGGTGACGGCGTTCATGGCCGCGGGCACCAAGGCGGCGGCGTTCGTCGCGTTCATGCGCGTGCTGTTCGTCGCGTTCGGCGGTGCGTCGTGGGACTGGCGGCCGCTGCTGTGGGTCGTGGCGCTGCTCACCATGGTGGTCGGCTCGCTGGTCGCCATCGCGCAGACGGACGTCAAGCGGATGCTGGCCTACTCCTCCGTCGCGCACGCCGGGTTCCTCCTGGTCGGTCTCGCCGGGGCCTACGTGGCCGACTCCGAGCGCATCACGTCGGTCTCCGGCCTGCTGTTCTACCTGGGCGTCTACGGTGTCTCGTCGATCGGCGCGTTCGCGGTGGTGACGGTCGTGCGGGACGCGGGCGGGGAGACCACCCACCTGTCGCGCTGGGCGGGCCTGGGCAAGGAGTCGCCGTTCCTGGCCGGGTCCTTCGCGCTGTTCATGCTGTCGTTCGCGGGGATCCCGCTCACCGGCGGCTTCATCGGCAAGTGGAGCGTGTTCAGCGCGGCGTGGTCGGGCGGCTACGGCGCCCTGGTGGTCGCGGGCGTGCTGACGAGTGCCGTGGCGGCCTACTTCTACGTGCGGGTGATCGTGCTGATGTTCTTCACCGACCCCGTCGGCGACGGCCCGACCGTGGCACTTCCCAGCGTCTTGACTACGGTGGTCATCGCAGCAGCCGCTGCGGGCACCATGGTCCTGGGCATCCTCCCAGGTCCGGTGCTCGACCTCGCTCAGCACGCGGGAACCTTCGTGCGCTGAGCCGACTGTGACCAGGAGCCGGGACGTGTCGCTGGGATTCTCGTTCGACGAGCCGGAGCTCGAGGAGCGCGTGCGCCGTGGCGTCGAGGCTGTCGAGGCGCGGCTCGCCGCGGCCGTCGACAGTCCTGATCCGTTCATCGCCGAGGCGGCCGCCCATCTCGTGAACGCCGGGGGCAAGCGCTTCCGTCCGCTCCTCGTCGTGCTGGCGGCTCAGCTGGGCGACGCCGACCACCCCGACGTCGTGCCGTCGGCGCTGGTCGTCGAGCTGACCCACCTGGCCACGCTGTACCACGACGACGTGATGGACGAGGCCCCGCTGCGTCGAGGCGCTCCGAGCGCGAACGACCGCTGGGGCAACTCGCTGGCGATCCTCGTCGGCGACTACCTGTTCGCGCAGGCGTCGGAGCTGGTCTCGACCCTCGGCACAGAGGCCGTGCGCATCCAGGCCGAGACCTTCTCGCGGCTCGTCCGGGGACAGATCCGCGAGACGGTGGGTCCGGCCGAGGGCGAGGACGCCTTGCAGCACTACCTCGACGTGGTGGCCGACAAGACCGGGTCGCTGATCGCCACGTCGGCCCGCTTCGGCGCGCGGGCGTCGCGTGCGGGCGACGACGTCGAGGCGGCGCTCACCGAGTTCGGCGAGCGGATCGGCGTCGCGTTCCAGCTGAGCGACGACGTGCTCGACATCGCGAGCGAGAGCGACGACTCGGGCAAGACGCCGGGCACCGACCTGCGCGAGGGCGTGCCGACGCTGCCCACGTTGCTCGCGCTGCGCGGCGACGACCCGGCCGACGCGCAGCTGCGCGAGCGGCTGTCGGGCCCGATCGAGGACGAGACGGTCGTCGCGGAGGTGCTGGCCGCGCTGCGGGTGCACCCGGTGATGGCGCAGGCGCGGGCGTACGTGCAGGCCGAGGCCGACGCGGCG
>NZ_JAMXRU010000116.1 GCF_024124745.1 Aeromicrobium sp. CnD17-E
GAACGGCATGCGACGCAGCGGGCCGCTGCGCAGGAGCTCGGGATCACGCCGCAGGCCATGAGCGCGAGGCTCCAGGTCGCGCGTCGCGACGACGAGCAGCGGCTGCGTCGCCTCGCCGTGCGGCTGCTCGTCCGGGCCGACGAGGCGGCGACATGACCAGCGGACGCCGCCGAGCCGCCCGGTCGTAGGATCAGCCCATGCCCAGCGAGACCCCCGAACGCCGCCCCGCCCCGACGCCCGAGCCCGGCGTCGACATCAAGCCCCGCAGTCGCGACGTCACCGACGGTCTCGAGAAGACCGCCGCGCGCGGCATGCTGCGCGCGGTGGGCATGGGCGACGAGGACTGGCCGAAGCCGCAGGTCGGCGTCGCGTCCAGCTGGAACGAGATCACCCCCTGCAACCTCTCGCTCGACCGGCTCGCCAAGGCGGTCAAGACGGGTGTGCACGCCGCAGGCGGCTACCCGCTGGAGTTCGGCACCATCAGCGTCTCCGACGGCATCAGCATGGGCCACGAGGGCATGCACTTCTCGCTCGTCAGCCGCGAGATCATCGCCGACTCCGTCGAGACCGTGATGATGGCCGAGCGGCTCGACGGCTCGGTGCTGCTGGCCGGCTGCGACAAGAGCCTGCCCGGCATGCTGATGGCGGCCGCACGCCTCGACCTGTCCAGCGTGTTCCTCTACGCCGGCTCGATCATGCCCGGCAACGTCGACGGCAAGGACGTCACGATCATCGACGCCTTCGAGGCCGTCGGTGCCTGCATCAAGGGGCTCATCACGCGCGAGGAGGTCGACCGCATCGAGCGGGCGATCTGTCCCGGCGAGGGCGCCTGCGGCGGCATGTACACCGCGAACACGATGGCGTCCGCCGCCGAGGCGCTCGGCATGAGCCTGCCCGGCTCGGCCGCGCCGCCCGCCCCGGACCGTCGTCGTGACGACTACGCCGCCAAGTCGGGCGAGGCCGTCGTCGAGCTGCTGCGCCGGGGCATCACCGCCCGCGACATCATGACGCTCGAGGCCTTCGAGAACGCGATCACGGTCGTGATGGCGCTCGGCGGCTCCACCAACGCCGTGCTGCACCTGCTGGCCATCGCCCGCGAGGCGGGCGTGCCGCTCACCCTCGACGACTTCAACCGCGTCGGCGACAAGGTCCCGCACCTCGGCGACCTCAAGCCGTTCGGCCGCTACGTCATGAACGACGTCGACAAGGTCGGCGGCATCCCGGTCATCATGAAGGCGCTGCTCGACGCCGGACTCATGCACGGCGACGTCATGACGGTCACGGGTCGCACGATGGCCGAGAACCTCGCCGACATCGACCTCGGCCTCGACGGCGACATCATCCGCCCCCTCGACGCGCCCATCCACAAGACCGGTGGGCTCACGATCCTGCGCGGGTCGCTCGCGCCCGAGGGTGCCGTCGTGAAGAGCGCCGGCTTCGACTCCGACGTGTTCCGCGGCACCGCGCGCGTCTTCGACGGCGAGCGCGCCGCGATGGACGCCCTCGAGGACGGCACGATCACGGCCGGCGACGTCGTGGTCATCCGCAACGAGGGACCCAAGGGCGGACCGGGCATGCGCGAGATGCTCGCCATCACCGGGGCCATCAAGGGCGCGGGTCTCGGCAAGGACGTCCTGCTGCTCACGGACGGCCGCTTCTCCGGCGGCACCACCGGGCTGTGCGTCGGCCACGTCGCCCCCGAGGCCGTCGACGGCGGCCCCATCGCGTTCGTGCGCGACGGCGACCCGATCACGCTCGACGTCGCCAACCGCACCCTCGAGGTCGAGATCGACGACGACGAGCTCGAGCGGCGCAAGGTCGGCTGGGAGCCGGCGGCGCCCAAGTACACGTCCGGCGTGCTCGCCAAGTACCGCAAGCTCGTCAGCTCCGCGGCGCACGGCGCCGTCACCGGGTAGTGCCCGACTTCACCGACGAGGAGCTCGCGACCGCCCTGAAGGTCCTCGGGGAGGCGCAGTTCCTGGGGGAGGACGACGAGGCGTACGTGGCGCTGCGTCGTGCCTGCGGCGCGTTCTACAAGGACGTCAAGAAGCAGCGGCGCCGGGCCGCGCGGGCAGCGACCGCCGCCGCCGACCGCGAGGTCGTCGAGCGCACCGCGACCGGCTCCGCGCAGCGCATCGACGACGAGACGGCGGGCATCGCGCTGACGTCGACCGCGCGCGGGGCGACGGCGGGCGTGCTGCAGGTGCCCCGCGGGTGCTACATCTGCAAGCGCAAGTTCACCCTCGTCGACGCGTTCTACCACCAGCTGTGCCCCGACTGCGCGGCCATGAGCCACGCCAAGCGCGACGCGCGCACCGACCTCACCGGGCGTCGGGCGCTGCTCACCGGCGGACGGGCCAAGATCGGCATGTACATCGCGCTGCGGCTGCTGCGCGACGGCGCCGAGACCACCATCACCACCCGGTTCCCGCGCGACGCCGTGCGTCGGTTCGCCAGCCTGCCCGACAGCGCCGACTGGATGCACCGACTGCGGGTCGTCGGCATCGACCTGCGCGACCCCGCGCAGGTGGTCGGGCTCGCCGACGACCTCGCGGCGCGCGGGCACCTCGACATCATCATCAACAATGCGGCGCAGACGGTCCGGCGGTCGCCGGGCGCCTACGGCCCGCTGGCCGAGTCCGAGGGCGTGCCGCTGCCGCCCGGGCTGAGCCAGGAGACCGGGGGGCCGGAGCTCGTCACGTTCGGTCACACGAGCGACCTGCACCCGGCCGCCCTGGTCGGCTCGGTCGAGTCGCACCCCGTGCTGGCAGCCGACGCAGCCACCGCCGACCGACTCTCCGAGCGGCTCGAGCAGGCGATGACGGCGGGCTCGGCCGACCTGGACCGCATCGACGCGGGCGGGCTCGTGCCCGACGTCGTCGACACGAACAGCTGGGTGCAGACGGTCTCCGAGGTCGACGCGCTCGAGCTCCTCGAGGTCCAGCTCTGCAACCAGACGGCCCCGTTCATCCTCATCAGCCGGCTGCGCCCCTCGCTCGCCGCCTCGCCCGCTCGACGGACCTACGTCGTCAACGTCTCGGCGATGGAGGGCCAGTTCTCCCGCCGCTACAAGGGACCCGGCCACCCGCACACGAACATGAGCAAGGCGGCGCTGAACATGCTGACCCGCACGAGCGCGGGGGAGATGCTCGAGACCGACGGCATCCTCATGACGGCCGTCGACACCGGCTGGATCACCGACGAACGTCCCCACACCACCAAGGTCCGGCTCGCCGAGGAGGGCTTCAAGGCCCCCCTCGACCTCGTCGACGGCGCCGCCCGCGTGTACGACCCGATCGTCCGCGGCGAGGCCGGCGAGGACGTGCACGGCGTGTTCCTCAAGGACTACGCCGTCTCGCCCTGGTGACCTTTCGTCTGACCTGCGGCTGCGCTGGTGTGGCTTCTCGCTCGACCTGCGGCTGCGCTGGTGTGGGTTTCGGTCGGGTGGGGCTGCGTCGGTGCGGCTCCTCGTTCGGGTGGGGCTGCGCCGGTGCGGCGGGTCGTGGAGGTGGTCTCCGCAAGGGCCTCGACCGGGCGTCTGGCGACCGCGCTGGTCTGGGTTCTCGGGCTGCGGGTCGCGCTCGGGGTGGACGCACGATTCTTCGTTTGCGCCGCCCACCCCACTCCCAAGGGCACCCACGATTCTTCGTCTGCGCGTTTGAGGTCGAACGCTTCTGCGTTGCTGACGGGATCCCGTAGCAAACGCAGCATCCTTGAAAACCAGCGCACGAACGCAGATTCTTGCGTCCCACGCGAGCCACAGCCCGAGAACCAAGCCCACGGGCCCGCCCAGCCGCCCGGTCGAGGCCCTTGCGGAGACCACCCCCCAGCGCCGGCCGAGGCAGCGCACCAGCAAGACAAGACCCGCGCAGGCTACGCACCAGCAAGACAGGACCCCCGCAGGCAGCGCACCAGTACGACGAGACCCCCGCAGGCAGCGCACCAGCAAGGTCCCCTCCAGCCGACAGCGCACGTCCCAGGTCACGATCGACCCCGCCAGACGGCAGCCCGTCCGGATGCTGGTACGTCCTGTCTCAGAACTTGACCACGCCGCGCGGGAGGGCGAGACTGTCGACGTGCCGTTCACCCGCCTTGTCGTAGACGACTGACGCGACGACCCGCCGTCTCGCGTCACCCTCCGTGCGCCATCATTGGCCGGGGGTTTTTTCATGCGAGGGGACAGGACGCCGGCCGGCGCCACGCCGGGGCCGACGAGCACGCAGCACACCCACCGGGCACGACCAGACGAGATGAGGACGAAGCGATGACGGAAGTGGTCACGAGGCCGAGCAGCGACACGCTGACGGGCGCCCAGAGCCTCGTCCGGTCGCTCGAGCACGCTGGTGTCGAGGTCATCTTCGGCATCCCCGGCGGCGCGATCCTGCCCGCCTACGACCCGCTGTTCGACTCGAGCATCCGCCACGTGCTGGTGCGTCACGAGCAGGGGGCGGGCCACGCGGCGCAGGGCTACGCGATGGTCACGGGCCGTGTCGGCGTCTGCATGGCCACCTCCGGGCCGGGCGCGACGAACCTCGTCACCGCCATCGCCGACGCCTACATGGACTCCGTGCCGATCGTCGCGATCACCGGCCAGGTCTCGTCGAGCCTCATCGGCACCGACGGCTTCCAGGAGGCCGACATCCGCGGCATCACGATGCCGATCACCAAGCACAGCTACCTCGTGACCGACCCCGCCGACATCCCCACCGTCGTCGCCGAGGCGTTCCACATCGCCAGCACCGGCCGCCCCGGACCCGTGCTCGTCGACGTCGCGAAGGACGCGCTGCAGGCCACCACCACCTTCCACTGGCCGAACGAGCTCGCGCTGCCGGGCTACCGGCCGACCACGCGCCCCCACGGCAAGCAGGTGCGCGAGGCTGCGCGCCTCATCGCCGCCGCGGAGCGGCCCGTCCTGTACGTGGGCGGCGGTGTGATCAAGGCCGACGCCGCAGCCGAGCTGGCCATGCTGGTCGAGCTCACCGGCATCCCGGTCGTCACCACGCTGATGGCGCGCGGCGCGTTCCCCGACAGCCACGAGCTGCACCTCGGCATGCCCGGCATGCACGGCACGGTCGCCGCCGTCGCCGCCCTGCAGAAGTCGGACCTGCTGATCTCGCTCGGCGCCCGCTTCGACGACCGCGTCACCGGGCAGCTGGAGACCTTCGCGCCCGGCGCCAAGGTCATCCACGCCGACATCGACCCGGCCGAGATCGGCAAGAACCGCGAGGTCGACGTGCCGATCGTCGGCGACTGCCGCGAGGTCATCGCCGACCTCGTCGTCACGCTGCGCAAGCAGGCCGACGAGACCGGCACGAAGGGCGACTACACCGCCTGGCGCCAGCAGATGCTCGCCGTTAAGGACAAGTTCCCCGTCGCGTACGACACGCCCGGCGAGGGTCTCGCCCCGCAGACCGTCATCGAGCGGATCAGCGCCATCGCCGGCCCCGAGGCCACCTACGTGGCCGGTGTCGGCCAGCACCAGATGTGGGCCACGCACTTCATCGACTTCGAGCGTCCCCGCCAGTGGCTCAACTCCGGTGGCGCCGGCACCATGGGCTACTCGGTGCCCGCCGCGATGGGTGCGCAGGTCGGCCTGCCCGGATCCGTCGTGTGGGCCATCGACGGCGACGGCTGCTTCCAGATGACCAACCAGGAGCTCGCCACCTGCGCGCTCGAGGGCATCCCGATCAAGGTTGCCGTCATCAACAACTCCTCGCTCGGCATGGTGCGCCAGTGGCAGACCCTCTTCTACGAGGGCCGCTACTCCAACACCGACCTGAACACCGGCCCGGAGTCCATCGGTGCGCGCCGCATCCCCGACTTCGTCAAGCTCGCCGACGCCTACGGCTGCGTCGGCCTGCGCTGCGACAGCCCCGACCAGCTCGACGCCACCATCGAGCAGGCCATGGCCATCACCGACCGACCCGTCGTCATCGACTTCGTGGTCGAGCGCGACGCCATGGTCTGGCCGATGGTGGCCGCCGGCACCAGCAACGACGACATCAAGATCGCGCGCGACCTCGCGCCCGAGTGGGAGGACGAGGACCTGTGAGCGACCGGCACCGAGAGGCAGGGCACACGGCATGACCACCCAGCACACCCTCAGCGTCCTGGTCGAGAACACGCCCGGCGTCCTCGCGCGCGTCTCGAGCCTGTTCATGCGGCGCGGGTTCAACATCGACTCCCTCGCCGTCGGCCCCACGGAGATCCCCGAGATCTCCCGCATGACGATCGTCGTGAACGTCGACGAGCTGCCCCTCGAGCAGGTCACCAAGCAGCTCAACAAGCTCGTCAACGTCCTCAAGATCGTCGAGCTCGACTCGTCCTCCGCCGTGGAGCGCGAGCTGATGCTCATCAAGGTCCGCACCGACGCGCAGACCCGCGGACAGGTGCTCGAGACCGTCCAGCTGTTCCGCGCCAAGGTGGTCGACGTGTCCACGGACGCCGTCACCATCGAGGCGACCGGCGACTCCGGCAAGCTCACGGCCATGCTCAACGTGCTCGAGCCGTTCGGCATCCGCGAGATCGCCCAGTCCGGTCGCGTCGCGATCGGACGAGGCGCCCGCTCCATCACCGACCGCACGCTGCGGACGGTGCCGGGGCACCACAGCGCCTGACCCCCGACCCACACCACGACACCAGGAGAAACCAGTGGCCGAGCTGTTCTACGACGACGACGCAGACCTCAGCATCATCCAGGGCAAGCAGGTGGCCGTCATCGGCTACGGCAGCCAGGGGCACGCGCACGCCCTCAACCTGCGCGACTCGGGCGTCGACGTCCGCATCGGCCTCGCCCCGGGCTCCAAGAGCCGCGAGAAGGCCGAGGCCGAGGGCCTGCGCGTCCTCGACGTCGCCGACGCCGTGGAGGAGGCCGACGTCATCGTCGTGCTGACCCCCGACCAGGTCCAGCGTCACGTGTACGCCGAGTCGATCGAGCCCAACCTCGTCGACGGAGACGCCCTCGTCTTCGGCCACGGCTTCAACATCCGCTACGGCTACGTCAAGCCCCCGGCCGGCGTCGACGTGCTCCTCGTCGCCCCGAAGGCACCCGGCCACACCGTCCGCCGCGAGTTCGTCGCCGGGCGCGGCATCCCCGACATCATCGCGGTCGAGCAGGACGCCACCCAGGGCGCCTGGGACCTCGCCCTCTCCTACGCCAAGGCCATCGGCGGCACCCGCGCCGGCGTCATCAAGACGACCTTCACCGAGGAGACCGAGACCGACCTCTTCGGCGAGCAGGCCGTGCTCTGCGGTGGCATGTCGCACCTCGTGCAGGCCGGGTTCGAGACCCTGACCGAGGCCGGCTACCAGCCGGAGATCGCGTACTTCGAGGTGCTGCACGAGCTCAAGCTCATCGTCGACCTCATGTGGGAGGGCGGCATCGCCAAGCAGCGCTGGAGCATCTCCGACACGGCCGAGTACGGCGACTACGTCTCCGGCCCGCGCGTCGTCGACGCCTCCGTCAAGGAGCGCATGCAGGCCGTCCTCGCCGACATCCAGGACGGCACCTTCGCCAAGCGGTTCATCGACGACCAGGACAACGGCGCCGCCGAGTTCCTCGCCCTGCGCGAGCAGGAGGCCCAGCACCCGATCGAGGCCACCGGCAAGGTGCTGCGCTCCCACTTCTCGTGGAAGCAGCAGGACGCCGACTACGTCGAGGGCTCTGCCGCTCGATGACGCTCCGCGTCGGGGCAGCTCGATGACGCTCCGCGTCGGGGCCGCTCGATGACGCTCCGCGTCGGGGCCGCTCGCTGACGCCCACCTTGTGAAGGCCCCCGTCCACCGGACGGGGGCCTTCGCTATGGTCGACGTGTCCGGGGTGCCCCGCAGGGGCTGAGATGACACCCGCCGAACCTGATCCGGTTAGCACCGGCGCGAGGGAGACACATGGATCCGACGTCTGCCGTCACGACGGCCCTGCGCGAGCGCAGCCCGCTCGTGCAGTGCCTCACCAACTACGTCTCGATGGACCTGGCAGCCAACGTGCTGTCCGCCGCGGGCGCGTCGCCCGCGATGGTCCACGATCCCCACGAGTCCGCCGACATGGCAGCGCTCGCCGACGCCGTCTGCGTCAACATCGGCACCCCGTCGCCGTCGTGGGCCGACGGCATGCGGCTGGCCGCCGGGCGGGCGCAGGCCGACGCCACGCCCTGGGTGCTCGACCCCGTCGCCGTCGGCGCGACGGCCTACCGCCGCGAGCTCGTCGCCGACCTCCTGCAGCTGCGGCCCACCGTGGTGCGCGGCAACGCGGGGGAGGTGCTCGCCCTCGCCGGCGCCGTCGGTGGCTCGCGGGGCGTCGACAGCCTCGCCGCGTCGCACGACGCGCACGACGCAGCCGTGCTGGTCGCCCGCGAGCACAGGTGCGTCGTCGTCGTGAGCGGGGAGGTCGACGTCGTGACCGACGGCGACCGCACGCTCCACGTGGTCGGCGGGCACCCGTGGATGCCCATGATCACCGCGCTCGGCTGCTCGTCGAGCGCCCTCGTCGCGGCAGCCTGCGCCGTCGTCGAGGACCCGCTCGAGGCCGCTGCAGGAGCCATGGGGCTGCTGGCGGCCGCGGGCACGTCGGCAGCCACGGTCGCGCAGGGTCCGGCCAGCCTGCGGGTCGCGCTCGTCGACCGGCTGGCCGACCCCGACGGGCTCGAGCTCGTCGGGCGCGTCCGTCCGGTGCCGGCATGAGCGACGTCCCCGACCTGCGCCTCTACCTCGTGACCGACCCGTCCTTCGGTGCCGACCTGCGCCGCGTGGTCGTCCCCGCGGTCGAGGGCGGCGTCACCTGCGTGCAGGTCCGTGACAAGCAGGCCTCGCCCGCCGAGGTCGAGGCCCAGGTCAGGCTGCTGCGCGAGGCACTCGTCGGCTCGGGGGTGCCCGTGGTCGCGAACGACCACGTCCTCCCGGCGGCCGACGGGGTGCACGGCGGGCTCGCGGACGCGCACCCCACCGTGCTGCGGGCTGCCGCCGGTCCCGACGCCGTCGTCGGCTGGTCGGTCGAGACGCTCGGGCAGCTCGACGACGCGGCGGCCCTCGCCGCGTGCACGTACCTGGCCGTGAGCCCCGTCCACGACACCCCGACCAAGCACGACACGGCACCAGCACTCGGCCTGGCCGGCGTCGCCTCGGTGGCGGAACGGGTCGGCGGACGGCTGCCGCTCGTCGGCATCGGTGGCCTCG
>NZ_JAMXRU010000117.1 GCF_024124745.1 Aeromicrobium sp. CnD17-E
CGGGGGCGGGTCAGCCGACGCGGCGCGCGGCCAGCAGGCCGTCGCCGACGGGCAGCAGGGTCGGCACCAGGCGCTCGTCGGTCGCCGCCTGCGTGAGCAGCTCGCGGATCGCGACCGTCTCGGCGTCGCGACGCTCGGGGTCGGCCACCCGGTCGTGCCAGAGCGCGTTGTCGAACACGACGACGCCACCCGGGCGCACGAGGCGCAGGGCCTGCTCCAGGTACTCGCCGTACTCGACCTTGTCGCCGTCGACGAACACGAGGTCGTAGCCGTCGTCGGTGAGCCGGGGCATGACGTCGAGCGCCGAGCCCGCGATCAGGCGGAAGCGCTGCGGTGCGAAGCCGGCCGCGGAGAACACCTGACGGGCGTGCCGCTGGTGCTCGGCCTCGAGGTCGACCGACGTGAGGACGCCGTCGGGCGCCATGCCACGCAGCAGCCACAGGCCCGAGACGCCGGTGCCGGTGCCGACCTCGGCGACCGCGCGGGCGTCGAGCACGGAGGCCAGGAAGCGCAGGGTGGCGCCGCCGGCCGGACCGATCGGGGTCACGCCGACCTCGTCCGCGCGTCGACGCGCCTCGGCGAGGTGGTCGTCCTCGTCCTGGTAGCCCTCGACGTACTGCAGGCTCGCTTCGCTGGTGATGATGGCTCCTCGGCTGACCGGGCCGGACGGGTACCGGCTCGGTCAGAAGCATAGTGAGCGCAGGCCCTCCCGTGCCGCTGCACCGCCGGGCGGGATCCGTGTCGCGCCGGCCCACGCGACCCGGGATGATCAAGGGGGAACCGTCAGCGTCCTCTGGGCGTTCTCTCAGGAGACGACGGAACGATCGACGACATGAAGGACGACGACGTGAGCATGCAGGCCGCGACCCTGGAGACGGGCGCCGACCTGTCCTGGGACCGCATCGTGGAGGAGCACTCCCCGCGGGTGTACCGCCTCGCCTACCGGCTCACCGGCAACCGGCAGGACGCCGAGGACCTCACCCAGGACGTCTTCGTCCGCGTCTTCCGCTCGCTCGACCGCTACGAGCCGGGCAACTTCAACGGCTGGATCCACCGGATCACGACCAACCTGTTCCTCGACCGGGTCCGCCGCTCGAGCAAGCTGCGCATGGACGGCTTCACCGACGGCGCCGAGGACCGCCTCGAGGGCCGCGAGCAGCTGCCCGAGGCGTTCGTGCACGACGCCGGCTTCGACCCCGACATCGAGGCCGCCCTGTCCTCGCTCACCGAGGAGTTCCGCGTCGCGGTGGTGCTGTGCGACGTCGAGGGTCTCTCCTACGAGGAGATCGCCGACGTCCTCGGCGTCAAGATCGGCACCGTCCGGTCCCGGATCCACCGCGGGCGCACCCAGCTGCGTCAGGCGCTGGCCCACCGTGCGCCGACCGCCGGTCGTACCCGTGTCTTCGGAGCCCTAGGAGCCTGATGGCCCACCTGGACGCCGACGTCGCCGCCTTCGTGGACGGGCAGCTCTCGCCCGATGCCACGGAGGCGGCCTCACGTCACGTCCAGGACTGCGCCCGCTGCCGCGAGGCCGTCGCGCAGCAGCGGCACCTGAAGATGCGCATGCAGGCGACGTCCGACGTCCGACCGCCGGCCTCGCTGCTCGCCTCGCTCTCGGAGCTGCCCCGCACGCCGGCGCCGCAGCCCCCGCCCCTCTGGACGCGTGTGCTCCACTCGGCGGTCTGGGGCGCGAGCGGCGTCGTGGTGGGCGCCTCGCTCGCCGTCGTGCTGATGGCGTACGTGGCGGGCGCCCCCGGCCGTGGTCTGGGCGACGCCGTGGTGCCGCCGGTCGACACGTACGCCGCCGACTTCCGGGCGGCAGCCGTGGGCGGGGGCGACACCGTCCGCCCCGCGAGCAACGGGCAGGACGTCATGACGACCGCCCGCATGGCCGACCTGACGGCCAACGGCTGGCCCTGCCACGGCACCCTCGGTCACGACCTCGAACGGGTCGAGGGGCGGTTGCAGGCCGAGGGCGCCGTCAGCCTGACCTACACCGACGGCACGGGCCGCCTGGAGCTGCACGAGCAGACCGGGGCGCTCGACACCGACCGGCTGCACGGCTTCGCGCAGCGCCGGCTGGGCGACCACGAGGTCTGGGTCCGGGACCAGCCAGGGATGCGGACCGTCGTCTGGGACGCCGAGGGCGTGGTCTACACGGTGGTGACCGACGTGGACGACGCGCGACTCGTGCCCGCCCTCGGCGACCTCCCGGCCGCCGCGCCGCGGCCGGGTCTGCGCGAGCGTGTCGGCCACGGGCTCGACCGGCTCACGGGCTGGCTCACCGTCTGAGCCCGTCCGCTCCCGGCGGGGGCGGACGTCGGCTCAGGTGGCCTCGTCGTCGTGGGGCGGGACCTCGCCCGGACGCAGGATGCGGTCCTGACGGACGGGCGCGGGCTCTCCGGGCTGGTCGAGGACGTGCCGGCGGACGACCTCGCGCGGGTCGAGGTCGCGCAGGTTCAGCTCGGAGAAGTCCTGGCCCATCTCGCGCCCGAGGTCGTTCTTGGCGTTCTCGGCCATCTGGCGGACCGTGCGGACGAACTGCCCGGCCTGCTTGGCCATGCCGGGCAGCTTGTCGGGGCCGAACAGCAGCAGACCGACGACGAGGATCAGGCCGATCTCCGGCCAGCCCATCCCGAGCACGTCGGGTGCCTCAGAGTCGACCGACGGGGGCGAGGCCCAGCTGCATGCCGGCCAGGCCTCGGGAGCGTCCGGTGAGCGAGTCCGCCACCTGCTGCAGGACCTTCGCCGACTCGCTGCCCGGGTGGGTGGCCACGATCGGGCGACCGTCGTCGCCACCGACGCGCAGCTGCTCCTCCAGGGGCACCTTGCCCAGCACCGGCACGTCGTGCCCGAGCCGCTCGCCCAGGGTCTTCGCGACGGCGTCGGCGCCGCCGCTGCCGAACACCTCGAGGCGCTCGCCGCCCGGCGTGACCAGGTAGGACATGTTCTCGACGATGCCCACGACGCGCTGGTGCATCATCGAGGCCATCGTGCCGGCGCGCTCGGCCACCTGGGCGGCGGCCTGCTGCGGCGTCGTGACCACGACGACCTCGGCGTTGGCGAGGTGCTGGCCCAGGCTGATGGCCATGTCGCCCGTGCCAGGCGGCAGGTCGAGCAGCAGCGCGTCGAGGTCGCCCCAGAACACGTCGCTGAGCATCTGCACGAGCGCGCGGTCGAGCATCGGGCCGCGCCAGGCGACGACCTGGTCGCGCTTGGGCTTCAGCATGCCGATGCTCATGACCTTGACGTCCGGCGCGCCGGGGGAGTCGGGGACCTCGACCGGCACCGGCAGGATCATGTCGTCGACCTGGGTGGGCCGGCGGTCGCCGACGCCCATCATGTCGGGGATCGAGTGGCCGTAGATGTCGGCGTCGACGATGCCGACCTTCAGTCCGCTGCGGGCCATGGCGACGGCCAGGTTGACCGTGACCGACGACTTGCCGACCCCGCCCTTGCCCGACGCGATGGCGTACACCTTGGTCAGCGAGCCGGGCTGGGCGAAGGGGATCTCGCGCTCGGTCTGGCCTCCCCGGAGCATCTCGCGCATGCTCTTGCGCTGCTCGTCGGTCATGACGCCGAGGTCGACGTGGACCGTGTGCGTGGGGGCGATCTTCTCGACAGCGGCCGTGGTGTCACGCGTCAGCGTGTCCTTCAGCGGGCAGCCGGAGACGGTGAGCAGGAGACGGACCGTGATCGACGTGTCGTCGATCGTGACGGTGTCGACCATGCCGAGCTCGGTGACAGGACGCTTGATCTCGGGGTCGACCACGCTGGCGAGAGCCTCGCGGACCTGCTCCTCGGTGGGGACGGAAGCCATGGCTCCCATCGTACGGGCGACCCCCGCACCGGTGTGCCGCAGGCGAGCCTCAGTGACCGCGAGGGCCGGAGCGGCCCCGTCCGCGGACGTCCGGGCCGGCCTCGGGGCTGCCGTCCTCGCCGTCGTCGGGCTGCTCCTGCAGCGACTCGAGCAGGTCGCGCAGCTCCGAGCGCAGGAAGTCGCGCGTGGCGACCTCGCCGAGGCCGAGCCGCAGGCTCGCGACCTCGCGGGCGAGGAACTCCATGTCGGCGTGCGACTGGGCGTCGGCGCGGCGGTCCTGCTCCTGCTGCACGCGGTCGCGCGCCTCCTGGCGGTTCTGCGCGAGCAGGATCAGCGGTGCCGCGTAGGACGCCTGCAGCGACAGCATGAGCGTGAGGAAGATGAACGGGTACTCGTCCCAGCGCGGCCGCTCCGGGCCGTAGGGCACGTTCCACACGACCCAGACGAGGATGAGCATCGTCATCCAGATGAGGAAGCGCGCCGTGCCCATGTAGCGGGCGAACGACTCCGCGAAGCGGCCGAAGCGGTCGGTGTCGCCCGAGCGCGGCCGCAACGTGCGCCGCCGTCCGCGCTCGCGGGGCTGGTCGAGGCGGTCGCGGTCGCGGCGGGCCTGCTCGCGGTCGCGTCGCGCCTGCTCGCGGTCGTGGCGGCCGCCGTCGCGGGAGCGCTCAGCCACGCTGACCCACCCCCTGCGGGGTCTCGTCGCGCGTGCGGTCGCTGTCGCGCTCGCGCCAGCCCTCGGGCAGCAGGTGGTCGAGGACGTCGTCGATGGTGACGACGCCCAGCAGGTGGCTCGTCTCGTCGACCACGGGGAGCGCGAGCATGTCGTAGGACGCGAGCAGGTTCGCGACGTGCTCGAGGCTGGCGTCGGGCCGGGGCCAGTCGATGTCGTTGTCGGCGAGACCTCCGACGAGCGTCGACGGCGGCTCGCGCAGCAGGGCCTGGAAGTGCACGATGCCGAGGAAGCGACCGGTCGGCGTCTCCAGCGGCGGGCGGCACACGTAGACCATCGACGCGAGCGCCGGGCCCAGCTCTGGCTCGCGCAGCCGGGCCAGCGCCTCGGCGATCGTCGCGTCCGGCGGGAGGATGACGGGCTCGGTCGTCATCATGCCGCCGGCCGTGCGGTCCTCGTAGGTCAGCAGGCGACGCACGTCCTCGGCGTCCTCGGGCTTCATGAGCGCGAGCAGCTGCTCCGACGTGGCGGGGGGCAGCTCACCGAGCAGGTCGGCCGCGTCGTCGGGGTCCATCTCCTCGAGGACGTCGGCCGCCCGCTCGGGGTCGAGGACGCCCAGCACCTCCACCTGGACGCTGTCGGGCAGCTCCTCCAGGACGTCGGCGAGCCGCTCGTCGACCAGCTCGCCCACGATCTCGGCGCGGCGCTTCGTCGGCAGGTCGAGCAGGGCGTTCGCCAGGTCGGCCGGACGCATCTCGTCCATCGTGGCCAGCAGGTGCGTGGCGCCCTGGCCGGGCTCCTGGCCGACGAGGCCGGTGACCTCGTCCCACTGCACGACGTGGGTGGCTCCGCGGCGTCCGAACCGCTTGCCGGACTCCTGGACCGCCACCGAGCCGAGGTACCAGTCGCGGCGGGTGTCCTGCTCCATCGCCAGGTCGTAGACGGTGCCGGTGCGGGCGTCGGGCAGCGTGACCGTGCGGTCGAGCAGCTCGTGGATCGCGAGCGTCTCGGTGCTGCGCTTCTCGAAGCGACGCATGTTGAGCACCCCGGTGGTGATGACCTGGCCGGAGTCGAGCGAGGTCACCCGACCGATCGGCAGAAACACCCGGCGGCGCCCGAGCACCTCGACGACGAGGCCCACGACGCGCGGTCGGCGGGGGCCCCGCAGCGCCACGACGACGTCGCGCAGCTTGCCGACCTGGTCGCCCGCGGGGTCGAAGACGTCCTGTCCGACGATGCGCGACAGGAAGATGCGTCCGGGGCTCGAGGTCACCTGCCCAGGGTAGAGGCTCGACGTCGTGCGGCCCGCCCGCCCGGTCCCAGCCGTCCGCTCCCGGCCGTGCCCCGGTCGCCGCCCGACGCGCGGACCGGCGCGTCCTCTCGTACGCTTCGAGACGCACGTCACAGGCGGCCTGGCCGTCCCACCAGACGAGGGGGAACCATGTCCACGAGCGTCCTGGCCCGGGAGCGCACCGTCGCCGGCCCCGGCTTCAACCGCTGGCTCATCCCGCCGGCCGCGCTGGCGGTGCACCTGTGCATCGGCCAGGTGTACGCGACCAGCGTCTACAAGGCCTCGCTGGTCGAGCACTTCGACACCAGCCTGACCGCGGTGGGCGTCGTCTTCTCGATCGCCATCGTCATGCTGGGCGTCTCGGCTGCCGTGTTCGGCACCTGGGTCGACACCGGAGGGCCGCGCCGCGCCATGGTCGCGGCCGCCACCTGCTGGGCGACCGGCTTCCTCGTGGGTGCGCTCGGCATCGCGACGAGCCAGCTGTGGCTGCTGTACCTCGGCTACGGCGTGATCGGCGGCATCGGCCTGGGCATCGGCTACATCTCGCCGGTCTCGACGCTCATCAAGTGGTTCCCGGACCGCCCCGGTCTCGCGACCGGCATGGCGATCATGGGCTTCGGCGGCGGCGCGATGATCGCGAGCCCGCTGTCGAGCACGCTGCTCGGCTGGTACGACTCCTCCTACGACACCGCCACCGGACTGGCCTCCGGCTCGGCGGTGGCGAAGCTGTTCGTGACGCTCGGCCTCGTGTACCTGGTCGTCATGCTGTTCGGTGCGTGGCTCGTGCGGGTGCCGGCGGACGGGTGGGCGCCGCGTGGCTTCGACCCGTCGACCGTGAAGAAGAAGGCGCTCGTCACGACGGAGAGCGTGTCGGCCAACAACGCCGTCCGCACGCCGCAGTTCTGGCTGCTCTGGGTGGTGCTGTTCTGCAACGTGACCGCCGGCATCGGCATCCTGGAGCAGGCCGCGCCGATGATCCAGGACTTCTTCCGCGAGGGCCAGGACTCGACGGTGGCGGCAGCCGCCGCGGCCGGCTTCGTCGGCTTCCTCTCGCTGTGCAACATGGCGGGCCGCTTCGTGTGGTCCTCGACGTCCGACGTCGTGGGCCGCAAGAACATCTACGTCCTCTACCTCGGCGTCGGCATCGTGCTCTACGCGACGCTCGCGCTCGGCGGCTCGGGCTCGACCGTGCTGTTCGTCGTCCTCGCCGGGTTCATCCTCAGCTTCTACGGCGGCGGCTTCGCGACGATCCCGGCGTACCTGCGCGACCTGTTCGGCACCTTCCAGGTGGGCGCCATCCACGGCCGTCTGCTGACCGCCTGGTCCGCGGCCGGCGTGGCGGGACCGCTGATCGTCAACGGCTTCCTGGACGCCAGGGGAGAGCCGGGAGCCCTCACGGCGGCCGACTACCGTCCGGCCTTGCTCACCATGGTCGGCGTGCTCGCCGTCGGCTTCGTCGCCAACCTCCTGGTGCGGCCGGTGGCGTCGCGCTTCCACGAGCCGCACGGCGCGGAGCCGACCGCCGAGCACACGCCGGCCTCCGCGCAGGGCGAGGACACGACCGCCGAGGGCATCACGCCGCTCGCGGTGGTGGCGTGGCTCGTGGTCGGGGTCCCGCTGGTCTACGGCGTGTACGAGACCGTCGTGAAGGCCTCGGCCCTGTTCTGAGCGCCGCGGCGCCCGGCCCGGGCGCGTCGGTCAGGCGACGACGCGCTCGGGACGGGTGTAGACGTTGAAGCTGCTGCCGCGCGAGAAGCCGACCACGGTCACGCCCAGCCGCTCGGCCAGGTCGACCGCGAGCGACGACGGCGCGCTCACGGCGGCCAGCACCGGGATGCCGGCCATGGCCGCCTTCTGCACCAGCTCGAACGACGCCCGCCCCGACACCTGCAGCACCGTGCCGGTGAGCGGGAGGCGGTCCTCCCGCAGCGCCTGGCCGACGACCTTGTCGACGGCGTTGTGCCGGCCCACGTCCTCGCGCACCACGAGCGGCGTGCCGTCGGTGCCGAACAGCCCCGCCGCGTGCAGGCCGCCGGTGCGCTCGAACACGGCCTGCTGCTCGCGCAGCCGGTCGGGCAGGGCGGCGAGCACGGCGGCGTCGACCTGCACGTCGTCCGCCGCCACGTCGAACGCCGAGGTCGTGGCGACGGCGTCGATCGACGCGAGGCCGCAGACCCCGCACGAGCTCGACGTGTACACGTGCCGCTCCCGGCTCGCGGCGACGAGCGCACCCGGACCGCTGACGCCGACGTCGATGACGTTGTAGGTGTTCTCGTCCTGCTCCGGCGCGCAGTACCGCATGGCGTGCAGCTGGTCGGTGCGTGCGACGACGCCCTCGGAGACGAGGAAGCCGGCGACCAGGTCGAAGTCGTGGCCGGGGGTGCGCATGGTCACCGCGAACGACGCGCCGGCCACGCGGATCTCGAGAGGCTCCTCCGCGGCGAGCGAGTCGTGCCGCGGCGTCACGCCCACACCGACCTCGACGTGCTGGATCCGGCGTCGCTGGACGGGCTTCGTCATGACGGGGACCCGGTGGTGTCGTCCTCGGCGCCGCCGCGGGTCTCGGCGAGCAGCTGTGCCTGTGCCACGACGCGCCGGACGGCGTCCTCGCCGCCTCCCGCCAGCCCGGCCGCGTACCCCGCCAGGAAGGTGGTCAAGGGTGCCGCCGGGCGGACCACGGCGTGCGCGGCGACGGCGGCGAGCTCGAGGACCCGTTCCGCGTCGGTGCCGGGGTCGTCGACGCCCAGCTCCGAGCACAGCTCGTGCCACCAGGTCTGGATGGTCTCGTCGCGGTCGCTCATCAGTGGTCCTCCTGCAGGGCGTCGAGGTCGGCGGGGGAGTCGAGGTCGTGCGTGGCGCCGTCGGGGGAGGGGACCAGCACGACGTCGAGGTGGTCGAAGAGGTGTCGCAGCGACGCGTCGACGAGGTCGGGCAGCGCGCGGACCACGTCGGCGGCGTCCGCCGAGAGCAGGGCCGACGTCCAGTGGGCGCGGCCTGTGGCGTCGGCCACGACGAGCGCCCCAGCCGGACGCGGTGCACCCAGGAGGGCGTCGACGAGCTCGGCCGCCCGAGGCAGGTCGGCTGCGAGCACCACGACGGGCGCGCCCGGGGCCAGCGCCCGG
>NZ_JAMXRU010000118.1 GCF_024124745.1 Aeromicrobium sp. CnD17-E
GGGCGTAGGCCAGTGCCAGCTCGCGCTGCGACGCGTGCACGACCGGTGCGAGCACGACGTCGGGCCCTGCGGTGGCGTCGGCCGCCGCGACCATGGCGGCGGCGAGGTCGGGCAGGTAGGTCCAGGCGTGCGGGAGGTCGACGCGGCCGAGCGGGCGCACCGTCCGGCCCGACGTCGCGGGCCCGACCATCCGGTCGCCACCGTGCGCCATCGACGCGCCGGGGCCGTAGAAGTCCGAGGCCACGACGCTCGTGGTGCGCGCCGTCGACGCAGCGCGACGCTCCAGCAGGGCCGCGCGGACGCGGCCGAGAGCGGAGCGCGGCGCGACCCTGAGGTCGGCGCCGAGCGGGGTGCTGGTGTCGAACGCGTAGACGCTCTCCGGGTAGACGACGTGCACGCCGTGGCGCTCCGCGGCGGTCAGCACGGCCCGCTCCAGCGGCGGCAGCTCGCGCTCCCAGACATCGGGTCGGTAGGCCGACGCGTGCACGCACAGGTGCACCACGTCGACGTCGGCGAAGGCTCGCTCGAGCGCGGAGGCGTCGGTGGCGTCGAGGCGCGTACGGGTGACGAGCGGGTGCTCGGGACCCGACCCGGACCGGGTGGCGACGGTGACCTCCTCGCCGCGCCCGGCGAGGAGGGTGGCGACGTGCGGGCCGACCTGGCCGGCTCCGATGACCAAGGCACTCATGGTGACTCCTGAGATAAGAGAGCACTGCTCTCTGTTGATGGTGCGTCCAGGGTGCGCTCGCGATCCTCAGATGTCAAGAGCAGTGTTCTCTGTGTCGACATGTCGATGTCAGCCAAGATAAGGTGGCGCCGTGCCCACGCCCCGCCAGGTCGCCCGCGAGCAGACGCTGCGCGACATCGTCCGCATCGGCCGGGAGCAGCTTGCGACCACGACGCCGGCGGAGCTGTCGCTCAGGGCCGTCGCGCGTGAGCTCGGCCTGGTGTCGTCCGCCGTGTACCGGTACGTCAAGGATCGTGACGCGCTGCTGACCCTCCTCATCGTCGACGCCTACGACGAGCTCGGCGCCGAGGTCGAGAGGGCGGTGGCCGGGTCGTCCCGACGCACCCCCACCCGGCGCCTGCAGGCCGCGGCCCAGGCCATGCGGTCGTGGGCGCTGCGTGAGCCGTCGCGGTTCGCGCTGCTGCACGGCACGCCCGTGCCGGGCTACGCGGCACCGGCCGAGCGGACGGTCGAGCCCGGCACGCGGGTGGCCGTGGCGCTCATGTCGGTGCTGGAGGACGCTCACCGCGCCGGGACGATGCGCGAGGTCGACGGCCCGCTCCCGCGCAGCCTGCGCACCGACCTCGAGCGGATCCGCGCGGAGTACGCCCTGACCCTGCCGGTCACCAACCTCGGCCGCGGGCTCGGGCTCTGGTCGGCCCTCGTCGGTGCCGTGGCGTTCGAGGTCTTCGGCCAGTACGGGGCCGACACCCTCACCGACCCGGGTGCGTTCCTCGACGTGCACGTGGCCGCCCTCACCGACACCCTCGGCCTCTGACCCCCGAAGTCCCCCCGTTTCGGAACACCATCGCCCCTCTCGCCCGACGAAACGGGCGATGGCGTTCCGAAACGGGGGGCTAGGGGATGGGGGGCTAGGGGACTGGGGGACTAGGGTCGAGGGCGCGGCGGGCGAGGGCGCCGACCTGCTCCTGCTCGACGAGGAACCCGTCGTGCCCGTGCACCGAGTGCACGACGTCGAGCCCGTCGGCGCCCGGCAGCAGGTCGGCCAGCTCCTGCTGCTGGTGCAGCGGGTACAGGCGGTCGGAGTCGATCCCCGCGACGACCGCCCGTGCCGTCACGCGCGCGAGCGCCGCGGGCACCCCACCACGGTCGCGTCCGACGTCGTGGGAGTCCATCGCCCGCGTCAGCGTCAGGTAGGAGCCGGCGTCGAAGCGGCGCGTGAGCTTCGTGCCGTGGTGCTCCAGGTAGGAGGCGACGCTGAACCGCCCGTCGGGCTCGCGCTCGCGGCCGAAGCGCTGCTGCAGCTCGGCCTCGCTGCGGTAGGCCACGTGCGCCACCCGTCGCGCGAGGTCGAGGCCGTTCGTCGGGCCGCGACGCTCGGCGTAGTAGTCGCCGCCGTGGAAGTGCGGGTCGGTCGTGATCGCCGCCTGCTGCACCGACGACAGGGCGAGCTGCTCGGCCGACGCCTGCGCCGACGTCGCCAGCAGGAACAGCCGCTCCACCCGCGACGGGTGCCCGACCGCCCACTCCAGACCGCGCATGCCGCCGGCCGAGCCGCCCACGACGGCGTACCAGCGCTCGATGCCCAGGGCGTCGGCCAGCAGCGCCTCGGCGGCGACCTGGTCGCGGACCGTCAGGTCGGGGAAGCGGCTGCCCCACGCCCGACCGTCCGGGGCGAGGGAGGCGGGCCCCGTCGAGCCCTGGCAGCCGCCCAGGATGTTGGCGCACACGACGAGGAAGCGGTCGGTGTCGATCGGCAGGCCGGGCCCGACGAGCGTGTCCCACCAGCCCGGGCTGGGGTGCCCCGGTCCGGTCGGCCCGACCACGTGGCTGTCGCCGGTGAGCGCGTGCAGCACCAGCACGGCAGGAGCGCCCGGCGTCCCCCACGTCTCGTACGCCAGCCGGACGTCGGGCAGCACGGACCCGCTCTCGAGCGCGACGTCGCCGACGTCGGCGAAGCGTCGGGAACCGACAGGATCTTCCTCCCGCCACGCGCCGGTGACGGAAGGGAGATCCTGGCTGGTCAGGTGAGGTGAGGTCACTTGGCCGCGCGCAGTCCCGCCTCGAGGTCGGCGAGGATGTCGTCGATGCCCTCCAGGCCCACCGCGAGGCGTACGAGACCAGGGGTGACACCGGTGGCGGCGTGCTCCTCGGGCGTGCCCTGCGAGTGCGTCGTGCTGGCCGGGTGGATGGCCAGCGACCGCACGTCACCGATGTTCGCGACGTGGCTGAACAGCTCGAGCGCGTCGATGAACCGACGGCCGGCGTCGATCCCGCCGGGCAGCTCGAAGGTCAGGACGGCGCCTGCGCCCCGCGGGACGTACTTGTCGGCGAGCTCCTTGTAGGGGTTGCCCTCGAGCGACGCCCAGGTCACCGACGCGACGTCGGCGCGGGCCGACAGCCACTCCGCCACCTGGCGGGTGTTCTCGACGTGACGCTCCACGCGCAGGCTGAGCGTCTCCAGGCCCTGCGCGATGAGGAAGGCGTTGAACGGCGAGATGGCGGCGCCGACGTTGCGCAGGTACTGCACGCGCAGCTTCGCGATGAAGGCCGCCGGTCCGAGCGCCTCTGCGAACACGAGTCCGTGGTAGCTCGCGTCGGGCTGGGTGAAGCCGGGGTACTTGTCGCCGTGGGCGCCGTAGTCGAAGGTCCCGCCGTCGATGACGACGCCGGCGATGGCCGTGCCGTGCCCGCCGATGTACTTCGTGGCGGAGTGGATCACCGTGTCGACGCCGTGCTTGAGCGGGTTGAGCAGGTAGGGCGTCGCGACGGTGTTGTCGACGAGGAACGGCACCCCCACCTCCTTCGCCACGACCGAGATGGCCTCCAGGTCGAGCACGTCGCCCTTCGGGTTGCCGATGGTCTCGCCGAAGAACGCCTTGGTGTTCTCCTGCACCGCGGCGCGCCAGGCGTCGGGGTTGTTGTTGTCCTCGACGAACGTCACCTGGATGCCGAGCTTCGGGAACGTGTGGCGCAGCAGCGAGTCGGTGCCGCCGTAGAGGCTGGCCGACGCGACGATGTGGTCGCCGGCCTCGGCGACGTTGGTCAGCGCGCCGGTCGTGGCTGCCTGGCCCGACGCGAACAGCAGCGCGCCGACACCGCCCTCGAGCGCGGCGAGCCGCTGCTCCACCGTGTCCTGGGTCGGGTTGGTGATGCGCGTGTAGATGTTGCCCGGCTCGGCCAGGCTGAACAGGTCGGCGGCGTGCTGGGTGTCGCGGAACTGGTACGACGTCGTCTGGTAGATCGGCAGCGCGCGGGCACCGGTCGTCGGGTCGGGCGTCTGGCCGGCGTGGATCTGCTTGGTCTCGAACGACCACTGGTCACTCATGGTGTCTCCTCAGCTGTCGCGGCGGGTGTCGCGAGCGGGGTGTCGCGGGGTGGGTCTTCACCGTGGCACGCGGTCCGAGGACCGAGAAGACGTCTCAGGATCCGGGACGTGCGAGGATCGACGGATGGACCTGCGACCGGCCGCCGAGGGTGACGAGGGCCTGCTGGCCTCCATCGAGCAGGCCGCCAACACCGACGCGCTCGCCCACGTGTTCGCGCCACCGTACCCCTGGGCCGCCGTCCGCGACCGCTGGGCCGAGCGCGTCGCGGCGACCAACGTCGCGGCGTTCGTCGTGGTCGTCGACGGGGTGGGCGTCGGGTACCTCGCGTACGACCGGACGACGCTCCTGCACCTCGGTGTCGTCGCGCGCCACCGCGGTACGGGACTCGCCGACGCCGTCCTCGCGCAGGTCCCGGCGCACGTCGACCGGCTCTGGGTGCTCGAGGAGAACGTCCGGGCCCGACGCTTCTACGAGCGGCACGGCTGGCGCGCCGACGGTCGCGCCGGCACCAGCGAGTACCCACCCCACCCGGTCGAGCTCGGCTACACCCGCCACCGACCGCTGGTCGAGTAGTCGGGCCCGGCGAGGGACGAGCCTGGGCCCGACGTATCGAGTCCACTCGGAGCAGTCGCTGGAGCCGGCCCGCGCTGGGCCGTTGCCGGGTGGTCTCGATACGCCAGGACTTCGCAAGCTCGTCCTGACTACTCGACCAGCGGAGTGTCCCGCTGGTCGAGTAGTCGACGCCGCGACGAAGGAGCAGGCGGAGACGTATCGAGACCACTCCGAGCGTTCGCTGGGGGTCGGCCCGCGCTGGGCCGTTGCCGGGTGGTCTCGATACGCCAGGACTTCGCAAGCTCGTCCTGACTACTCGACCAGCGGAGCGTCCCGCTGGTCGAGTAGTCGACGCCGCGACGAAGGAGCAGGCGGAGACGTATCGAGACCACTCCAGGCGTTCGCTGGGGGGTTGGCCCGCGCTGGGCCGTTGCCGGATGGTCTCGATACGCCGTCACGAGCTCGCTGGCGCTCGCCGTGCCGGCTACTCCACCGGCGGCGGGTCAGCGCATGTCGAAGGGTTGGGCGGTCGACTCGAGGACGCTGAGCCAGAGGTCGCCGTCGGGGGAGACGTGGTGGGGGCGGTGGGTCACGTAGCTGATCGGCACGTGCACGAACCGGTGGCGACGGCGGCCGACGACCATGTCGGTGCGTCCGGCCATGGCCGCGTGCACGGCGGTCTGCGCGAGCCGCGAGCAGTACACCGAGTCCGACGGCTCCGCCGGCACCGAGCGGATGAAGTAGCCGGGGTCGAAGTAGCGGAACAGCACCTCCTCGCCACGCGACGTGAAGTCGTCGGTGATCCGCTCGCGCAGGAGACGACCGATGTCGGCCAGGCGGGCGTTGCCGGACGCGTCGGTGGCGCCGTCGTGCGGCAGGTGCTCCTGACCGGCGCCCTCGGCGACCACCAGCACGGCGTGACCCTGCGCGGCGACCTTGCGCCGGACGTGCTCGAGCAGGCCGTTGTCGCCGTCGAGCGCGAACGGCACCTCGGGGATGAGGACGAAGTCGGCGTCGTGGCCGGCCAGGGCGGAGTAGCAGGCGATGAAGCCGGCGTGGCGCCCCATGACCTTCACCAGCCCGACGCCGTTCAGCGACGCCTCGGCCTCGATCTTGGCGGCCTTGATCGACTGCGCCGCCCGCGAGTAGGCCGTCTGGAAGCCGAAGCTCTGCCCGATGTGGGGGATGTCGTTGTCGATCGTCTTCGGCACCCCGACCACGGCGATGTCGGCACCCCGTGCGGTCGCCTCCTCGGCGATGCGGTGGGCGCCGCGCATCGACCCGTCGCCGCCGATGACGAAGAGGATGTCGATGCCGCGGGCCTGCAGGGTGTCGACGACGACGCCGACGTCCTGCGCGCCGCGCGACGACCCGAGCACGGTGCCGCCCCGCTCGTGGATGTTGGCGACGAAGTCGGGCGTCAGTGCGACCGGCTCGAGCCCGAGACCTGGCACCAGACCGGCGTACCCGTTGCGGAACCCGACGACGTCGCGCACGCCGTAGTGCTCGTGCAGCTCCATGACGATCGCGCGGATGACGTCGTTGAGGCCGGGGCAGAGGCCACCGCAGGTCACGACGCCGACGCGCACGGAGCCGGGGTCGAAGAAGAGCCGGGCGCGGGGACCGCCGGTCTCGAAGGTCGGCAGCTCCTCCAGCGGGAGGCCGCGACGCTGGATCAGCTCGACGGTGTCGTCGAAGAGCACGCGGTCGTCCTCGCCCACGTAGTACTCGTTGGTCGCGCGCCCGCCGACGTAGTGCGAGAGAGGTGAGGGCACCGTGCACGGACCGAGGGAGCGGACCTGGAGGTCGGCGAGCGTCACCATGGGCTCATCCTAGGGTGAGGGAACCCTCAGGTGCGGGGTCCTCGCCACGCCGTCCCGAGGGTCGGTCGACCGCATCCGGTTGGGGCGAAAGTCCACGCGTGTCGGTGTTCCTGGGGAGAATGTCCGGATGGGAGTGCAGATCACCGTGCGGGGCGTGGCCGAGGCGCGTCATCCGGCCGAGCGAGCCCTCGTGCGGCTCGAGGCCGTGGTCGAGGGGACCGACCGGGCCGACGTCCGCGACCGGGCGGCGGCCCTGCAGGAACCGCTCGCGGGACACCTGCGCGACCTCGCCGCACTGGGCGCCGTCGACACCTGGTCCAGCGACCAGGTGACGGTCCACGGCAGCCGTCCCTGGGTCGGCGACCGGCGTTCGGAGGAGGTCGTGCACACGGCCTCGGTGCAGCTGCGGGCGGAGTTCGTCGACTTCGAGCGCATGAACGGCTTCCTCGACCACTGGGCGGGCGTGGCCGGCGTGGAGGTGCTGCCGGTCGAGTGGGACCTCGGCGTCCGGAGCCGGCGGGTGCTGGAGGCGGAGGTCCGCAAGGCCGCCGTGGACGACGCGGTATCGAAGGCGCAGACGTACGCCGACGCCGTGCGCCGTGGTCGTGTCGTGGCGCTGCAGCTCGCCGACCCGGGGATGCTCGACGGTCGCGGCGACGCGGTGGTGGTCGGTGCGGTGGCGCGTGGGCTGGACGTCGGGGCCGACCGCTCGGGGATCGCGCTGGTGCCGGAGGACATCGTGGTCCGGGTCGAGGTCGACGCGCGGTTCCAGGCCGACTGACGTCCCTACGGCCGCCTGACCTGCGCATACCGGGAGTATGGTGGTGGTATGTCCGTGCGTTCCGTCCTGCGTCGTCTGAGGGCGCTGATCCCCGGTGTCGGCTCCGGGAGCGACGCCGGCACCACCGCCGCGACGCGTCCGCGACCCCGCGTCACCGTCGTGACGCAGCGGGCCCGCCAGGGCCTGCCGCTGCGGCACCGACCGATGCGTGTGGTCTACGACGAGGCCGTGGTGCACGAGGACGTCAGCCTCAAGAGCCGGGTCCTCGGGCGCACCACCCGTCTGGTCTTCAAGCCGCTGCTGCGCCTCGCCCCGCTCAACGACCGGACCCTCACGACGCTGCGCTCCCTCGACAAGCTCTCGGCCCGCGGACCGCGGTCGCGCTTCGTGGAGCCCGTCTCCTTCGAGCTCGGCGGCGTGCACGTGGAGTCGATGACGCACCGCTACGGCCCGACGAGCGAGATGACGCTGCTCTACCTGCACGGCGGCGGGTTCTTCTCGTGCGGCATCGAGACGCACCGGCGGATCTGCGAGCGGCTCGCCCTCTACACGGGTGCGACGGTGATCTCCGTCGAGTACGTGCAGCTCCCCGAGGGCTCCGTGGCCGACTCGGTCGACGACGCCATCCGCGCCTACGCGGCGCTGGTGGAGATGAGCGACCGGCCCGACAAGATCGTCGTGGCGGGCGACTCCGCCGGCGGCTACCTGACCATGAAGATCGCCGAGCTGGCCAACCGCCGTGGGCTGCCCGCGCCGGCCGCGCTGCTGACCTTCTCGCCGCTGCTGAGCCTCGACCCCGACCGCATCGACAAGGAGGGCGTCGCGCGCGTGGCACGGGTGCGGGACGCCTACCTGCCCATCGGCCGCGTCGCGGTGATCCGGGAGCGCTGGCTGCCCGAGGGCTCGACCATCGAGGGCGAGGTCTCGCCCCTCGACGCGGCCGACCACATCACGTCGCCGACGTTCTTCGTCGCGGTGGAGGACGAGATGCTGCGGCCCGAGGTGGAGGCGATGGCGCTGCTGCTGGCCGAGCGCGGCGTCACCGTCGAGACGCACCTGTGGCGCGGGCAGGTGCACGCCTTCCCGGTGCTCGCCGACACGCTGCCCGAGAGCCGGCAGGCGCTGCGGCTCGCCGCCGACTTCGCCCGCCGGGCGGTGGGCGAGGAGTCGGTGACCTCGACCGAGGCCGACCCGCGACGCCACGACGACCCGACGCACGAGGAGCCCGTGGTCGGCGAGGTCGTGCCCGAGGAGCCCGCGACGCGCCCCGACGCTGCGGTGCTCGACGGCGAGCTGGTCGGCGAGGGCCGTCGTCGCTGGTCCTTCGGCGGGGGCTGAGCCCGGCTCAGGACCGGACGGGGGTCGCCACGACCACGACGGTGGAGCGGAAGTCGCTGCCGTCGTAGTCGCCGCAGGTCATGAGGACGAGGCTGGTCGGGCCCGACGTGCGGTACACGGCCTGCGAGATGCGGCGGAACTGCTCGACGGGCACCGTGCGCACCGCGCGGACGACGAAACCCGAACGGCACTCAAGCCAGTAATGCGGAACTACTCTCGTCCTCGTAGTCGAACGTCTCTGGTCGCCAGCCGTCCACGTACTTCCGCAGAACTTCGCGCACTTCTGCGTTGGTATCCGTAGCGTT
>NZ_JAMXRU010000119.1 GCF_024124745.1 Aeromicrobium sp. CnD17-E
GGCGGGCTGCCGGCGGTCAGCGTCCCGCTGACCACCTCCGGCGGCCTGCCGTGCGGCGTCTGCCTCGTGGGCCCGCCCCGCCGCGACCTCGACCTGCTCGACCTCGTCGCGGGTCCGCTCCGCGTCTGACGCGAGCCCGTCGGCGTCGTTACCCGGATGAAACGCGGGTTCCACGCGACGTAACACGATGGTCCTAGCGTTCCTCGGGACGAGGGAGGGACCACGTGGACATCACGACGTTCGACACGGCCGACGCCGAGAAGGCCGCGGCCGTGCTGCGCAGCTGCGCCGACGTCGACGCGTGGGTCGACGCCCTCGTCGCGGGTCGCCCCTACGGGAGCGTCGAGGCGCTCGTGGCACGGGCCGACGCGCTGGCCGCGGTCTGGACGGGTGCGCAGGTCGAGGCCGCGCTCGCCGACCACCCGCGCATCGGGGAGCGGCACGTCGGCACGGGTCGCAGCGCCGAGCTCTCCGGTCGCGAGCAGTCCGGCGTCGACGACAGCGCCGACACCGCGGCGCGACTCGCGGCGGGCAACGCCGCCTACGAGGAGCGGTTCGACCGGATCTTCCTCGTGCGCGCGGCCGGTCGCAGCGCCGAGGAGATCCTCGCCCTGCTCGAGCAGCGGCTCACGCACGACCCCGAGACGGAGCTGGCGGTCACCGCAGGCCAGCTCCGCGAGATCGCCCTGCTGCGGCTGGAGGACACCTTCGCATGACCACCCTCTCCACCCACGTGCTCGACGCCGCGCTCGGTCGTCCCGCGGCCGGACTCGTCGTCTCGCTCGACGACGCGGTCACCGCGACCACCGACGCCGACGGCCGGATCCGGTTCGACGACCCCGTCGACGCCGGGGTCCACGAGCTCGTCTTCGCGACGGGCCCCTGGTTCGCCGACCAGGACCGCAGCACCTTCCACCCCGTCGTGCGCGTCGCGTTCGAGGCCGGGGCGGGTCAGGAGCACCACCACGTGGCACTGCTGCTGAGCCCGTTCGCCTACACCACCTACCGAGGGAGCTGACCATGGCGACGGGCGACATCGTCCTGGGACCGAACCAGTACGGGAAGGCCGAGAACCGGCTGGTCCGGATCACGCGCGACCCCGAGCAGAGTGCCGGTGGTCGGCACCAGATCGAGGACCTCAACGTCACCTCGCAGCTGCGCGGCGACTTCGTGGCCTGCCACGTCGAGGGCGACAACAGCCAGGTCGTGGCCACCGACACGCAGAAGAACACGGTCTACGCGTTCGCGCAGCAGCACGGCATCGGGTCGCCCGAGCAGTTCCTGCTGACCCTCGGCGAGCACTTCGTCACCAGCTTCGACTGGGTCTCGGGCGGTCGCTGGGAGGCCGAGCTCTACGCGTGGGAGCGGATCGCGGTCGACGGTCGGCCGCACGACCACTCCTTCGTCCGGACGGGCCAGGAGGTCCGCACCACCGTCGTGCAGAAGGACGGCGACCAGACGTGGGTGCTGGCCGGGTTCAAGGAAGCGACGGTGCTCAAGTCGACCGGCTCGGAGTTCCACGGGTTCCCCCGCGACCGGTACACGACGCTGCGCGAGACCACCGACCGCATCCTCGCCACGTCGGTCACCGCGTGGTGGCGCTACACGAGCACCGACGTCGACTGGAACGCGCGCTACGAGGCCGTCAAGGCCGTGCTGCTCGAGACGTTCGCGAGCGTGCACTCCCTCGCCCTGCAGCAGACGATCTTCGCGATGGGCCGCGCCGTCCTCGAGCAGTTCGACGACGTCGCCGAGATCAAGCTGTCCTGCCCGAACAAGCACCACTTCCTCGTCGACCTGGAGCCGTTCGGGCTCGACAACCCGAACGAGGTCTTCTTCGCCGCCGACCGCCCGTACGGGCTGATCCAGGCCACCGTCCAGCGCGAGGGCGCCCCGCAGGCCCCGCAGGCCTGGGCCACCGTGCCCGGCTTCTGCTGACCGCACCGACACCACGAGAGCGAGCACCGACGATGACCGCACGAGCGACCGGACCCGCTGCGTCGCCCCGTCCCGAGGACGAGGTCCTGCCGGCGCCCCAGCTGCTCGGCTACGGCCTCCAGCACGTCCTGGCGATGGTCGGCGGCATCATCGCCGTGCCGCTCATCGTGGGCGGCGCCGCTGGGCTGGAGCCGGCGGAGTCGGCCACGCTGGTCGCGTGCGCGCTGCTCGTCAGCGGCCTCGCGACGATCCTGCAGACGATCGGCGTCCCGTTCCTCGGGTCGCGCCTCCCGCTGGTCCAGGGCATCAGCTTCGCCTCGGTCTCGACGATGGTCACCATCATCGCCGGCGAGAGCGACGGCGAGCGCGGGCTCCGGGTCGTCGCCGGAGCGGTCGTCGTGGCGGCCCTCGTGGGCCTCGTGGTCGCCCCGTTCCTCTCGCGCCTGATCCGGTTCTTCCCATCCGTCGTGACGGGGTCGATCATCACGGTCATCGGGGTGTCCCTCATGCCGGTGGCCGCCGGCTGGATCACCGGGCAGCCGACCGTGGCCGGCGGTGAGAACCCCGACTACCTGAGCCCGACGAACCTCGTGCTCAGCCTCGTCACGCTGGCCCTCGTGCTGGTCATGTCGTCGGTCCGTGCGCTCGCCCGCCTGGCGGTCCTGCTCGGCCTGGTCCTCGGCACGCTGGTGGCGTTCGTCGTCGGCCGGACCAGCCTCGACGGCGTCGGTGACGCCAGCGTGGTGGCCGTGCCGACGCCCTTCGCGTTCGGGACCCCGCTCTTCGAGGTCGGCGCGATCGTGGCGATGGTCGTCGTGATGGTGGTCATCATGGTCGAGACCACCGCCGACATCCTCGCCGTCGGCGAGGTCGTGGGGACCCCCGTCGACTCCCGCCGCGTGGCCGACGGCGTGCGCGCCGACATGATCTCCTCCGCGTTCGCCCCCGTGCTCAACTCCTTCCCGGCCACCGCGTTCGCGCAGAACGTCGGGCTGGTCGCGCTCACCGGCGTCAGGAGCCGCTTCGTGGTCGCCACCGGGGGCGCGGTGCTGGTGCTGCTCGGGCTCTCGCCGGTGCTCGCCTCGCTCGTGACGGTGATCCCGCTCCCGGTGCTCGGTGGCGCGGGCCTCGTGCTGTTCGGCACCGTCGCCGCGAGCGGGGTCCGCACCCTCGCCCGGGTCGACTTCGACGACCACCGCAACCTGGTCGTCGTGGCCGTGTCGCTCGGCTTCGGACTGCTGCCCGTCGTCAACGAGGAGTTCTGGAGCAGGACGCCCGACTGGGTCGCCACGATCCTGGGCTCGGAGATCAGCGCCGCCGCGCTCGTCGCGTTCACGCTCAACCTGTTCTTCACCGTGCTGCGCCGCGGCGAGCGGGGTGCGGACGAGGAGCCAGCCGCCGCGCCTGCCGCACCGGCGGCCGGGTCGAGGGACTGACCACGCCGATGCGACTCGACGCGATCCAGGCCCAGCAGGTGCTCCTCGACGGGCAGTTCCGTCCCGCGACCCTGACGCTCGACGACGGACGGATCACGGCCGTCGGACCACTCGACGACGTGCCGGCCGGCGAGGTCTACCGCGCGCCCGACACCGCCTACGTCGTGCCCGGCGTCGTCGACACGCACGTGCACGTCAACGAGCCGGGCCGCACCGCGTGGGAGGGCTTCACCTCGGCCACCGAGGCCGCGGTCCTCGGCGGCGTGACCACGCTCGTCGACATGCCGCTCAACTCCGTGCCCCCGACCACGACGCTCGAGGGCCTGGCCGCCAAGCGCGCCGCGGCCCAGGGCCAGCTCGCGGTCGACGTCGGCTTCTGGGGCGGTGCGGTGCCCGGCAACGTCGCCGACCTCGAGCCGCTGTGGGACGCCGGCGTGTTCGGCTTCAAGTGCTTCCTCAGCCCGTCGGGCGTCGAGGAGTTCCCGCCGCTCGACCGTGCCGAGTTCGACGCCGCGCTCGCGGAGGTCGCCCGGCTCGACGCGCTCATGATCGTGCACGCCGAGGACGCCGCGATCCTGGACAGCACCCCGGCGCCCGGGAGCCGCGCGTACCGCGACTTCGTGCTCTCGCGCCCTGACGCGTCCGAGGTGTCCGCCATCCGCCAGGTCGTCGACGGCGCCCGGGAGACCGGGGCCCGGGTGCACGTGCTGCACCTGAGCAGCGCGCGGGCGCTGGACCTGATCGCCGACGCGCGGGCGGAGGGTCTCCCGCTGACCGTCGAGACGTGCCCGCACTACCTCACCTTCAGCGCCGAGACGATCCCCGACGCGGCGCCGGAGTTCAAGTGCTGTCCGCCGATCCGCGACGCCGGCAACCGCGAGGCGCTCTGGCAGGCCCTCCAGGAGGGGCTGGTCGACTGCATCGTCAGCGACCACTCGCCGTCGACCGTCGAGGAGAAGCTGAAGGGCGACGGCGACCTGCAGCAGGCGTGGGGCGGCGTGTCGGGCCTGCAGGTCGGGTTCGCCGTCCTGGCGCACGAGGCGAGGCTGCGCGGCATCCCGCTCGAGCGGCTGAGTCGCTGGATGTCGACGAGCACCGCCGACCTCGTCGGTCTGTCGCACAAGGGACGCGTCGCCGTCGGCGCCGACGCCGACCTCGCCGTGTACGACCCCGGCGCCGAGCTGCACGTCGAGGCAGCCCGGCTGGCCCACAAGAACCCGATCTCCGCCTACGACGGGCTGCGCCTCGCGGGCCGCGTCGTCGGCACGGTCGTGCGTGGCGAGCTGGTCGACGTCGACCACGTCGACCACCGCCACGGCTGGCAGCTCGAGAGGCCGCCGTCGTGACCCCGCACCTCGTCGCACCACCGATGGAAGGACCCATGGACACCGCACCCGTGAACCCCCCGCCCCGCCTGCTGATGGGACCCGGTCCGATCACCGCCGACCCGCGCGTGCTGCGCGCGATGTCGGCCCAGCTCGTCGGCCAGTACGACCCGGCCATGACCGCCTACATGGTGGAGGTCATGGGTCTGTACCGCGAGGTGTTCGCGACGGCGAACGAGCAGACCTTCCTCGTCGACGGCACGTCGCGGGCCGGCATCGAGGCGGCCCTCGTCTCGCTCCTGGAGCCCGGCGACCGGGTGCTCGTGCCGGTCTTCGGCCGGTTCGGCCACCTGCTCGCCGAGATCGGCGAGCGGTGCGGGGCCGAGGTGCACACGATCGAGACCGACTGGGGCACCGTGTTCGCGCCCGAGCAGGTCGAGGCGGCGATCGTCGAGGTGCGGCCCAAGGTGCTCGCGGTCGTGCAGGGCGACACCTCCACGACCATGTGCCAGCCCCTGGCCGACCTCGGCGAGATCTGCCGACGGCACGACGTGCTGCTCTACTGCGACGCCACCGCCTCCCTCGGCGGCAACCCGTTCGAGACCGACGCGTGGGGGATCGACGTCGCGACCGCCGGCCTGCAGAAGTGCCTGGGCGGTCCGTCCGGCTCGTCGCCGATCACGATCTCGCCGCGCGCCGTCGACGTCATCGACGGTCGGCGGCACGTCGAGGCGGGCATCGCCGAGGAGCGCGACGTCGCGCGGGGCGTGCGCATCGCCTCGAACTACCTCGACCTCGCGATGATCATGGACTACTGGGGTCCGCGTCGGCTCAACCACCACACCGAGGCCACGACGATGCTCTACGGCGCGCGCGAGTGCGCGCGGCTGCTCGTGGAGGAGGGGATGGACGCCGCGGTCGAGCGGCACCGGCTGCACGGTGCCGCGATGCTCGCCGGGATGCGCGGGCTCGGCCTCGAGGTCTTCGGCGACGTGGACCACAAGATGAGCAACGTCGTCGCGGTGCACATCCCCGACGGCGTGGACGGCGACGCCGCGCGGGCGGCGATGCTCGAGGACTTCGGCATCGAGATCGGCACGTCCTTCGGACCCCTGCACGGCAAGGTCTGGAGGATCGGCACGATGGGCTACAACGCCCGCAAGGACGCCGTGCTCGTCACGCTGGCCGCGCTGGAGCAGGTGCTGCGGTCCGGCGGTGTCGCCGTCACCGCCGGCGGTGGCGTCGGCGCCGCGCAGGAGGTCTACGCATGAGCGCCTCGACGGACCTGCCCACGAGCGGGGCCGCAGTCGGCTCGGCGGCCGAGGTGCTGGCCCGCTGCGCCGAGCTGGACCTCTACTCCTCCCACCCCGAGCACCTGGAACGCGTCTACCTGTCGCCGGAGCACGCGGCGGTCAACCGGGTCGTCGCCCGGTGGATGACCCGCGCCGGCCTGACCCCGCGCCAGGACGCGGCCGGCAACCAGTACGGCCGACGCGAGGGTCGGGAGCCGGGGCTGCCCGCCCTGCTGCTGGGCTCCCACCTCGACACCGTCCCCGACGCCGGCTCCTACGACGGCATGCTCGGCGTGCTGATGGCCATCGCGGTCGCCGAGCGACTCGGCGACCGGGTGGACGACCTGCCCTTCGCCCTGGAGGTGGTCGGGTTCAGCGACGAGGAGGGCACGCGGTTCGGCAAGGCGCTGCTGGGCAGCTGCGCGGCGGCCGGCACGTGGGACCCCGCCTGGTGGGACCTCTGCGACGCCGACGGCACGAGCCTGCGGACCGCGTTCGAGGAGTTCGGGCTCGACCCGCGCGCCGTGGGCGCCGCCGCGCGGCGCCCGGACGAGCTCGTCGGCTACCTCGAGGCGCACATCGAGCAGGGCCCCTACCTCGAGGAGGCCGACGCCTCGCTCGGGTACGTCACCACCATCGCCGGTGCGCGGCGCTTCGTCCTGGAGGTGGAGGGCGAGGCCCGCCACGCGGGTGGGACGCCCTACGACCGGCGCAAGGACGCGATGGTCGGCGCCGCGGAGTGCATCACGGCGATCGAGCGCATGGTCCGCCCGTCGGGCTGCATCGCCACCACGGGTCGGATCGAGGCCCTTCCCGGCGCGGTCAACGTGATCGCCGGGCACGTCGAGGTCAGCCTCGACCTGCGCGCGCCGACCGACGCCGCCCGCGACGCGATGTGGGAGGAGCTGGAGGCCGAGCTGCAGCGGGTGTGCACCGCGCGAGGGCTGGGACTGCGGGTCACCGAGACGCACCGGGCGCCCGCGATGCCCTGCGCGCCCTGGCTCACCGACGCCGTCGTCAGCGGCATCGAGGGCACGGGCGACACCACCCCGATGGGTCTTTGGAGCCGTGCCGGGCACGACGGCATGGCCGTCGGGGCCGTCACCGACGTGGCGATGCTGTTCGTGCGCTGCCACGACGGCGTGAGCCACCACCCCGACGAGGACGTCCGCGAGATCGACGTCGCGCGCGGGCTGGACGCCTTCGAGACGGCGGTCCTCGAGGTCGCGGCGAAGGTCGCGGCCTCATGAGCACCACCGCCCTGGACCCGTCGGGTGCTCCTCGTGAGGAGGCGCGGCCGATCGAGGTGCGCATCACCGAGAAGTACGCCGACCTCGCCCCGCAGGAGCGCCGCGCGGCCGACGTGCTGCTCGAGCACCTGCACGACCTCGCGATGTACCGCGCGTCGGAGCTCGCCGACCTGGCCGGTGTGTCCAAGGCGACGATGAGTCGGCTGTTCCGTCGGCTCGACTACGAGGACTTCACGCAGGTCCGCGACCAGCTGCTCGTCCTGCGCAACGCCGGGCTGCCGGTGCCGGTGGGGGCACCGCCGAGCGTGGCGCGCCACCTCGAGACCGAGGTCGAGCACCTGCACCGTGTGCTCACCGCTGCCGAGGCCGCGATCGAGCAGGCGGCGGCACTGCTGGCCGGTGCCACGACGGTGAAGGTCGTCGGGATGCGCAACAGCTACCCGGTGGCGCTGCACCTGACCCAGCAGCTGACACAGGCGCGGACCGGCGTCGGGGTCGCACCGTCGCCGGGGCAGTCGCTGTCGGACGAGGTGGTCGGCCTCGGCGCCGACGACGTCGTGGTCGTGGTCGCGTTCCGTCGGCGGCCGCCCGAGATCGCCGCGCTGCTCGAGCTCGTCCGGTCCCAGGGCGCCAGGGTCGTGCTCATGGCCGACCCGTCGGGCCGCCGGCTCGCGTCGCCGGGCGACGTGTGGATCGAGTGCGGGGCTGCGACGCAGGCCGCGTTCGACAGCTACGCGGCGGCGATGAGCGTCGTCGCCGCGCTGTCGTCGCGCGTCCTCGACGCGCTCGGCCCGGCGGCGGGCCAGCGGGTGGCCGCGATCGCGGCGGCCTACCGCGCGCTCGGCGAGATCGAGGACTGAGGTCGTGGACCTGCACACCGTGGAGACCTTCCGCCTGCCGACCGGCCCCGACGACCTGGTCCTCTCTCCGGGCGAGACCTGGCTGGCCGGCGGCACGTGGCTGTTCTCCGAGCCGCAGGTGACGACCACCGGCCTCGTCGACCTCGTGGCGCTGGGCTGGCCCGACTGGGAGCTCGACGCCGGTGCGGCGGCTGGGCTGACGACTGGGCTGACGATCGGGGCCACGTGCTCCCTCCTCGACCTCGTCGCGCACGCCGAGCGGTCGGGGCTCCCGGGCCTCGCGGTGGCGCGGTCCTGCGTCGAGGCGCTCGTGATGTCGAACAAGGTTTCCCGCCGTGCCACCGTCGGCGGCAACGTGTGCCTGGCGCTGCCGGCCGGCGGCGCCACCTCGTTCCTGACCGGCCTCGGCGCCGACGCCGTCGTGTGGGGGCCCGGTGGAGAGCGTCGGGTGCCGGTCGCGTCCCTGGTCGTCGACGTGCGTCGCACGTCGCTGGCCCCGGGCGAGCTCGTGCGCGCGTTCGAGGTGCCGCGCGCGTCGCTCGCGTCGACGACGGCCTTCCGGCGCGCGG
>NZ_JAMXRU010000011.1 GCF_024124745.1 Aeromicrobium sp. CnD17-E
CGCCGACCCCGCCGGCGGCCGAGAAGGCACCGACCGCCACGGTCGTCACCAAGACGCCCGCGCGACGCTCCACCCGCAAGGCCGCCCCGCCGGCCCCCGTGTCCGACGCCGTCGCCGACGAGGCTGCCGGTCAGCCGTCGACCGACGAGGTCGCCGCGGCCGGCGACACCGCTGCCGACACCGCCGAGGCACCGGCCGCCAAGCCGGCACGCAAGCGTCCGCCGCGCAAGAAGGCCGCCCCGAAGCCCGCGGCCGACCCCGTCGAGGAGGGCGCGCCGACCGACTCCGCGGCCGACGAGACCGTCGCCGACGAGGCGGCGGCCGACGAGGCCGGCACGGGCGAGGAGCCCGCCAAGCGTCCGGCGCGCAAGCGCGCCCCCCGGGCGGCTCGCCCGAACGACGAGGTCTCGCCCGTCGCCGTCGCCTTCCAGGCCCCCGAGCCGGTCGCCGCGCCCGCGGCGCAGGACGAGGACGAGGACGACGAGCAGACGCCCACCGTCGACGCGACCACCGCAGAGGCGACCGCGGCGTCCGAGCAGGACCAGGACGAGTCCGGCGAGGGCGGCGGAGGCGGCTCGAAGCGCCGTCGCCGCAGCCGTGGCGGGCGCCGCCGGAACAAGAGCGACGAGCCGCGCGACAGCCAGGGCCAGGACGCCGCCGAGTCCCAGACCGACGACGCCGACGGCGAGCAGTCCGCCACCGACTCCGACGACCACGAGGGCGAGGGCCAGGGCGGCACCACGCGCCGTCGTCGTCGTCGTGCGCGCGCCGGTGACAAGCCGGCCGCGTCGCCCGACGACCCGGAGAACACCGTCGTGCGCGTCCGTGAGGGCCGCAACCCCGAGGACGAGATCGCCGGTGTCTCCGGCTCGACCCGTCTGGAGGCGAAGAAGCAGCGCCGCCGCGAGGGTCGCGAGGCCGGGCGTCGTCGTGCGCCGATCGTCTCCGAGGCCGAGTTCCTGGCCCGCCGCGAGGCCGTCGACCGCCAGATGGTGGTGCGTCAGCACCGCGCGACCAGCCACGGCTCCACCGACAACTACACCCAGATCGCCGTCCTCGAGGACTCCGTGCTCGTCGAGCACTACGTGGCCCGCGAGAGCCAGACGTCGCTCATCGGCAACGTCTACCTCGGCAAGGTCCAGAACGTGCTGCCGAGCATGGAGGCCGCGTTCGTCGACATCGGTGCCGGTCGCAACGCCGTCATCTACGCCGGCGAGGTCGACTGGAGCGGCGTGCAGAACGGCAAGGCGCGCAAGATCGAGGAGGCGCTGAGCCCGGGCCAGCAGATCCTCGTGCAGGTCACGAAGGACCCCGTCGGACAGAAGGGCGCCCGGCTCACCAGCCAGATCAGCCTGCCCGGCCGCTTCCTCGTCTACGTGCCCGGCGGACAGTCCAACGGCATCTCCCGCAAGCTGCCCGACACCGAGCGCTCGCGGCTCAAGGCCCTCCTCAAGGAGGTGCTGCCCGAGGACGCCGGCGTCATCGTGCGCACGGCCGCCGAGGGGGCCACGGAGGACCAGCTCACCCGCGACGTCACGGCGCTGACCGCCCGCTGGGAGGACATCAAGGTCAAGGCCGGGCTCGACGACGACGCGTCGCCGAAGGCGAAGGCCCCGCAGCTGCTGTACGCCGAGCCCGACCTCGTCATCAAGGTCGTGCGCGACCTCTTCAACGAGGACTTCGCATCGCTCGTGGTCGAGGGCTCCGACGCCTGGGACAACATCTCCGGCTACATCCGCCACGTCGCGCCCGACCTGGCGGAGCGGCTGCAGGAGTGGTCGCCCGCCGACCACGACGGCCGCGACTCCTTCGACGTGCTGCGCATCGACGAGCAGATCCAGAAGGCGCTGCAGCGCAAGGTCTGGCTGCCGTCCGGCGGCTCGCTCGTGATCGACCGCACCGAGGCGATGACCGTCGTCGACGTCAACACCGGCAAGTTCACCGGCTCCGGGGGCAACCTCGAGGAGACGGTGACCAAGAACAACCTCGAGGCCGCCGAGGAGATCGTGCGCCAGCTGAGGCTGCGCGACATCGGCGGCATCATCGTCGTCGACTTCATCGACATGGTGCTCGAGAGCAACCGCGACCTGGTGCTGCGACGCCTCGTGGAGTGCCTCGGTCGCGACCGCACCCGCCACCAGGTGGCCGAGGTGACGTCGCTCGGCCTGGTGCAGATGACCCGCAAGCGGATCGGCACCGGCCTGCTCGAGTCGTTCAGCACCGACTGCGAGCACTGCGACGGTCGCGGCGTGGTCGTGACCGCCGAGCCGGTCGAGCCCAAGAAGGAGGAGCCGCGCGGCCGCTCCCGTCGGGGACGCGGCAACGGCAACGGCAACGGCAACGGCAACGGGAACGGCAACGGCAACGGCAACGGGAACGGGAACGGCAACGGGAACCGCCGCGGTCGGGACGACGAGCCTGTCGACACCCCCGCCGCCGACACCGCCGCCGACACGGCCACCGACGAGGCGGCGGACGAGACGTCCGGTCCTGGCACGAGCACCTCGAACGGCACCTCCGGCGGCTCGACCTCCGGGTCGTCGCGCGGTGGTCGCTCGCGTCGCGGCTCGTCGCGCGCGAGGACCGATGCCGCCGCGAGCGAGTCCGCGACGGGCGACGACACGCCCACCGGCACGTCGGAGGAGGCGCTGACGGAGTCGCCCGCCCCCGCGGTCGACGCCGTCCTCGAGCCGACGCCGACCGACGAGGCCCCGGCCGAGAGCCCGGCGGACGAGACCGAGAGCCCCGCGGAGGAGGCCGGTGCCGACGCGTCGGAGGCCGCCGATCCCGTCCCGTCCGACGTCCCCGAGCCGATCGTCGGCTCGGCCCCGCAGCCGGTGCAGGACGCCCTGCCCACGCCCGAGGCCGAGCAGGTCCCCGCGACCGTCGAGCCGGAGTCGGAGCTCGAGTCGGGGCCGGACGCCGGTGACGAGGGTGACGAGCCGACCGCCGAGACCCCCGCTTTGACCGAGCCGGGGGAGGGTCCGTAGTATGGACCCTCGGCGCGCCGTGCGCGCCGATCGTCCTGTCCGGGTGTGAGCCCGGCACCGGCCCGGGCCAGCGCAGCCGCTGAGCCCAGGCCCCCGTCGGACCCGGACGCCCCCGGCCCCCGGCACACACAGCTTCCAGCAAGAACCGAGTGAGGAATCCCGTGGTCTACGCAATCGTGCGCAGTGGCGGCACGCAGCAGAAGGTCGCCGTCGGCGACGTCATCGAGATCGACCAGCTCGGCCTGGCCGAGGGCGAGTCCGTCTCGCTGCCGGCCGTCCTGTACGTCGACGGCGACGCCGTCACGGCCGACGCCGACAGCCTCTCGACGGTCTCCGTGACCGCCGAGGCGATCGGCGCGACCAAGGGTCCGAAGATCATCATCCAGAAGTACAAGAACAAGACCGGCTACAAGAAGCGCCAGGGTCACCGTCAGAAGTACACCCAGGTCAAGATCACCGGCATCGCGAAGTAGAGGACTGAACTCATGGCACACAAGAAGGGCGCAGCCTCCACCAAGAACGGCCGCGACTCCAACGCACAGCGCCTCGGCGTCAAGCGCTTCGGCGGCCAGCTCGTCAACGCCGGCGAGATCATCGTCCGCCAGCGCGGCACCCACTTCCACCCCGGCACCAACGTCGGCCGTGGCGGCGACGACACGCTCTTCGCGCTGTCGGCCGGCTCGGTCGAGTTCGGGACGCGTCGCGGCCGCAAGGTCGTGAACATCGTTCCGGGCGAGTAACCGGCAGAACATCCGTCGAAGGGGTGGTCCGCGCATGCGGGCCACCCCTTCGACGTCCCCACACCACCCCCAGGAGCACCTGACATGGCCGTCCCCACCTTCGTCGACCGCGTGACCCTCCAGGTCGTCGCCGGCAACGGCGGGCACGGCGTCGCGTCGGTCCACCGCGAGAAGTTCAAGCCGCTCGGCGGCCCCGACGGCGGCAACGGCGGGCACGGCGGCGACGTCGTGCTGCGCGTGGCGGCCGACGTCACGACGCTCGTCGACTACCACCACGAGCCGCGCCGCAAGGCCGGCAACGGTGCGCCCGGCGGGGGCAGCAACAAGAGCGGCGCCCACGGCGAGGACCTCGTCCTCAAGGTGCCCGACGGCACCGTCGTGCGCTCGGGCGGGCCGCACGGCACCGGCGAGGTCCTGGCCGACCTCGTGGGCGTCGGCACGGAGGTCGTGATCGCCGCAGGCGGCCGAGGCGGCCTCGGCAACGCCGCGCTCGCGTCGAGCAAGCGCAAGGCCCCCGGCTTCGCGCTCAAGGGCGAGCCCGGCCAGGAGCGCACCATCGTGCTCGAGCTGAAGGTCGTGGCCGACATCGGTCTGGTCGGGTTCCCGAGCGCCGGCAAGTCGAGCCTCATCGCGGCGCTCTCGCGTGCCCGCCCGAAGATCGCCGACTACCCGTTCACCACCCTCGTGCCCAACCTCGGCGTCGTCACCGCCGGCTCCACGACCTTCACGGTCGCCGACGTGCCCGGTCTCATCGAGGGCGCGAGCGAGGGGCGCGGCCTCGGCCACGACTTCCTGCGGCACGTCGAGCGGTGTGCCGCGCTCGTGCACGTCGTCGACTGCGCGACGGTCGAGCCCGGCCGCGACCCGCTGACCGACCTCGACGTCATCGACGCCGAGCTGCGCGCGTACGCCGAGGCGCTGCCCGAGGGCGCGACCGGCAAGGACCTGCTCGAGCGGCCGCGGCTGGTGGCCCTGAACAAGACCGACGTGCCGGACGCCGCACAGATCGCCGAGTTCGTGCGCGGCGACCTCGAGGAGCGCGGCTACGACGTGTACGACGTGTCGGCAGCGAGCCACCAGGGACTGCGCGAGCTGTCCTTCGCGATGGCGCAGATCGTCGCCCGGCGGCGCGCCGAGACACCCACGCAGGAGATCACCCGCATCGTGCTGCGCCCGCAGGCCGCAGCCGGGGTCGGAGCGGAGTTCACGGTCGACCAGCGTCGGGGCCCCGACGGCCAGCGGCAGTGGATCGTGCGCGGTGCGAAGCTCACCCGCTGGGTCGGCCAGACCGACTTCAGCAACGACGAGGCCGTTGGCTTCCTCGCCGACCGGCTCGCCCGGTTGGGCGTCGAGGAGGCGCTCGCCAAGCAGGGTGCCGAGCCGGGCGACGACGTCGTCATCGGTGGCACCGCCGGCCAGGGCTGGGAGGACGCCGTCGTCTTCGACTTCGACCCGACCGTCCAGGCCGGTGCCGAGATGCTCGGGCGCCGTGGCGAGGACCAGCGCCTCGACCGCGACGACCGGCGCACCAACGTCGAGCGACGCGAGCAGCTCGCGGCCAAGCGGGCCTACGAGGCCGAGGCGCGCGAGGCGCGTGCGCGCGGCGAGGAGCCCAGCGCGGCGCCCGACTGGACGTTCGAGGACGACGACGACCTGCTCGACCTCGACGACGACGTCGAGCCCGGGTCGGGCGACGACAGCCCCGCCGACGACAGCCCCGCCCACGACAGCCCTGCCGACGTCACGGCGGACGACCGGTCGTGAGCGCGCGGCGCGTCGTCGTCAAGGTCGGCTCGTCGTCGCTGACCTCGGCGGCCGGGCACCTCGACCCGGAGAAGGTGGGTCACGTCGTCGACGCGCTCGCCGCGGCCCGCCGCCGGGGCGACGAGGTGGTGCTGGTGAGCTCGGGTGCGATCGCCGCGGGCCTCGGCCCGCTCGGGCTCACGACGCGCCCGCGCGACCTGCCGACCCAGCAGGCGGCCGCCAGCGTCGGCCAGGGCGCGCTCGTGGCGCACTACTCCGAGCGGTTCGCCGCGCACGGGATCACCGTCGGGCAGGTGCTGCTGACCGTCGAGGACGTCACGCGGCGCAGCCACTACCGCAACGCGCACCAGACGTTCGCGCGCCTGCACGAGCTCGGCGTGCTGCCGGTCGTCAACGAGAACGACACCGTGGCCACGAGCGAGATCCGCTTCGGCGACAACGACCGGCTGGCCGCGCTCGTCGCCCATCTGGTGCACGCCGACCTGCTGGTGCTGCTGTCCGACGTCGACGGGCTCTACACGGGGCACCCCTCGCTGCCGGAGTCGCGACCGATCACCGACGTGCACGGCCCTGACGACCTCGACGACGTCGACGTCGCGCGCGTGGGCTCGAAGGTGGGCACCGGTGGCATGGTGACGAAGGTCGAGGCGGCACGGATCGCGACGGGCGCCGGGATCCCCGTGGTCCTCGCCCGTGCCGACCACGCGCGCGCCGCCGTGCTGGGTGAGCCGACGGGCACGCGGTTCCACCCGACCGGCCGACGTCGTCCGACCCGGCTGCTGTGGCTCGAGCACGCCAGCGAGACCAAGGGTCGGCTGCTCGTCGACGACGGCGCGGTCCGGGCGCTCACCGTGCGCAAGGCGTCGCTCCTCGCGGCGGGCATCGTCGGCGTGGAGGGCGAGTTCGGTGCGGGGGAGCCGGTCGACGTCGTGGCGCCCGACGGCACCGTGGTCGCGCGCGGCCTCGTCACCTACGACAGCGCCGAGCTCCCGACGCTGCTCGGGCGCAGCACCCCTGACCTGGCGGCCGACCTCGGCGCCGACTACGAGCGCGAGGTCGTCCACCGCGACGACCTCGTCGTCCTCCACCCCCACTGACCGTCCCCCACCCCGCTGAGTGTGACGTTCGCGGGCCGGAACAGCGCGCCGAACCCCGCGAAAGTCACACTCAGCGCGGAGGGCGGCGCAGGTCGACCCAGACGAGGCGGTGGTCGGAGGCCGGGAACGGGTAGGTGCCGGTGAGGCGCGAGAGCGGATCGGCCTGCACCGGCCAGAAGACCTGCGCGTCGCGGATGTCGAGGTCGGCGCTCGGGAGCACGTAGTCGGCGCGGATGTTGCCCGGCGGCTCGGAGAAGTCGGCGGTGTCGAACTGCGGGTCGCCCCGGTGGGAGAGGTTGGCGCCGCCCTGCAGGCGAGCGGCCTCCACCGCGCCGGCGCTCGACGGCGTCAGCGAGGTGTTCACCCGGCGCAGGTCGAGGAGCTGGTTCGTGGCACCCGGCAGCGAGTCGCCGTCGACGGGGTCGGAGTTCAGGTCGCCCGCGATCACGAACGACGCACCGCGCTGCAGTCCGCCGGGACGGCCGCGGTCGTCCCTGATCCACCGAGCCTCCCGGGCGGGGCCGGTGTAGTCGGCCCAGAAGCGGATCTCGTCGGCGTTGCGACGACCGTTGCGGTCCTCGGGCCCGTCGAAGACCGGCGGGGTCGGGTGGCTGACGAGCAGGTGGACGGAGCGTCGCCCGACCTTCACCGGCACGTCCCAGTGCGACTTGCTCGAGAGGCGCAGGACGTCGACGGCGTCGGGGGAGTAGTAGCCCTGCGGCATGCGGTTGCCGGGCATGTCCTTCCACAGCAGCTTCTGGAAGGTGCGGACGTGCTTCGCGTCGATCGGGTAGCGGCTGAGCACCGCCATGCCGTACTGGCCGGGGAAAGCGCCGAAGCCGTAGGCGTCGTCGGGGCCGTCGGTGCGTCCGTCGCCGTTGAGGTCGAGGCCGGTGGGCACGCCCGTGTTGACCGGTGCCGTGAACGTGTACCGGTAGTAGACGGGGTCGGCTCCCTGCTGCCCGCGCTCGAGGTAGTTCCGCTGGAACCGGCGCAGCGCCTCCGGGTCGTGGTCGAGCTCCTGGAGCACGAGCACGTCGGGACGGGTGCGCTGGACGATCTCCGCGACGGCGCGTGCCTGCGCGTTCGACGGCGTCGACAGGTCGCGGCGCAGGTCGCCCGCAGCGGGGCGGTTCAACGAGGCGTTGAACGTGGCGACCCGGACGGTGGGCTCCGGGCGCCCGCGCTCGTCGCGCGCGTCGGCGGGTGACGAGGTGGCGGGCACGGCCAGGACCGTACCGACCAGGACGAGTGCAAGCGCGGCGACGAGCCGATTCCCCCGAATCATGGGTCCAGTCTCGCGGTCGGCGTCGGCGCGGGTCGAGCCCGGGTCGGTGAACATCCGGTGACGCTCCTAGCCTGGGCCCGTGAGGTCTCCCGCGCCGCAGGAGTCGGTCGTCGTCGGCGGCACCGGCATGCTGCGGGGCGTCGTCGAGCACCTGAGGGACGCGGGCTCGCGCACCGTGGTGGTCTCCCGTCGGGCGGGTCGCACGGTCGAGGGCACGACGGCGGTGGCCGCCGACTGGACCGACCCGCGGTCGCTGGCGGAGCAGTTCACGGGAGGGCACTTCGACGTCGCGGTGCTCTGGGTGCACCACCCGTACCGTCAGGGCGTGGTCGAGGCCCTGGAGCCTGCGCTCGCCGACGGAGCCCTGGTCGTGCACGTGTGGGGGTCGAGCGCCGCGAGGCCGCGCGCGCGGACGCTGGTGTCGTCGCGACCGGACCTGAGCGTCCGGCACGTCGTCCTCGGCTTCGTGCGCGAGGAGGGTGCGTCGCGGTGGCTGTCCGACGACGAGATCGTCGCCGGGGTCGTGAGGGCGCTCCACGACCCGGCGCCGGAGCAGGTGGTCGGCGTCGTCGAGCCGTGGGACGCCCGTCCGTGACCCCGACTAGGCTTCAGCCGTGAAGAATCAGGTGCACGAGCTCGCCCGCCGCGCCCGCACGGCGGCACGGTCGCTGGCGCTGGCCTCCCGGGCGCAGAAGGATGCGGCCCTGCTGGCCACGGCCGACGCGCTGGTGGCCGCCACCGACCGCATCGTCGCGGCCAACACGCTCGACGTCGAGGCCGCGCGCGCCGCAGGCACCCCCGAGAACGTCATCGACCGGCTGCTGCTCGACCACGACCGCGTGGCCGCGTTCGCCCAGGGCGTGCGCGACGTCGCCGCGCTGCCGGACCCGGTCGGCGAGGTCGTCCGCGGTTCCACGCTGCCCAACGGCCTGCGGCTGGAGCAGGTCCGTGTGCCCATGGGCGTCATCGGCATGATCTACGAGGGACGGCCCAACGTCACCGCCGACGCCGCCGCCATCTGCCTGAAGGCCGGGAGTGCGTCGCTGCTGCGCGGGTCGCGCTCGGCGGCGCGGTCCAACGCGGCCATCGTCGACGTCATGCGCGAGGCCATCGCGGGCACCGGGCTCCCTGCCGACGTCGTGCAGGCCGTGCCCGCCGACGACCGCAGCAGCGCGACGCACCTGATGCAGGCCCGCGGTCTCGTCGACCTCGTGATCCCGCGCGGCGGCGAGGGCCTCATCCGCACCGTCGTGGAGCAGTCGACCGTGCCCGTCATCGAGACCGGCACCGGCAACGTGCACGTCTACGTCGACGCGGACGCCGACCTCGACATGGCGCTCGACGTCGTCCTCAACGCCAAGACGCACCGCACGAGCGTGTGCAACGCCGCGGAGTCGCTGCTCGTGCACCGCGACGTCGCCGAGGAGTTCCTGCCCCGGGTGACGAAGGCGCTGCAGGCGGCCGGGGTGACGATCCACGGCGACCCCGCCTTCCGGTCCGTGGCACCCGGGGTGCTCGACGCGACCGACGAGGACTGGGCCACCGAGTACCTGTCGCTCGACATCGCCGCGAAGGTGGTCGACTCCCTCGAGGACGCCGTCGAGCACATCCGCACCTGGTCCTCGGGTCACACCGAGGCGATCGTCACCCGGTCGATCGACGCGGCGCGACGGTTCACGCTCGGCGTCGACTCGGCGGCCGTGATGGTGAACGCGTCGACGCGCTTCACCGACGGCGGCGAGTTCGGGTTCGGTGCGGAGATCGGCATCTCCACGCAGAAGCTGCACGCGCGCGGACCGATGGGCCTGCCGGAGATGACCACGACGACGTACGTGGTCACGGGCGACGGGCACGTGCGCTGACGCACGCCGGATCGTCGGGCTCGCGGGCACGCTGGTAGATTGCGGCCATGCTCGAGATCCTGGCCGCCATGGAGGAGTCCGGAGAAGAAGGAAGCTTCCTCTTCACGGCGATGCTCATCGGAGGTACCGCCCTGGGCATCCTCCTGGTCCTGCTCATCGCGCTGCTGGCCTTCGGCAAGGGCCGCGAGCACTCCTGAGCACGACCCACGGGCCCCAGGTCGTCGACGTGGCCCCCGAGCACGCACCGATCCGCCGACGTCGCGTCGGCGTCATGGGTGGCACGTTCGACCCCATCCACCACGGGCACCTCGTCGCCGCGAGCGAGGTGCAGTCGTGGTTCGACCTCGACGAGGTCGTCTTCGTCCCCACCGGGCGCCCGTGGCAGAAGGCCGACCGTGAGGTCTCGCCGGCCGAGCACCGCTACCTGATGACGGTGATCGCGACGGCGGCGAACCCGCGCTTCGAGGTGAGCCGGGTCGACATCGACCGCGACGGACTCACCTACACGATCGACACGCTGCGCGAGCTGGCCGCGGCCATGCCCGACGCCGACCTGTACTTCATCACCGGTGCCGACGCGATGGCCGCGATCCTGACGTGGCGCGACCACGACGAGCTGTTCGAGCTCGCCCACTTCGTCGGTTGTACCCGTCCCGGGCACGAGATGGACGAGCAGACGCTCGCCGGCCTGCCGGCCGAGCGGATCACGCTCGTCGAGATCCCGGCCCTCGCGATCTCCTCGACCGACTGCCGTGGACGCGTCGCGTCGGGCGAGCCGGTCTGGTACCTCGTTCCCGACGGTGTCGTGCAGTACATCGCGAAGCACCGTCTCTACTCCGCCTCCGACTCCGAGGACCCCTCATGACCGCAACCGACCGTGCCGTCGAGCTGACCCGGGTGGCTGCGGCCGCCGCGGACGAGAAGCTGGCGACCGAGATCATCGCCTTCGACGTCTCCGAGCAGCTGTTCATCACCGACGTGTTCCTGCTGTGCAGCGCCGCGAACCAACCGCAGGCCCGCGCCATCAAGGACGCGGTCGAGGAGAAGCTGCTGGAGCAGGGCGCGAAGCCGGTGCGCCGCGAGGGCGACCGCGAGGGTCGCTGGATCCTGCTCGACTTCTCCGACGTCGTGGTGCACGTCCAGCACACCGAGGAGCGCGCGTTCTACGCCCTCGAGCGGCTGTGGAGCGACTGCCCGACGATCGACCTCGGGCTCGCGTGACCCGCCGGGTCGTCCTGTGGCGCCACGGGCGCACGGAGTGGAACGTCGCCGGTCGGGTGCAGGGCCAGACGGACACGGCGCTCGACGAGGTCGGTGTCCGGCAGGCCGCTGCGGCGGCGGCGCGCCTGGCGTCGTTGCGGCCGGTGCGGATCGTCAGCTCGGACCTGCAGCGGGCCCGCCACACGGCCGAGGAGCTGTCGAGGCTGACCGGGGTGCCGGTGGAGCTCGACGAGCGGTTGCGCGAGATGAACTTCGGTGAGCGCGAGGGCCTCACCTGGAAGGAGTCGTGGGAGCGCTTCCCCGACCTGATGAAGGCCATGCTGGAGGACCGCGAGGAGCGGTTCCCGGGCGCGGAGCTCCACGCGGAGGCGGGTGCCCGTCTGTCGGCCGCGGTGACGGAGGCCCTGGAGACGCTCGAGGACGAGCAGACGCTCGTGGTCGTCGCGCACGGTGCCGTGCTCCGCGTGGGCGTGTGCACGTTCCTCGGCTTCCCGGAGGCCACCTGGCGCACGTTCGCGGGGCTGTCGAACTGCTCGTGGATCGCGTTGGAGCAGATCTCGCCCGAGCACGACACCCGGTGGCGGCTCACCGAGTGGAACGCGGGCACGCTGCCCGAGCCGGTGATGTCGGACGACGGGTGACCCCCGGTGTTTACCCGCCCAGGGGGAGGGTCTAGAGTTCTTACTCGGTGATCGACGAGTGCGAGAACCACCCGCGAGGGGCATTGGCGCAGTTGGTAGCGCGCTTCCATGGCATGGAAGAGGTCAGGAGTTCGAATCTCCTATGCTCCACTCGGACGAAGAAGAGCCCCCCAGCAATCGTGCTGGGGGGCTCTTCGCTGTCTGTGGGGGCTCTTCTTCGTCCGAATCGGGACTGGCGATTCGGGGAGGAGCGAGCGTCAGCGAGCGACGGAGTCTCCTATGCTCCACTCGGACGAAGAAGAGCCCCCCAGCAATCGTGCTGGGGGGCTCTTCGCTGTCGCGGGCCTTCCCCCGGCAGCGGTAGGTGAGACGCGTGACCGCGTCCAGATGAGGCGGCTGACCTACCGCTGACCCGGGTTCCGCGCCGCACCTACCGCTTGCTCAGCGCACGCGGAACCCCACCGGGCGGCTCGTCGCCGTCGTGAACGAGGCGGGGTCGCGCGGGGTGAAGGTGGCGCGGACCGCGTAGCCGCGGCGGGCGAGGCCCGCCGGGAGGCGGACCGTGGCGCGGCCGCCGCTGGTGCGTGCGGTCGCGACCTTGCGGCTGCCGAGCCGGACGGTGACGGTGCCGACGGGTGTCGTGCCGTTCGACGCGGTGAGCCGCACGCGGACCAAGGCCCGCCTCGAGGCGGGGGCCCTGGACGTCTGCGACGCGCGGGAGAGCGACACGTGTGCCGCGGTGCGTGCGGCAGCGACGTCGAGCCGGACGGCCCGCGAGACGACCGTGCCGCTCGCGTTGCTGACCCGCACCCGGAAGGTCGCACGCCGGTCGGCCGTGACCACGCGGTCGAGCGTCAGCGTCGGGCCGTCCGCGTCGGCGACGGCCAGCCAGCTCGAGCCGACCCTGCGCTGCCACTGGTACGACAGGTCCTCTCCCGACGCCATGACCGAGAACCGTGCCCGACGGCCGACCGTGGCGGTCATGGGGCTCGGCTGGGTCAGGATCGTCGGCGGTTCCGCCACCGGGTCGGTCCCGTCGACCTCGAACGGGCCGACGGTGATCGGCGCCGGGGGCTTGTCCGGGTCGGCCGCGCCGCCCGAGCTGTACCAGTACGACGTGAGCCCGGTGCGTGCGTGGAAGTCGACGAACGGCTGGGGCCAGGAGCCCCACGCGTCGCCCGTCCGCAGCTGCGCACTCGCACCCTCGGGGACGTCCACCTCGACGCCCGCGTAGTCGGGCTCGACCACGAAGCCGTCGGGGTCGACCTCGACGTCGCGGTAGGTGGCGACGACGACGTCCTCGACGGGGGCGATCGGGGTCTTCTCGCCCGGGTTCTCCTGCGAGGACCCGTAGCCCGAGAGGTCTGCGGTCAGCCGGCCGACGCCCTTCGGGTCGACGGTGAGGACCGGGTCGCTCAGCGTGAACGGCACGAGCCCGCCGTAGAAGTTCACGGTCCAGGCGCCCGACCACGTGATCGTCGCCGACCCGTCCTGGTCGATGCGTCCCCGTCCGTCGTCCAGCGTCACGACCTGACGGGTGCCGGGGTCGGAGTCGACGTGCGCCGCACGCGTGGCCCAGGAGGCGGGGGTGCGCTCCTCGCCGTCGAGCTGCAGCACCGACACGCTGCCGGCCTCGGCCCGGTAGGTGCCCTCGCTGCCGTCGGAGACGCCGGCCGAGAAGTAGGACGACCCGCCGAACGGCGGCGCCTTCTGCAGCTCCTGCGAGCCCGACCACTCCAGCGTCGCCCCGCTCACCCTGCCTGCCTGGGGCGCCGGTGCCTCGACCGTCAGCGTCGCCGTCCGGGAGTAGGTCGTGCCGAGGTCGCTGGTGACCTTGAGCCGGAACTGCGAGCCGGTCTGGTTGGTGCTGGTCTCGCGGACCGTGAGCGACGTGTCGCCGACGACGAGGTCCTCGTCGTCCGTGCCGACCGTCGTCCAGAACCCGCCCACCCGACGCTGCCAGCTGCTCGACGTGACCTCGGGGGACGCGAGCACCTCGGCGTTGAGGTTCGCGACGGTGCCCGGACGGGTGCGGACGTCGCGGGGCTGCACGGCGAAGCGCGGCGGGTAGGTGACGCTCAGCCGCGCCTCGTCGGAGACCACCGTGCCGGCGTCGTTGACGACCTTGAGGCGGTAGGTGGTCCCGGCGGTGGTGGGTGAGGCGGCCACCGTCAGCGAGGAGCCCGTGGCGCCCTCGACGTCGGTGAAGCGGGAGGCGCCGACGGCTCGTCGCTGCCACTGCACGCTCGAGGCGCCGGAGAGCTCGGCGCGCAGGCTGACGTCGCGCGCGGTCTCGTCGGCGCCGAGCCGGACCGACACGTCCTGCGGCTGCGCGTCGACCGTCGGGGTGATTCCGCCGAACGCGAGTCGTGCGTAGCCGAAGCCGTCCTTCTTCAGCGGGACGTAGAGCGAGCCGTCGGGACCCACCTTGAGCAGGGCGCGTCCGAAGGAGTAGGTCGCGTAGTCGGGCACGCGGTAGCCCACCGTCGACCCGTCGCGGCGCACGAGCTGGACGGCCTCGCCGTCGGTGTTGGCGTTGTCGGTCGCCCACAGCAGGTCGCGGCCGGCGTCGTAGACCATCGACGCCGCGAACACCGAGTAGCCGTAGTCGGGGTAGACGTCCGGGCCGCGGAAGGGCTCGCGGGCCGTGGCGACACCGTCGACCAGGTCGACGCGCACGTAGTCCTCGATCGACTGACCCGACCCGTGCAGCAGCACCGAGCCGTCCGGCCCGGGTGTCGCCGAGGTGTAGCCGTAGTAGGTGCCGAACACCGTGCTGGTGTGCCGCGTCCCCGCGATGGGCGTGACCTCGACCGTGTCGCCCGACGGCCGCAGGTGCAGGGCGGGCAGGTAGCGGACCTCGTCGTCGACGTAGCCGTACCCGGTCCCGGTGGCCAGCACGTAGGAGCCGTCGCCCAGCGCCGCGAGGTCGGGGTCGGTGTCCATCTCACCGCTCGTGAACGGACCCGCGTACTCGACGGCACCCGCGTACTCGCCGGTCGTGGGCAGCGTCATCGTGCCCGCGGACCGGGTCCAGCCGTCGCCCGCGCGGCTGAAGCGGAAGAGGGTGACCTTGCCGGCCAGGTCGGTCGCCTCCGGGTCGTCGGAGAGGACGGCGAGCTCGTGGGCCACCGGGTTCCACGCCAGCGAGCCGACGCCGGGGACCTGGGTGTTCCCGTCCTCGTCCGTCCGGCCGTCGTGCAGACGGCCGACGACGGAGGACGTGAACGTGCCGGTCCCGCGGTCGAACGTCAGGGACCGCACGGTCGTCCGGACGGCAGGGTCGCCGTCGCGGCTCGTCACGTAGAAGAGCGTGTCGGTGGCGGGGTCGATCGTGGTGCGCAGGTAGCGACCCGTGTAGACCTCCTCGGGGGCGACGGGCTGCTCGAAGGGCTGGCCCACCGGCTCCATCGTGCGGGCGTCGAGCGCACGGACGACGAGCGTGTCGCCGATCTCCGGCGCGATCTCGGCGACGTAGACGACGTCGCCGCGCGGGGAGACCTCCAGGGCCCGGCTCGCCGTGCCGAGGCCCGACGTCGTGCTCACCGACATCCAGCGGCCGTCCTCGCGCAGCGCCGGGACGCCGGGACGGTCGAAGCGCTCGGTCAGGTCGGGCTTGCCGCCGTCGCCCGCGTACTCGATCGAGACGGGGTCGAGGGTCGTGCCCTGGCCGTAGATGGAGAAGCCCGGGCCCGCGACGGCAGGGACGTCGGTCCACGTGGTGGTGCCGGAGGCGGTGGTCGGCTCGACGTCGGTCACGTCGAGCTGGGCCAGGACGACGTCGACGTCGTGGTGCAGCTCGCCCCCGGGATCGTCGCGCGTGTAGCCGGTGTGGGTGCCGCGGATCTCCTGCACCGTGGGACTGATCGTCAGGGTGAGGTCGGAGTACTTCGTGTCGAGGGCCCACTTGTCGGGCTGGACCTGGCCGTACCAGCTGCGGAAGTGGACCGACCCGGCGAGGTCGAGGGTCGTGGTGCGGGACTCGGGATCGTAGCTGCCGGACTCGACCGGGAACCGGAAGGCGACGGGCGTGGTGCCCTTCCACGCGGTGACGGTCGCGCCGTCGCCGGCCTCGGAGCCGTCGCCGATGTAGGAGCGCCAGGAGTCCTTCAGGCCCCAGACCACGGAGCCGGAGGTGATCGTGCTCGACGACCCGGCCGCGGTCGCGGGGGCCGTGGTCGGCAGTGCGACGAGCAGCCCCGCGAGGAGCGCCGTCAGGACGACGTGGGGGAGGAGGCGGACGGGAGCCATGGCGGTCCTTCAGGGGGAGGGTGACGGGGGAGGAGGGGAGGACGCGACGGGGGCGCGGACTCCGGTCCGCGCCCCCGTCCGGGGCTCACTGGAAGGTGATGTTGGCCTGTGCCTCGACGGTCGAGGACGTGCCGTTGTGCGAGGTGATCGTCACGGCGCACTGGTCGTTGGCCGCGCTGCCCTTGCAGGTGAACGTCGCGGGCTGTCCCGCGCCGGCCACCGGGATGCCGTAGTGGGCGTTGGAGTTGACCTTCTTCGCGGTGTAGCTGACGGAGATGTTCCCGTTCGCGTCGGCCGTCGTCTCCACACCGGACGAGCACGCGGGCACGCCGAGGATCCCGTAGGACTTCGTCGAGCAGGTGCCGACCTTGTAGGTCCCGTTGGCCGTGTAGCCGGAGCCGGTGACGGTGACGACGGAGCCGCTGGCGCTGGACGACAGGCCCATGCTCGGCGTGACGGAGATGGTGCCGGCCGCGTGCGCCACGGTCGGCGCGGCGAGGGTCACCGCCGCAGCGGCGAGACCCAGGGCGAGGGGGAGGCGGCGGGGGAGGGAGGTGCTCATCGTGCTCCTTCGGTAAGGTTAGGCTGTCCTAACAGCTCGTACCGTAGAGGCGGTGGGACCGAGAGCGCAAGACCCGGTCCCACGGCACCGTGAGGCGGTGTGGGTCGTGCGGGACGGCGGTGCACGGCAGGGGGTCGGCACGTGTCCCACGTCGCACGACTGAGTGTTTCATAAAATTTGAACATCAACTAAGGTCCACCTGAGTGATCAGTGGCACGTCGTGCCACCCGTCGACCAGGAGGCCCCATGTCGTCCGTCCGTCCCGTGCTCACCGGCGTCGTGGGAGCGCTGTGCGCCGCCCTGCTGCTGTCCGCCTGCGGAGGGTCGTCCACGGCCGAGGACCCCGCGTCGAGCGACTTCGACACCGTGCGGATCGAGCACGCGCTGGGCACCGCCGAGATCACCGAGAAGCCCGAGCGCGTGGTCACCCTGGGTCAGGGGTCGGCCGAGACGGCCATCGCGCTGGGCGTCACGCCGGTCGGCATCGAGTCCTACCCCTGGGGCGCCGACGACACCGGCTACCTGCCGTGGATCCACGAGGCCGTCACCGAGCGCGGCGACGAGCTGCCGCAGCAGTTCACGGGCGGCACCGAGCTCGACGTCGAGGCGATCCTCGAGCTCGAGCCCGACCTCATCCTGGCTCCGTGGTCGGGCGTGACGCAGGAGCAGTACGACCTGCTCAGCGACATCGCCCCCACCGTCGCCTACGAGAAGGAGCCGTGGGTCATCACCTGGGAGGACCAGATCGCGACGATCGGCCGCTCGCTGGGCGAGGAGGAGGCCGCCGCCGGGCTCGTCGACGACATCGAGCAGCAGTTCGCCTCCGCCGCGAACCCGGAGTACGAGGGACGGACGTTCTCCTTCGTCTACACGAACGGTCCCGGCACGCTCGGCGTGTTCTACCCGGGCGAGCAGCGGGTGACGTTCGTGTCGGCCCTCGGGCTGGAGCCCGCACTGAGCGAGAAGGAGCTGAAGGACTGGGAGGAGCCGGGCACCGACTCCGCGCTCATCGGCCTCGAGAACGCCGACATGCTCGACGACTCCGACCTGGTCTTCACCTTCTACGCCGACGAGAAGAGTCGCCGGGAGACCGAGTCCCAGCCGCTGTACGCCGGGATCCCCGCGGTGCAGAAGGGTGCGCTCGTCGCGCCCACGGACCAGTCCTTCGTGACGGCGTCCTCGATCATCACGCCGTTGACCGTGCCCTGGGCGCTCGAGCGCTACCAGCCGATCATCGACCGAGCCCTGGCGCGGGCCGACGCGTGATGCGTCGAGGGGCTCTGCTCCTCGGCCTGGTCGTCGTCCTCGCGTGCACCGCGGCGCTGAGCGTCGTGCTCGGGGTGCGCGCCAACGAGGTGTCGGACGTCTGGGACGTGCTGACCGGTCGCGGCGACGAGTACCTGGGTCGGATCGTCGAGGCCCGGGTGCCGCGCACCGTGGTCGGCGCGGTGGTGGGAGCCGCGCTGGCCGTGGCCGGGCTGCTGATCCAGGCGGTGACCCGCAACCCGCTCGCCGAGCCGGGACTGCTCGGCGTGAGCATGGGCGCCTCCGCCGCCATCGTGACCGCCACGGCGTTCCTCGGGCTCGGGGCGGGCACGGCGACGGTGTGGGTGGCCATCCCGGGCGCCCTCGTCGCCGTGGCGGTCGTCTACGCCCTGGGGCGGCGTGCTGGCGGCGAGTCGGTCGTCCCGTTGATCCTCGCCGGAGCGGTCGTCAGCGCGGTGCTGGGCGCCTACGTCCAGGCGATGATCCTGACCCGGCCCGACGCGTTCGACTCCTACCGCTTCTGGGTGGTCGGGTCCCTCGCCGGGGTGCGCTGGGAGACGCTGGCCATGGTGGCCCCGGTCATGCTCGTCGGTCTGCTGCTGACGGTGCTGGTCGCGCCCGGCCTGAACACCGTGCAGCTCGGTGACGCCGTCGCGACGTCGCTCGGCGTGCGGGTCGTGTGGGTGCGGTTCGGGGCCCTCGCCGCTGCCACGCTGCTCGCGGCAGCGGCCACGGCGGCGGCCGGGCCCATCGTCTTCGTCGGCCTGGCGGTGCCGCACGTCGCGCGGGCGCTCGTCGCCTCCGACCTGCGCTGGCAGGTGCCCGTGGCCCTGCTGCTCGGGGCCGCCCTGCTCGTGGGGTCCGACGTGCTGGCCAGGGTGGTGGCGCGGCCCACCGAGCTCATGGTCGGCGTCGTGACCGCGTTCCTCGGCGCGCCCTTCCTGCTCGCGGCGGTGCGACGGACGAGGCTCGCCGCATGAGCGCGGCCGTGCGGCGGGTGGTCCTGCCCGTCCGTCGCCGCACCGTGACCGTCTGCCTGGTCGTCGTGGCGGTGAGCGTGGTGCTCTCGCTGCTGACGCTGTCGCTCGGCCGGCTCGGTCTGTCCGCGGTGGACCTGCGCGACGCCGTCACCGGCGACCTCGACGCGAGGTCGCGGTTCGTGCTCGAACGGCTGCGGGGACCGCGCCTGCTCGTCGCGGTCGGGGTGGGCGTCGCCCTCGGTGTCGCGGGTGCCCTGTTCCAGACCGTGACCCGCAACCCCCTGGGCAGCCCTGACGTCATCGGCCTGGCTGCCGGAGCGGGGGCCGGCGTGGCCGTGACGGTGGTGCTCGGCTCCACCGTGCCGGCCCCCGTCGGAGCGGTGCTGGGCGCCGGCGCGGCGATCGGCGTCGTGTACCTGGCGAACGGCTCGGGCTTCGCGTCGCCTGCCCGGGTCATCGTCACCGGCATCGGCGTGGCGGCCATGTGCACGGCGGTGACCCAGTACGTCGTGGCCGTCGAGATGCGCGACAGTGCGCACGCGCTGGCCGCCTACACGGTCGGCTCGCTCTCGGCCCGCGACCTCGGGCACGCCGCGACCATCGCGGGGGGCCTGCTCCTGCTGCTGCCCTGCGTCGCGGCCCTGCACCACCGGCTGCTCGTCATGGACATGGGTGACGAGCTCTGCGACGCGCTCGGTGCCCGCGCCTCGGCGACCCGGACCTGGGCCATCGTGCTGTCGGTGCTCCTGGCTGCCGTGGCCGTCTCGGTCTCCGGGCCCATCTCGTTCGTCGCCCTGACCGCGCCGCACGTCGCCCGTCGTCTCACCTGCGCCGTGGGCCCCAACCTCGTGGCCTCGGCGCTCGTCGGCGTGCTGATCGTGCTCTCCGCCGACGTGGTCGCCCAGCACGTCCCCGCCGCGGAGGGGCTGCCCGTCGGGGTCGTCACGATCGGGGTCGGCGGCGCCTACCTCGGCTACCTGCTGCTCGTCCACTGGAGGAACGTCACGCCATGAACGCCTCGTCCCTGCGTGCCGACGGGATCACCGTGGGCTACGGCGGCGCCCCGGTGCTGCGCGACCTCGACTTCACGGTGAGCCGCGGTCACTTCACGGCCGTGATCGGGCCCAACGGCTGCGGCAAGTCGACCCTGGTCAAGACCCTCGCCCGGACGCTGCGGCCGACGGCGGGCCGGGTCGTGCTCGACGGCGTGCCCGTCGAGCGGCACCGCTCCAAGCACGTCGCCCGACGGATCGGCCTGCTGCCGCAGGAGCCCGTGGTGCCCGACGGCATCACCGTCGAGGAGCTGGTCGCCCGGGGCCGGCACCCGTACCACGCGCCGCTGCGGCAGTGGAGCGAGGGCGACGACGAGGCGATCGCCTCGGCGCTGACGGCCACGGGCGTCGACGCGCTGGCGGGTCGACGGGTGGCGGACCTCTCGGGAGGGCAGCGGCAGCGTGCGTGGATCGCCATGGTCCTCGCGCAGCAGACCGAGTTCGTCCTGCTCGACGAGCCGACGTCGTTCCTCGACCTCGCGCACCAGCTCGACGTGCTGCGCCTGTGCCAGGAGATCCGGGCCGCCGGACGCACCGTCGTGGCGGTGCTGCACGACCTGAACCAGGCGGCCCGCTACGCCGACCGCGTCGTGCTCATGCGTGACGGCGGCGTCGTGGCCGAGGGCACGCCGCGCGAGGTCGTGACGAGCGCCCAGGTCGAGGAGGTCTTCGGCGTGCGCTGCCGGCTGATCGAGGACCCGGAGTCGGCTACTCCGCTGATGGTCCCGCTGCAGGACCAGCGCGCTCGGCCTTGACCTCCTGCCAGCGCTCGTCGAGGCGGACGTCGTCGAGCAGCCACGCCATGTAGTGGTGCATGTGGGTGAGTCGCTCGTGGGCCGGGCTGCCCTCCGGGACGTCGGGCAGCGCGCGGGCGGCGAGGTCGCGCTGGGCCTGCAGGTAGGGCCGCTCGTGCTGGAGGAAGCGACCCCACACGTCGCGCGCCATGAAGTGGCGTGTGGCCCGCTCGCCGGGACGTCGCTCGTGGTGGACGAAGCCGGCGTCGGCGAGGCTGCGGGTGGCGTTGGAGACCGACCCCGTGCTCACGTCGAGGTCGGCGGCGATCTGCGCGGCCGTGACGCCGTCGGACTCGTCGAGGAGGAGGTACGCGGCGATCCGACCCTCGGTGCGCGACGCGCCCCGCGACGTCCACGCCCGCGCGAAGGACTCGATGAACTCGGCTCGACGAGCGCCGCTGATCGTCATCGGACCAGGGTACGAGCCGGCGGGGGCGCCGGCTCGTCAGCGCGCTCGAGGAACCGGCACGCGGGCAGCAGGTGAACACCGCGTGTCCTTTCTTGACTCGTTCAAGAAAGCCGGTAGAGTCGACGCCATGCCGCCCCTCGACGTCGCCGATCTCCTCCGCGGGGTCGGTCTGCGTGTCACCCGCCCGCGGGTGGCCGTGCTCGAGGCGCTGGAGCGGCTGCCGCACGCCGACACCGGCGACGTGATCGACGCCGCGCGGCGCGACGTCCCCGACGTCTCGCACCAGGCGGTCTACGACTCGCTCGCGGCGCTCACCGAGGCCGGTCTCGTGCGTCGCATCCAGCCGCACGGCCACACGGCCCGGTACGAGCGGCGCGTGGGCGACAACCACCACCACGTCGTGTGCCGTACCTGCGGCACCATCGCCGACGTCGACTGCGCGACGGGGGAGGCGCCCTGCCTCGTCCCGTCGCAGGACCACGGCTTCGTCATCGACGAGGCCGAGGTGATCTTCTGGGGCACCTGCCCCGCCTGTGCGCGCGCCGGGTCGACAGCGACCCCGCGCGACCCCCAGACTCCCGCGCCCGCCTGAGGGCAGCGGTCCGCACCGTCCACCCACCTGAGAGGAACATCGTGAGCGAGCACGACAAGCCGAACGCCGAAGTCGGCGAGATGAACGACCCGCTGGAGGCCAAGGGTGCGCCGGAGGGCCAGTGCCCCGTCGCGCACGACAGCCTGCCCTACCCGACGCGCCAGGACGCCAACAAGGTGTGGTGGCCCGAGGGCCTGAACCTCAAGATCCTGGCGAAGAACCCCTCGGTCGCCAACCCGCTCGGCGACGACTTCGACTACGCCGCGGCGTTCGAGTCGCTCGACCTCGCCGAGGTCAAGCGCGACATCGAGCAGGTCCTCACCACCTCGCAGGACTGGTGGCCCGCCGACTTCGGCCACTACGGCGGTCTCATGATCCGCATGGCGTGGCACAGCGCCGGCACCTACCGCGTGCACGACGGCCGTGGCGGCGCGGGCGCCGGCCAGCAGCGCTTCGCCCCGCTGAACAGCTGGCCCGACAACGGCAACCTCGACAAGGCCCGCCGCCTGCTCTGGCCGGTCAAGAAGAAGTACGGCAAGAACCTCTCGTGGGCCGACCTCATCGTGCTCACCGGCAACGTGGCGCTGGAGTCCATGGGCTTCGAGACCTTCGGCTTCGCCGGCGGCCGCGAGGACGTGTGGGAGCCGGACGCCGACGTGTACTGGGGCCCGGAGACCGAGTGGCTCGGCGACGAGCGCTACACCGGCGACCGGGAGCTCGAGCGCCCCCTCGCCGCCGTCCAGATGGGCCTCATCTACGTCAACCCCGAGGGCCCCAACGGCGAGCCCGACCCGCTGGCCGCGGCCCGCGACATCCGCGAGACGTTCGGCCGCATGGCCATGAACGACGAGGAGACCGTCGCCCTGATCGCCGGCGGCCACACGCTCGGCAAGACGCACGGTGCGGCCGACCCGGAGAAGTACGTCGGCGCCGAGCCCGAGGGCGCGTCGCTGGAGGAGCAGGGCCTGGGCTGGAAGAACTCCTTCGGCGCCGGCCACGGCAACGACACGATCACGTCGGGTCTCGAGGTCACCTGGACGCGCACGCCCGTCCAGTGGTCCAACGACTACTTCGAGCTGCTCTTCGGGTACGAGTGGGAGCTGACCAAGAGCCCCGCCGGCGCCTGGCAGTTCGAGGCGAAGGACGCCGAGGCGATCATCCCCGACGCCCACGGCGGCCCGAACCGCAAGCCGCGCATGCTCGTGACCGACGTGGCGCTGCGCGTCGACCCCGCCTACGAGCAGATCTCGCGTCGCTACAAGGACGACCCGGCCGCGTTCGCCGATGCGTTCGCGCGCGCCTGGTTCAAGCTCACCCACCGCGACATGGGCCCGAAGGACCGCTACCTCGGCCCCGAGGTCCCGGCGGAGACGCTGATCTGGCAGGACCCGCTGCCCGAGGCGACGGGCGCCCCGCTCGACGCCGCAGCCATCGCGGACCTCAAGCAGCGCGTCGCCGACTCCGGCCTGAGCGTGACCGACCTGGTCGGCACCGCGTGGGCGTCGGCGTCGACGTTCCGCAGCAGCGACAAGCGCGGTGGCGCCAACGGTGCGCGCATCCGGCTCGAGCCGCAGATCGGCTGGGAGGTCAACAACCCGGGCGAGCTGCGTCGTGTCCTCGGCGTGCTCGAGGGCATCCAGGCGGAGTCGGGGACCGGCGTCTCCCTCGCCGACCTCATCGTCCTCGCGGGCGGTGTCGGCATCGAGCTGGCCGCGAAGGCGGCCGGTCGCGAGCTGGAGGTGCCGTTCACGCCGGGCCGCGTCGACGCGACCCTCGAGCACACCGACGTCCCGTCGTTCGAGTGGCTCGAGCCGCGGGCCGACGGGTTCCGCAACTACCTCGGCAAGGGCAACCGGCTGCCGGCGGAGCACCTGCTCCTCGACCGCGCGAACCTGCTCGGCGTCAGCGCCCCGCAGCTGACCGCCCTGGTCGGCGGTCTGCGGGTGTTGGGCGCCACCTACGACCGGTCCACGCTCGGTGTCCTCACCGACGCCCCGGGCACCCTCACGAACGACTTCTTCGTGAACCTGCTCGACATGGACGTCACGTGGACCTCCGTCGACCCCGAGGCCGGGATCTACGAGGGCCGCGACGCCGCCGGTGCCGTCCGCTGGACGGGCAGCCGGGCCGACCTGGTCTTCGGCTCGAACTCCGAGCTGCGGGCGGTGGCCGAGGTGTACGCGAGCGACGACGGCGCGGACGCGTTCGTCGAGGAGTTCGTCGGCGCCTGGGTCCAGGTCATGGAGGCAGACCGCTTCGACCTGCACCGCTGACGCACCCCGTACGCACAGGAGGGCCCGGACCGCGACGGTCCGGGCCCTCCTGCGTCGTCCTGGACGGCGGGGGAGCGTGGCTCAGAGCAGGCCGACGGCCAGCGCGAGGACACCGAGCAGCGGCAGCGTGCCCTGCGAGACGGCGGCGCGCGCCTTGTCGGGGCTCGACACGAGGAGCACGAGGGCGGCCGCGACCATCGAGCCCGCACCCGTGAACGCGAGGGTGGCGCCGACGGTGGTGACGTCGAGTGCCAGGAGCACGGCTCCTGCTCCGGCCGTCACGGCCAGGAAGAGGTTGTAGAAGCCCTGGTTGTAGGCGAGCTCGCGCGTGGCCTCGGCCTCCTCCGGGCCGAGGCCGAAGGTGCGGCGTCCCCGCGGACTCGTCCAGGCGAAGGACTCGAGCCAGAAGATGTACACGTGCAGCGCTGCTGCGAGGGCGACGAGGACGACTCCGAGCGCGGTCATGCGCCCCATCATGGCCGATGCCGCGACGGGGTGGCCGAGGTCACGTCGTGCTTGGTTGCAGACGACAACTATCGGAGTATGGTTGTGGATGTCAACCAGTCCGTCCGAGCAGAAAGAGGAGCCGTGCCAGAACCCACCACCGCCGCCGCACCACCGTCGTCCGAGGACAGCGGGGAGATGACCCATCGCCAGGTGCTCGAGGCGCTGAGCGGCCTCCTCCTCGCGATGTTCGTCGCCATGGTGTCCAGCACCGTCGTCACGAACGCGCTGCCGCGGATCGTCACCGACCTGAAGGGCAGCCAGACCGGCTACACCTGGGTCGTCGTCGCGACGCTGCTCACCATGACCGCCACCACGCCCATCTGGGGCAAGCTGGCCGACCTGTTCAGCAAGAAGCTGCTCGTGCAGGTGGCGCTCGTCATCTTCACGATCGGGTCGCTCATCGCCGCCTCCGCACAGAGCATGGGCGTGCTCATCGGCGCCCGCGCCGTGCAGGGCCTCGGCGTCGGCGGTCTCACCGCCCTCGTGCAGGTCGTCATCGCCTCGATGGTCAGCCCCCGTGAGCGTGGTCGCTACTCCGGCTACATCGGTGCCGTCTTCGCCCTCGCGACCGTCAGCGGACCGCTCATCGGTGGCGTGATCGTCGACAGCCCGCTCGGCTGGCGCGGCTGCTTCTTCGTCGGCCTGCCGTTCGCCGTCGCCGCCTTCGTCCTGCTGCAGCGCACGCTGCACCTGCCCGTCGTGCGCCGCGAGGTCTCGATCGACTACCTCGGCGCCACGCTGATCATGGGCGGCGTCAGCCTCCTGCTCGTCTGGATCTCCCTCGCCGGTGCGCACTTCGCCTGGGTCTCCGCCACGTCCGCCCTGCTCGTCGTCGGTGGTGTGCTGCTCATCGCGCTCGCCCTCGTCGTCGAGGCCCGGTACGCCCGCGAGCCGATCATCCCGCTGCGACTCTTCCGCGACCGCACCACGTCGCTGGCCACGCTCGCCTCCGTCATGATCGGCGTCGCGATGTTCGGCGCGACGGTCTACCTGAGCCAGTACTTCCAGTACTCGCGCGGCATGACGCCGACCGAGGCCGGCCTGATGTCGATCGCGATGGTCGGCGGCCTGCTCGTCTCGAGCATCACCTCCGGGCGGATCATCAGCCGCACCGGCGTCTGGAAGCGCTGGCTGGTCGGCGGCATGCTGCTCGTCGTGCTCGGCTTCGGCCTGCTCGGCACGATCGACGCCAGCACCCCGCTGTACGTCGTCGGGCTCTACATGGCACTCGTCGGCCTCGGTCTCGGCGCCACGATGCAGAACCTGGTGCTCGCCGTGCAGAACAACACGCGGCTCGAGGACATGGGCGCCGCCAGCTCCGTCGTCGCGTTCTTCCGCTCGCTGGGCGGGTCGGCCGGCGTGGCCGTGCTCGGCACGATCCTGAGCCACGACGTGAAGGGCAACGTCTCCGACGGCGTGCGCGACCTCGCCGCCTCCGGCCAGCTCGACCGGGCCGACCTCGAGCGGCTGAGCCACTCGACGGGCCAGATCCCCGACCTGTCCACGCTGCCTGGGCCGTTCCGGACGCTGTACGAGACCGCCTTCGGCGACGCGTTCGGCCACATCTTCCTCGTGGCCACGCCGTTCGCGGTCGCCGCGCTCGTGTGCATCCTGTTCATCAAGGAGGTGCCGCTGCGCACCACGATCCAGAAGGACGTGGAGGTGCTCGAGACCGAGGGCCAGCCGGCCGACACGGTGGCGAGCCTGCGATGACCGCCGGCACGGTGCCCCCCGCCGCCTCGTCGCTCGACGCGCTCCGGCTCGTCGAGCACGAGGTGGGGGTGCTGATGCGCCGGGCCCGCCGGGCGCTCACCGAGCGCGCGCGGCTCGTGCACCCGGACCTGCAGGCCATCGGGTACCTCGTCCTCGTGCAGGTCGAGGCCGACGGCCCGGTCCGGGGGAGCGGTCTGTGCGACGTCCTCCACCTCGACAAGGGCGCGGTGAGCCGCTCCGTGCAGCACCTGCTCGACCTCGGCCTCGTCGACCGGACGCCCGACCCCGACGACGGACGGGCGACGCTCCTCTCGGTCAGCGACGAGGGGCGTCGTCGGGTCCGGGCCGTCGACGCCGCCCGGCGGGAGCTGCTCGGCGAGCGGTTCGCGGACTGGAGCCGTGAGGACCTCTGCGACGTCGCCGCGACGTTGCGCCGCTACAACGCGAGCTTCGGCCCCGAGGCCTGAGCGCCTGCGTCCGCCGCGAGGTCGAGCGTCATGAAGACGCTGAGCGGGTCCGGTCCGTAGTCGGCGAACGGCCCGCACTCGACGAAGCCGCGCCGCGCGTAGAGCCGCCGGGCGGGGGCGAAGTGCTCCTCCGCGCCGGTCTCGAGGGAGACCCGCTGGAGACCGTCGGCCCTGGCGACGTCGACGAGGTGCTCCAGGACGGCGGCCGCGACACCGCGACCTCGGGCTGCCTGCGGGGTCCGCATGGCCTTGAGCTCCCCGAGCAGTCCGGGATGCGTCCTCAGCGCGCCGACCCCGAGCAGCACGGGCGGCTCCTCGTCGGTCCAGGCGGCGACCATGCGCACGTCCGGACGGGCCAGCGCGTCGTGGGGGAGGGCGTGGACGCTCTCCGGCGGTGACGTCGCCCGCATCTCGGCGAGGTGCTCGTCGAGCAGCGCCGCGACGTCGGGGTCGTGGGGCGAGACGGTCCGTACGTGCATGTGGCCATCTTCGCGCGGGTCCGGCGAGTACCGTGACCGGGTGCAGCACGAGTCGGTCGACGCGCGTCCGCGTCCCTCCCGGTGGCGTGTCGCGGTCGTCGGCGTGGTCGTCGCGCTCGGCGCCGCGCACCTGCTCGGCGTCACCGCAGCCGCCCTGCCGCCCAACGCGTACTCCGACGCCGCGCGTCCCGCGACGTCGTACCTCGGCGCCTACTTCTCGCAGAACTGGCGGCTGTTCGCCCCGAACCCGATCGCGTCCGACCGGGTCGTGCGCTTCCAGGGGGCCTACGAGGAGGACGGCCGCACCGAGGTCACGCCGTGGCTGGACTGGACCGACGTCGAGCTCGACCTCGTGCGCCACCGCCTCGTCGGCGGTCGCGCCGGCTACGTCACCAACAAGCTCTACGGTCCGCTGGCGAACCGCTACGCGGCGCTCGACGAGCCCCAGCGCGCGGTCGCCGACGTCGTCGACCCCGCCAAGGTCCTGACGTGGCGGCGGCTCGACCGTGAGCTGCGCGCGGGCTCGAACGACCGCTTCGACGACGCGCAGGTGGCCCTCTACCTCGCCTACGACCGCGCGACGACGGAGCTGGCCACCGACGCGCTGGAGGCCGCCCACCCCGGACGCCGTCTGGTCGCCGTCCGGTACGCGACGCGCAGCCAGGACGTCACGCCCTGGGCGGCGCGGCACGGCTCGGCGGCGGAGCGGCAGACCGCGCGTCCCACGCCGGTCCAGCGGATCAACGGCTGGCGGACCCCGCTGCGCGGCGACGCCGCCGAGCGCGCCGTGGTCGCCGACTTCCTGCGGAGGCACCGATGAGCGGCGTCGGTGACCGGGTCTGGACCTGGCTGACCGCGCGCAAGCACGCGACGCGCGGCCTCGCCATCACGCGGATCGTGCTCGGTCTCATCGTCTGGACGCAGCTGCTCGCCAACTGGTCCGACCGCCACTACACGTGGGGCGACGGCGCGACGTGGACGCAGGGCGTGCGCGACGTGAAGTCCTGGCCGGGCTTCCTGGGCATCTTCCAGCAGGCCCACGGTGCGAGCTTCGACGCGCTGTACCTGCTCACGGTGCTGGCGGGCGTGCTGCTCATGGTGGGCCTCTGGACCCGCGCGTCGGCGCTGCTGACCCTGTTCCTCTGGATGTCGCTGTACGTCTGCAACCCGTTCGTCGGCTCCGGCGGCGACGCGGTGCTGCGCATGGTGCTGCTGTACGCCTGCTTCACCGACTCCGGCCGGCACCTCTCCGTCGACGCCTGGCTGCGTGCCCGCCGCGGGGAGCTGCGTCCGGTGCTGCCCGGCTGGCTGTCGACCACGCTCCACAACGTGGCCGTGGTCCTGATCATCCACCAGGTGGTCATGGTCTACGTGGGCTCGGCGCTCTGGAAGGTGCAGAGCGACCTCTGGCTCGACGGCACGGCCGTGTACTACCCGCTGCAGACCGAGGCCTACTCGCCGTGGCGCGACCTCCTGCACCCGCTGTCGAGCGCGTCGCCCGTCGTGATGGCCGCGACCTGGACCGCCATCGTCGTCCAGCTGCTGTTCCCCGTGCTGCTGCTCTACCGCAGCACCCGGGCCGTGTCCCTCGTGGTGATCACCGGCATGCACCTCGGCATCGGGGTGTTCATGGGGATCATGTACTTCTCGCTCGTGATGATCGCGGTCGACATGATGCTCGTCAGCGACGCCTCGTGGCAGCGTGGCGGACGGTGGTGCCGGGCCTGGTGGGCACGACGGCGGGGGACGCCGGACCACGCCGGCCTGGTTGACCTGCGCAACTCTGTGTGATGTGTCTCAGGTGACAGTCGGAGCGCACGGTGACCTGAGATCTGCGTAAGATGTCCCGCAACGACCGCTGAGGCGGGCGTTGCACCGGCCCGCGGTCCGCAGCTCTTCCCCCAAGAAGCGCACCGCAAGACACAGCGACATGGGAGTCACTCCACGATGAACAAGCTCGGCAGGAACACCCTCGCCCTCGGGTTGAGCACCCTGCTCATCACCTCAGCGGCGGCCTTCTCCGCCAACGCGGCCGACGAGACGGAGTCGCACGCGACCAGCCGTTTCCTCAGCGGCACGATCGGCGGCACGAACCTCGACGCCATCGCGGAGCTGGAGGGCACCTCGGCCGACAACCCGGGCGACCCGGGGCCGAACACCAACCCGCTGTCGCTGACGGTGCTGCAGGCCATCCCGATCGACATCCCCGGCGGGATCGACCTCAACCTGGCCGACTTCCTGAGCCCGGGCAACGGCTCGGCCGGCGTCGCGAACCACTACGCCGCGGCCCCCCAGACCAACTCCGCCGCCGCGGCCAGCGGTGCCGTGAACAACACCGGCGCGATCCTGGCCCCCGGCAACGGCGAGTTCCCCTCGAACGCGAAGATCTCGCTCGACGGCGGTGTCCTGAACGGCATCAACGACGAGCTCGCGGGTGTCGACCTGTCGCTCGGCGCGCTGTCCGGCTCCGCCGTCATCGACAAGGGCGACCTGACGCGTGACTACCAGATCGGCAGCGCCACGCTGGACGTCAAGGTCCCGCTGCTCGCCGACCTGACCGGTGACCTCTCCACGGCGCTGAACGGCCTGGACGCGGCGAACGACATCACCATCAGCCCGGCCTCGCTCTGCCCCGTGCTCAACGACACGCTGAACGTCGGGACGAGCACGCTGCTCGCGCAGCTGCGCTCGCTCGGCCTCGGTGCGCTGGCCGACACCCTCGGTCCGGTGCTGCAGACCCTCGGTCTGAACGAGGTCGACCTGTGCAACCTGCCGACCCTCCCGGTCAGCGGCACGCCGATCTTCGGCGACGACGTGCTCAGCCAGCTGATCACCGTCCAGGTCAAGGGCCTCGGTGACGTCACGAGCGGCATCGCCAACTTCTCCAGCGACGGCGTGGCCGTCGACCTGGCGACCGGCACGATCTCGCTCGACCTCGCGAAGATCCTGCAGGCGGCCGGCGTCGACATCAACAACCTGCCGCCGAACACGGACCTCGTGCAGTACATCACCAGCGACCTGATCGCCGGCAAGATCACGAACGTCCTCAACAACGCGATCGACGACATCGTCACCAACATCGGCAAGGTCAGCCTGCAGGTCACCGTGGCCGGCACGACGGTCATCCCGGAGTCCGACCTCGGTGCGCTCACCGACCCGCTGACGGCGATCCTCAAGCAGGTCACCGACGCGGTGCAGCAGATCGGCGCCCCGATCGACGACCTGCTCGGCGACCTCGCTCCCGACCTGGCCCGCATCGTCAAGCTGACGGCCAACACGCAGTCGACGTCCACGACGCCCACGCTGTCCGCGGGCGGCGAGAGCGCCGGCGTCCTGGCGGCCGCCGCGACCGGTACCTACTACCGTCAGGGCGCGCTCCGCGTCGACCTGCTCGGTGGTCAGCTCGCCAGCGTCGACCTCGCCAACGCCGAGGTCGCGCTGACCGCGGCGGACGACACCGACGCGCAGGCCGACACGCAGGCCGACGCCGACGCGCAGGCTGACGCCCAGGCCGATGCCCAGGCTGACGCCCAGGCCGACGCCGACGCCATCGCGGACGCTGCGTCCGACGCCCAGGCCGACGCGGTCGCGGACGCCGACGCGCAGGCCGACGCCGACGTGACCACCACGCTGCCCAGCACGGGCGCCCCGAACCTGCTGCCCTTCTGGCTGCTGGGTCTGGGCCTGGTGCTCTTCGGCGCCGCGGTGCTCATCAACGAGCGTCGTCGCATGTCGCTCTGACGCTGCACACCACGACGCCTGCCCGGTGACCGCTCGCGGTCGCCGGGCAGGCGTCTGTCCGGACCTACGATGGAGGCATGGCGGTGGCGGGAGGTGACGGCGACGGTGCACGCCAGGGCGACGAGGACCGGCACGACTGGCGCACGACGCTGATCGTGGCCCTCGCGGTGCTGGCCCTGGTGCACTCGCTGCTCGTCGCACTCTGGCTCGCGCCGCGTGGACCCGTGCGCGACGTCGCCGGGGGCTCGTTGCTCACCACCTACGTCGACCCCTACTTCCGCCAGTCGTGGGACCTGCTCGAGCCGAGCGCCCAGCGGGTCGACGAGGCGCTCTGGGTGCGTGCGCGGGTGCGCACCGGACCCGAGACGCTGGCGCTCACGCCGTGGCTCGACGTCACGAAGGCCGACCTGACCCGGACCCGCGACGACGTCGCGCCGGCCCGGGTCCACCTCGCCGGCCGCCGCCTGGCCACCAACCTCAACAACGCGATGTTCGCGCTGGGCCGGTCGGGCCGCCAGGTCGTGCTGGAGTCGACGGTCGGACGTCCGCCGGAGACGCTGCGCGGCGCACTCGCCTCGGCCGGCGTGCGCCCCGCCGACGTCGCCGCGTACGCCGACCTCGACACGATGGCCACGCGCTTCGCGTCGCTCTACACGCAGGCCTACACCGACCGCCGGGTCGTGCAGGTCCAGTACCGCGTCGCCCGCCGGACCGTCCCGCCGCACGCCGACCGCGACGAGCGGCGGGTGTCGTCGGTGCCGTTCGAGTGGTTCGACGCCGGATGGCGCGCCGCGGTGCGGGGCTCGGCGGAGGCGCAGTCCGCGTTCGACGGATACCTGGGGGTCGACCGATGAGCACGCTCTGGCGTCTGAAGGACGCGCTGGCCCGGACCCGCGGCTCCGCGGAGAGGTGGCTGACGGGGGAGCGGCACGCGCTCCACGCGGTCGCGCTCGCGCGCATCCTCGTGGGCCTGTCGGTGCTGGGCCTGCTCGTCACCAACTACTCGACGCGCCAGGTCTGGGTCGGCGACGCCTCGGCGTGGGCCGAGCCGGCACGGGCCGTCAGCCGCTTCCCCGAGGTGTCGCTCCTCGACGGGGTCAGCGGCGACCTCCTCACCGTCGTGTACGTGGTCGTGATGCTCGCGGCCGTGGGCCTCGTCCTGGGCTGGCGGGCCAAGGCCATGACCATCGTCGTGCTGCTCGGCTTCATCGCGGTGACGGCGCAGAACCCGGTGCTCGGGTCGATCGGCGACAACCTCGTGCGCCTCACGCTGCTGTGGATGCTGCTCATGCGGACCGCCGACGTCTGGTCGCTCGACGCCAACCGGCTCGAGCCGCGCGACAGCGACGACGTCGCGCCGGACTGGCTGCGCACGGGGCTGCACAACGTCGGGCTCGTCGGCCTCGGCGCGCAGACGGTGCTGGCCTACCTGGCGGGCGGTCTCGACAAGGCCTCCCAGCCGGTCTGGCAGCAGGGCACCGCCCTCTACACGACGCTGCAGCTGCCCGAGTTCCGTCCGTTCCCGTGGCTCTCGGACCTGCTGTCGAACGCGACCGTGCTGCTCGCGCTGCTCACCTGGACGGTGCTGGCGGTGCAGCTGTTCTTCGCCCCGATGCTGCTGCGTCGCGAGACGCGCAACCTCGTCGCCGGGGTCGCGATCGGCGTGAACATCCTCTTCGCCGTCGTCCTCGCGACCCCGTGGTCGTCGTTGGCCGTGATCGCCGTGACCGGCCTGTTCGTCAGCGACGACCGCTGGGCGGCGCTCGGCGAGCGGGTGGCCGACCTCGCGTGGCCCGTGCTCGACCGCACCGCCGACCTGCGCTACGCGGTGGCCGACCGCGTCGCGGACTGGTGGTACGACCGCGTGCTCGGCCTGTGGGACCGCGTGCGGTTCAGCGTGTTCCGACGCTGACCTGCGTCGCCGCACGGCGACCGGCCACGACGAGCAGCACGACGGGCACGACCAGGGTGCCGGCGACGGCGTTCAGCGTCCCGAAGCCCTGCCACGCGACGAGGACGCCGGCGAGCAGGCCACCGGCGGCCCCCGACAGGTTCATCGTCAGGTCGCCCAGCCCCTGGACCAGCGGGCGCACGTCGGGCGGCGTCGAGGCGGTGAGCAGCGCGGCACCGGCGATCACGGCGGCCGACCAGCCGAGGCCGAGCAGGACCAGCCCGACGGTGATCTGCAGCTGGGAGTCGCCCGACGTGCCCGAGACGACCACGGCGAGCAGCAGGACGAGCTGACCGGCGAGGATCGTGCGGGCCGGTCCCCAGCGGTCGGCGAGCCAGCCCATGACCGGCGACAGCGCGTACATGCCTGCGATGTGCAGGCTGATGGTCAGGCCGATCACCTCGACGGCAGCGCCGTGGTCCTGCATGTGCACGGGCGTCAGCGCCATGACCGAGACCATCACCGCGTGCGCCAGCGCGATCGTGACGACGGCGGTGCGGGTCCCGCCGCGGACGTGCGGCAGCGCTGTCCGCACCCGCGGCACCGCGACCTCCATGCCGTCGCGTCGGGCGGGCGGCAGCGGGTCGGGTCGCAGGAGCAGGAGGTTCATCAGGCCGGCGACGAGGAACGCCACGCAGGCGAAGACCATGGTCCCGGCCAGGTCGGGCACGCCGAGAGCACGGGCGGTCGAGGTGCCCGGGCCGGTGAGGTTCGGGCCGAGGACCGCGCCGACCGTCGTCGCCCAGGTGACGAGCGAGAGCGAGCGGCCGACCTGGTGGCTCGCTGCGAGGTCGGTGGCGGCGAAGCGCGACTGCAGCGTCGCGGCGGTGCTGACGCCGCACAGCAACAGGCCGATGAGCACGAGCACGAGGCTGTCGGCGGTCGCCCCCAGCACCACGATCGCCGCGCCGGCGGCACCGAGGAACCAACCCACCGTCAGGGCGGGCCGGCGGCCGGCTCGCACGGCGAGAGTCGCCAGGGGCACGGTCGCGATCGCCGCGCCGAGGGTCAGCATCACGGTGGCCATCCCGGCCCAGCCGGACGACCCCGACACCTCGCGCAGCAGCAGCACGCCCACCGCGAGGCCTGCGCCGCTGCCGATGCCGCCGACGACCTGCACGACCACCAGCACCCGCAGGACGCGGCGCTGCGCCGCCTCCGTGGCGGTCACGAGGCCCAGATGGTGACGCGGTCCTCCGGGTCGAGCCACAGGGCGTCGGCCGAGGTGGTGCCGAACGCCTCGTGGAAGGCGTCGATGTTGCGCACCACCTGGTTGCACCGGAACTCCGGCGGGGAGTGCGGGTCGACGGTGAGCCGGCGGACCGTCTCGGCCGGACGGACCTTCGACTGCCAGGCCTGCGCCCAGGAGATGAAGAAGCGCTGGTCGCCGGTGAGGCCGTCGATCGTCGGCGCCTCGCCACCCGTGGCGATCCGGTACGCCTGGTAGGCGATGCCGAGTCCGCCGAGGTCGCCGATGTTCTCGCCGATCGTCAGCTCGCCGTTGACCCTCTGTCCGTCGGCGCCGTCGGGCGAGAGCGCGCCGTACTGCTCCACGAGCGCGGCGGTGAGGCCCTCGAACGCGGAGCGGTCGTCGTCGCTCCACCAGTTCCGCAGGGCGCCCGTGCCGTCGTAGTGGCTGCCCTGGTCGTCGAAGCCGTGACCGATCTCGTGACCGATCACCGCGCCGATCGCCCCGTAGTTGACGGCGTCGTCGGCGTCGGGGTGGAAGAACGGGGGCTGCAGGATGGCTGCCGGGAACACGATCTCGTTCATCGTCGGGTTGTAGTAGGCGTTGACCGTCTGCGGCGTCATGTACCACTCGTCGCGGTCGATGGGCCGGCCGATCTTCGCCAGCTCCCGGTCCATCGAGACCGTCAGCGACCGACGGGCGTTGCCCAGGAGGTCGGTCGGGTCGGTCTCGAGCGCGGTGTAGTCCTTGAAGCGCTCGGGGTGGCCCACCTTGGGCGTGAACGCGTCGAGCTTCGCCAGCGCCTCGGTGCGCGTCGCCTCGCTCATCCAGGGCAGGGCGGTGATGCTGCGACGGTAGGCCTCGACGAGGTGCGCGATGAGGTCGTCCATGCGCTCCTTCGCGGTCGGCGGGTACTCGGTGCGCACGTAGATGCGGCCGATCGCCTCGCCCATCGCCGACTCCACGAAGCCCACGCCGCGCTTCCACCGCGGACGCAGCTCGTCGGTGCCGCTCAGCGTGCGGCCGTAGAAGGCGAAGTTCTCCTCCACGAACGCGCTCGGCAGGTAGGGCGCGGCGGCGTGCAGCACCTGCCAGCGCAGCCAGTCGCGCCACGCAGGAAGGTGCTCGACGGTCAGCAGGCCGGCGAGGCCCTCGAGGTAGGACGGCTGCGACACGACCGCCTCGTCGAGCACCGACGCCGGGATGTCGGCGGCCGTGCTCCACGTGGTCAGGTCCAGCGGACCGAGCAGGGCCTGCAGGCCGTCACGGTCGACGAGGTTGTAGGTGCGCTGCGCGTCGCGGCACGCGACCCGGTCCCAGTGGTGCGCCGCGACCTGCGTCTCGAGGTCGAGGACGCGGGCCGCGCGGTCGGCGGGCGACTCGAAGCCGCCGAGGGTGAACATCCGCTCGAGGTGGTCGCGGTAGGCGGCCCGGACCTCGGCGGTCTCGTCGGTCCGGTAGTACGACTCGTCGGGCAGGCCCAGGCCGCTCTGCACGACGTGGGTCACGTACCGCTCGGGGTTGCCGCGGTCGGGTGCGACGTACAGGCCGACGACGCTCGCCACGCCGGAGCGCTCGAGGTGGCCGAGCACCTCGACGAAGGTCGGCACGTCGGCCACGCCGTCGATGCGGTGCAGGTCGTCCTGCAGCGGCTCGGTGCCGAGCGCGTCGATGCGGTCGGTGTCCATGAAGCTGGCGTAGAGCTCCCCGATCTTGCGCTCGTCGGCGTCGAGGTCGGCGGCCGGGTCGTCGAGCGCGTCGCGGCAGGACTCGACGATGCCGCGCACGACCCGCTCGGCCTCGTCGACCAGCGTCACGAACGCCCCGGCCGTGGCGCGGTCGGGCTGGATGGGCGCGTCGCGCAGCCAGGGCCCGTTCACGTGCCGGAAGAGGTCGTCCTGGGGGCGGGTCTCGGGGTCGAACGCGGAGGTGTCGATCGCCGGACCAGCCGGCGCGGAGAGGGACTCGGTGGACGGGGCGCTGGCATCGGTCACCTGGATAGGCTACCTGCGTGTCCGTGTCGCACCCCGCCCATCTGACCGTCCTCGACGTGCAGGACGTGGGGCCGCACCTGCGCCGCCTCGTCCTCGGCGACGGCGACGTCGCGCGCGGCTTCGACGCGCTCGCCGCCCGGTGGTCCGGATGGGCCGACTCCTACGTCAAGCTCGTGTTCCTGGCCGACGGCGTCACCTACCCCGACCCGCTCGACCTCGACGAGGTGCGGGCGAGCCTGCCGAGCGACGTCTGGCCGGTGCTGCGCACCTACACCGTCCGTCGGCTCGACCTCGAGGCACGGGAGCTCTGGGTCGACGTGGTGCTGCACGGCGACGAGGGCGTGGCCGGCCCGTGGGCCGCCCAGGTGCGGCCCGGCGCGACCATCCACGTCCGTGGTCCCGGCGGCGCCTACGCGCCCGACCCCGCCGCCGACCACCACCTCCTCGTCGGCGACGAGTCGGCCCTGCCCGCCATCGCCGCGACCCTGGAGACGCTGCCCGCCGGAGCCCGCGCCACCGTGTTCTGCGAGGTCGACGGCCCCGACGACGAGCTCGACGTGCACACCGTCGCCGACGTCGACCTGCGCTGGCTGCACCGCGGCGAGGCGGCGGCCGGCACGACGACGCTGCTCGACGACGCCGTCCGTGCCTGGCCGTGGCCCGAGGGACGCGTCCAGGCCTTCGTGCACGGGGAGTCGCGGCTGCTCAAGACCGTCCGCCCCTACGTCCGCGAACGCGTCGCCCGAGGCGACCTGTCGGTGTCCGCCTACTGGCGGCTCGGCGCGACGGAGGAGGGCTTCCGGCGCTGGAAGGCGGAGCAGCGCGCCGTCGAGCCCGGCTGAGCCGTCCGCCTCAGCCCAGCGGGCGGTGCCTGCCTCAGACCAGGGGGCGGTGCCTGCCTCAGCCCAGAGGGCGGTGCCTGACTCAGCCCAGAGGGCGGTGCTCCCGCCACCAGCGCCGCACCGGCTTCTGCACCGCAGGCGGCACCCACTCGAACCCGACGTGGACCGCCGCCCCCTTCGCCAGGCCGTGCGTGCGCGTGCGGCGCTCCCAGGCCGTCGGAGGCGCGGGTCGTCCCCCCTCGCGCTGCTCGCGGTGCAGCTCCAGGGCGCTGCGCAGGTAGGCGGAGCGCAGCGCGTCGCGCGAGGGCCGCTCGCCCGTGGCCAGCAGCTCCTCCACCCGGTCGACCACGGCCACGGCGGGGGCGACGTCGCGCCCGCCGAACCAGCTGTCGACCCAGTCGGGGTCGGGAGTGCCGAGGTCGTCGGCGTCGACCTGGTCGAAGGTGCGCAGCAGGCCGGAGTCGAGGAGCACGTGGTTGCCCAGTCGCTCGTGCACGCCGAGGTCGAGCACCAGCGCGACGCGACGTCCGCGGTCCACCGCCTCGAGGCAGGCCGTCGACGACACCGTCACGAGCAGGTCGGCCTCCTCCAGCAGCTCCGGCACCGGCCGGTACGTGACGGCGAAGTTCGACGGCAGGTCCTCGTGGGCGAGCAGGTCCTCCGGGTGGTGGTGCATCCGGTGGAAGGTGCCCTCGCCGTGGCGGTGGCGAGGCTTGAGCAGGACCTGGCGGTCCGGGTGCCGGCGGGCGTGCTCGACGAGGCGTCGGTACAGGTGCAGCCGGTCGACGGGGCTGGCCGGGACGGTGGGCTGGTCGGCGAACAGCACGGTGCGCACCGGACCGGTCCGCTGCGGTGCGGGCGAGGTGCTGAGGATGGGCAGACCGGTGAGCAGCAGGTTGCCGGGCGCGATGTCGAGCCGTGACGCCACGTGCAGGAAGTGCTCGAGCTCGTGGCGCGCGTTGACCGCCACGACGTCGGCCGCGCACCGGTCGAGGTAGCCGGCGGTGATCTTCTCGATGATCACGCCCACCCAGCCCGCGACGACGACCGGGCGCGGTCCGTCGCCCGTCGCCTCGGCGAGGTCGAGCGTGAAGCGGTGCACGGAGGGGCCGGAGAGCGCGAAGACCACCACGTCGTGCGCCTGCGCCAGCGCGACCAGGTCGTCGTCGGGGACGACGTCGACGGTGTCGACCCCCGTCGCCGCGATCTGCGCGGACGACAGCGTGGCCATGCTGCGCGGGGCCACGACCCGGACCTGGAAGCCTCGGTCGCGCAGCTGCGTCCAGAGCGCCGCGGCCCACTTGAGCTGGGAGTCGAACGCCGCGACGACGAGCGCGGTGGGAGAGTCTGTGGTCTCGTGCACGTAGGCACGCTAGCCCCGGCGGCGGCTCCGCTCCGAGGCCGAGCAGCCGCCTGCGGGCACTGTTGTCCGGGGGTTCGTCGGTGCTTCACCGGATGTCCACCGCTCGGTCCCGCAACCCTCTTGACGGGGTCGGGACGCCACGCGACGTTCGCCGAACCTGCCCTGTTCGTTCACCTGCGCGTCGGGCCGGCTCCCTACCGTCTCGTCCTATGACCCTCCACCACCCCCTGCCCGTGCGCCGTCGTGCGGACCCGGGCGACGCCAGCGTGTGCGCCATCGTCCCGGCGCGCGGTGGGTCCCGGGGCGTCCCGCGCAAGAACCTGCGGCCGGTCGGCGGCGAGCCGCTCGTCGTGCGGACCGTCCGCACCCTGCGCGCGGTCGACGGCATCGACCACGTCGTCGTCACGACCGACGACGCCGAGATCGCCTACGCGTCGCGCTCGGCGGGCGCCCGCACGGTCGACCGGCCGCAGCAGATCGCCGGTGACACCGCCAGCTCGGAGTCGGCGGTCGCCCACGCGCTCGACCACCTCGAGTCGATCGGCCGGCTGCCCGACGTCGTCGTGTTCGCCCAGGCCACGAGCCCGTTCGTCGACCCGGCGCGCGTGGCGGAGGCCGTGGCGCTGGTCCGCGACGGCGACCACGACGTCGCGTTCAGCGTGGTCCGCACCCACGCGCACCTGTGGCGCCACGGCGAGCACGGCCCCGAGGGCGTCAACCACGACATGTACCGACGTCAGCGCCGCCAGGACATGGAGCCGCAGTTCCAGGAGACCGGCGCCTTCTACGTCATGCGCACCGAGGGCTTCCGCCGTCACGGCCACCGCTTCTTCGGACGGGTCGCGATGGTCGAGGTCGACCAGGCCGACGCGCTCGAGATCGACACCGAGCAGGACCTGCGGCTCGCCGAGGAGCTGCTGCAGCACCGGCGCGCGGTCGGCTCGGACCCGTCGGCGTCGCCCGTCGCGGCGCACGTCGTCGTCACGGCCTTCGACGGCGTGCACACCGACGGCCGGGTGGCGCTCGACGCCCACGGTCGCGAGACGGCCCTCGTGCACCGCGCCGACGGCGAGGGCGTCGAGCGGCTCCTGCGCTCGGACCGACCCGTCGTGGTGCTGACCGACGGACCCGACGCGGTCGCGGCACGCCGCGCCCAGGCCCTCGGTGCCGTGCACCTCGAGGGCACCCCCGACAAGCTCACGGCCCTGCGCACGTGGGCGCGCGAGCACGACGTCGCGCTGCAGGACATCGCCTACCTGGGCCACGACGTCACCGACGTCGAGGTCCTGGCAGCCGTGGGCTGGCCGGTGGCACCGGCCGACGCCCACCCGGCCTGCCGGGTCGCCGCACGGCACGTGCTGCGCCGACCCGGGGGGCAGGGCGCGGTGCGCGAGCTCGCGGACCGCGTGCTCGCGGCGAAGGACTCGTCCGTCACGGACACGACACAGGAGGGACCGGATCATGGCTGAATGGGTGAAGATCGGCGACGCGATCGTCGGACGGAGGCGTCCCACGTACGTCATCGGCGAGATCGGCATCAACCACAACGGTGACGTCGAGGTGGCGAAGGAGCTCATCGACGTCGCCGCCCGCGCGGGTGCGCAGGCCGTCAAGTTCCAGAAGCGGACCCCGCACATCTCCACGCCCGAGGACATGCGTCACGTCGTGCGGCAGACGCCGTGGGGCGAGATGACCTACCTCGACTACCGCTACCGCGTGGAGTTCGAGGCCGAGCAGTACGCGGAGATCGCGGCGCACGCCGCCGACCGGGGCGTCGACTGGTTCGCCTCGCCGTGGGACGTGCCGGCCGTGGAGTTCCTGGAGGAGCTCGGCGTCTCGTGCCACAAGGTCGCCTCGGCGTCGGTGACCGACCTGGAGATGCTCGCCGCCCTGCACGAGACGGGCAAGCCGATCATCCTCTCGACCGGCATGAGCACGCTCGAGCAGATCGACCGTGCGGTCGAGGTGCTCGACACCGACCAGCTGGTCATCCTGCACGCCACGTCGACGTACCCGCTGCCGGCCGAGGAGGCCAACCTGCGGACCATCCACACGCTGCAGGAGCGCTACGGCGTCCCGGTCGGGTACTCGGGCCACGAGACCGGCCTCGAGATCTCCCTCGCGGCCGTCGCCCTCGGCGCCGTCGCGGTCGAGCGGCACATCACGCTCGACAACGCGATGTGGGGATCGGACCAGGCGGCCAGCCTGGAGCCGCAGCCGTTCGTCGACCTCGTGCGCGACATCCGCACCGTCGAGCTCGCGCTCGGCGACGGCGTCAAGCGCGTCATGCCGGGCGAGCACAAGCCGATGGCCCGCCTGCGCCGCCACACGGACGCGGTCATCGCCGCCTCGTGAACCAGGCCGACGTCGTCCGGGTCCTGGTCCTCTGCGACACCGACTCCTACGTCAAGTGGGGGGCGGCGCTGGGGGACCGGTTCCCGGACGACTGGCGCGTGGACCTGGTGGTCGCCCGCAGCACGGCGGCGCCGAGCGCCTCGCAGCTGGCCGATGCGCTCGCCGGTACCGCGACGGCGGGCAGCACGCCCGACGTGGTCGGTCTCGCCGACCTGCGGCGACGCCTGCTGTCCGAGCGCCCCGACGTGCTCGTGCTGTCGGCGCGGGGCTGGACCGTGCAGGCGGCCACGTCGGTCGTCGACAACGTGCCCGACCGCCCGGTGATCGTCACGGGGCTGCCGGGCGTGGGCGTGCCCGTGCTGCCCTACGGGCTCGGCTTCCGGCGGGCCGCCGACGTGTTCGTCGTGCACAGCCGCCGTGAGCTGCGCGAGTTCCGCCACGCCAGCCGGCGCCTCGAGCTGCCCGACCGCTTCGAGCTCGGCCACCTGCCCTACCTCGGGCGGTCGACGCTGGACGAGCCCGTGCCGCCGCGCGCCAAGGGACCGGTGGTCTTCGCCGCGCAGGCGCTCGTGCCCGCCTCGGCGGCGGAACGCACGCTTCTCGTCTCCCGGCTCGCCGACGCCGCCCGCGCCCACCCGGACCGCGAGGTGGTGGTCAAGGTGCGCGCCCGGCGCGGCGAGGCGCAGACGCACCACGAGCAGGTGCCGTTGGAGGACCTCGTCGAGGCGCTCGACGACCGACCTGCGAACCTCGTCGTCCGCACCGGACCCATGCACGAGCACCTGGAGCGCGCCGGGGCGTTCGTCACCGTCAGCTCCACCGCGCTGCTCGAGGCCGTCGCGTGCGGGGTGCCCGCGGTGGCCCTCGACGACTTCGGCGTCGGGGTCGAGCAGATCAACCTGGCCCTGCAGGGCAGCGGGCTGCTGGGCTCGCTCGACGACGTGGTGGCGGGCCGCTTCGCCCACGCCGACCCCGCCTGGTGCGTCGACAACTACTTCCACGACCCGTCCGAGGACACCTGGGTCGACCGGGTCCGCGTCCTCGTCGACCAGCGACGGTCCGCCGGGCTGCCGGCCTATCCCGAGCTCCCCGGGTCGTGGCGCGACGGGTTCCGGCGGATCCTCTACCGGCACTTCGCGTTCACGGACGGCACCGAGCGCACCACGCTGCTCGCGACCGTCGAGCACCGGGTCGCCGGCGCCGCGCTGTGGCTCACGCAGCGCCGCGGCCGGCTCCTGCGCCTCGTGCGCCCCGACGTGCGCGGGGGAGCGGCGCAGACGTTCGCCGCCGAGAACAGCGCCACCGCGCCGCGGGCCGAGGAGGTGCGCACGCCCACCCCGTGACGGTCGGGTCAGACGTGGCCGAGCTCGCGGTAGCGGGCCTCGGTGGCCTCCTTCTGCGGTCGCCACCACGCCTCGTTCTCGCGGTACCAGTCGATCGTCGCGGCCAGCCCCTGCTCGAAGTCGGTGTACCGCGGCGTCCAGCCGAGCTCGGTGCGCAGCTTCGTGGAGTCGATCGCGTAGCGCAGGTCGTGCCCCGCGCGGTCGGTCACGTGGTCGTAGGCGTCCGACGGCAGACCCATCAGCGTGAGGATGAGCTCGACGACCGCGCGGTTGCTGCGCTCGCCGTCGGCCCCCACCAGGTAGGTCTCGCCGATCCGGCCGTGCTGCACGATCTCGAGGACGGCGCTGCTGTGGTCGTCGGCGTGGATCCAGTCGCGCACGTTCAGGCCGCGGCCGTACAGCTTGGCCCGGCCGCCGTCGAGCAGGTTCGTCACCTGCCGCGGGATGAACTTCTCGACGTGCTGGCGAGGCCCGTAGTTGTTGGAGCAGTTGCTCAGCGTCGCCCGGACGCCGAACGAGCGCACCCACGCCCGCACCAGCAGGTCGGAGCCCGCCTTGGTGGCCGAGTAGGGGCTCGAGGGGTTGTACGGGGTGGACTCGGTGAACCGCTCGGGGTCGTCGAGCTCGAGGTCGCCGTACACCTCGTCGGTGGAGATGTGGTGCAACCGGACGTCGTGGCGCCGCGCGGCCTCGAGCAGCGTGAACGTGCCGACGAGGTTCGTCGTGACGAACGGGCTCGGGTCGGACAGCGAGTTGTCGTTGTGCGACTCGGCCGCGAAGTGCACCACCGCGTCGGCCTCGCCGACGAGCCGGTCGACCAGCTCGGCGTCGGCGACGTCGCCCACGACGAGCCCGACGCGCGCCTCGGGGAGCCCGGCGAGGGACTCCCGGTGACCGGCGTAGCCGAGGTGGTCGAGCACCGTCACCGAGAGGTCGGTGTGGGCCACCACGTGGTGGACGAAGTTGGAGCCGATGAAACCCGCACCGCCGGTGACGAGGAGCTGCCGCATGGGCCGAGCGTACCGACACAGGACCTCGAGGAGGGCCCGGTCGGGGCGGCCGGTCGAGCCACGGCGTCGGGACCCGCACGCTACGATGCCGAGGGCGGAGGCTCCGCCCGTTCCCGAGTCGAAGGACCGCCCACCCCCGTGACCACGCTTGACCTGAGCGAGTTCCGCACCCCCGGCCGGGGCCGCGGGATCCTCGACGTCTTCACCTGGCGCTACCTGCTCCGTCTCCTCGTCCGCAAGGGCACGCAGACCCGGTACCGCAACTCCGTCCTCGGGTGGACCTGGTCCTACGTCAAGCCCGCGTTCCAGTTCGGCGTCTTCTTCGTGGTCATGGGCCTGTTCCTCGGCCTGAACCGCGGCGTCGACAACTTCGCCGTCTACCTCTTCAGCGGCATCGTCGTCATCAACTTCTTCAACGAGGGCTTCGGCAACGCCACGCGCTCGATCCTGGAGAACGGTGCCCTGGTGCAGAAGATCTACCTGCCACGCGAGCTGTTCCCGATCGCGGCGATCATCGTGGCCTTCGTGCACTTCGTGCCCCAGGCCGTGATCCTGCTCATCGCCTGCCTCTTCCTCGGCTGGACGCCGTCGGTCAGCGGCGTGCTGGCCATCGCGCTCGGGCTGGTCATCATCGCCGCGCTGTCGCTCGGGCTCGGGATGCTCTTCGGCGCCGTCAACGTGTCGTTCCGCGACGCGCAGAACGTGGTCGAGCTGATCCAGATGCTCTCCACCTGGGCCGCCCCGGTGCTCTACACGTGGCAGTTCGTGCGCGACGCCGTGCCGCGCTGGCTCTTCGACCTCTACATGGCCAACCCGCTCACGGCCGCCGTCGAGCTGTTCCACGCCGGCATGTGGTTCCCGACCTCCGACGGGAGGATCCCGCACCCCGAGCACCTCTGGACCAACGCGTTCATCGCGCTCGGCATCTGCGTCGTCTTCCTCGTCATCGGCCAGATGGTCTTCCGCCGCTTCGAGCGCCGATTCGCCCAGGAGCTGTGATGTCCCAGGAGACGACGTCGTCCATGCCCGGCGACACGGCCGTGCAGGCCCGCCCCAGCATCATCGTCGACCACGTCAGCAAGCAGTTCCTGCTGCGTCGTGCGCACGCCTTCAAGGAGGCGTTCGTCGGCTGGGTGCGGGGCAAGGACGTCTCGAGCGAGAAGTTCCTCGCCCTCGACGACGTCTCGTTCACCATCCACGAGGGCGAGTCCGTCGCGCTGCTCGGCTTCAACGGCTCGGGCAAGTCGACCATGCTCAAGCTCATCTCCGGCGTCATGGAGCCCGACGACGGCTCGGTGCTCGTGCGCGGACGCCTCGCCGGGCTCATCGAGGTCGGCGCGGGCTTCCACCCCGACCTCACCGGGCGCGAGAACGTGTACCTGAACGCCGCGATCCTCGGCATGCAGAAGGACGAGATCGACGCGCGCTACGACGACATCATCGCGTTCAGCGAGGTGGAGCGGTTCATCGACCAGGAGGTCAAGCACTACTCCTCGGGCATGTTCATGCGTCTGGCGTTCTCGGTGGCCATCCACTGCGAGCTCGACATCCTGCTCGTCGACGAGGTGCTGTCGGTCGGTGACGCACCGTTCCAGGCCAAGTGCCGCGCCAAGATCGAGGAGCTCTCGCGCGAGGGCAAGACGATGGTCATCGTCAGCCACGACCAGGAGATGGTGCGCCAGGTGTGCGACCGCGGCATCGTCATCCGCCAGGGCAAGCAGGTCTACGACGGGCCGATCGAGCCCGCCATCGACGCCATGATGGCCTGACCTGCCACTCGGCCGCCGTGCCTGCCACTCGGCCGCCGTGCTCGGGCGCGGCCCGAGCGGTGCTCAGTCGTGGTGGAGGCCGCGCGGGCTGACGTGCACCTCGTCGGGACGGTGCGGGTCGAGCAGCCGCTCGTCGGCGTACTGCACCAGCTTGATGCGCTCCATGGCGTCCTCGAGCAGCACCCGGTTCGTCCGCAGCATGTCGGAGATCACCAGCAGCGCCACGCAGAGCAGGGCCGCGACGAGCATGCCGACGCCGAACACCAGCGACTGGATGTTGCCGGAGCCGGCGCCCTGGAGGTACAGGACCAGGAACCGCACGAACGGGATGGCCGCGGCGAGGGAGAACACGAGCGCGAGCGTCGTGAACACCGCGTACGGCTTGAACATGATGTAGCTGCGGATGATGGCCTGGCCGGAGCGGGCCATGTGCTGGAAGATGTTGGAGAACAGCCGCGACTCGCGGGTCTTGGGGTTCGTGCGGATCGGCACGCTCGCGATGCGCAGCCGCTTGTTGCCGGCCTGGATGATCGTCTCCATGCAGTAGCTGAACTGCGTGACGACGTTCAGCCGGATCAGCGACTCGCGCGAGTACGCGCGGAAGCCGCTGGCGGCGTCGGGCAGGTCGGTCTCGGCCGCGTAGTTGACCACCTTGCTGCCGAAGGACTGCATGACCTTCTTGAACGGCGAGAAGTGCTCGATGGTCTTGGTCTGCCGGTCGCCGATCGCGATGTCGGCCTCGCCGCGCAGCAGCGGCTGCACCAGCTCGGCGATGCTCTGCTGCGGGTACTGGTTGTCGCCGTCGGTGTTCACGACGATGTCCGCACCGTGCTGCAGCGCGTAGTCGACGCCGTCGCGGAAGGAGCGGGCCAGTCCCATGTTGCGGGTGTGGAACACGAAGTGCTGGACACCGTGCTCACGGGCGACCTCGACCGTGCGGTCGCTGGAGCCGTCGTCGATGACGAGGACGAAGATCTCGTCGATGCCGTCGATCTGCTGCGGGATCGACGAGAGGACGAGGGGGAGGGTCGCCTCCTCGTTGAGGCAGGGGACCTGCACGAACAGTCGCATGAGTTCCTTCCAGGAGGCCGTGGGACGGCCCGGACGATCCTACCGGCCGGAGCACGCCGGTCCAGCCTGCGGGGCGCTGGCGCGGCGCGTCACGCGGGTCGGGCGGCGTCGGGCGCCGGGTAGACTGCAGCGTCCCTCGCCACCAACGCAAGGAGTGCACATGGACGCCGACCTCGTGGTCGTCGGATCGGGATTCTTCGGACTGACCATCGCCGAGCGGGTCGCCCGTGAGCTGGGTCGCAAGGTCGTCGTCATCGACCGACGGGACCACGTCGGCGGCAACGCCTACTCCGAGGACGACCCGGAGACCGGGATCGAGGTGCACCGCTACGGCGCCCACCTCTTCCACACCTCCAACGAGACCGTGTGGGAGTACGTCAACCGGTTCACGACCTTCACCGGGTACCAGCACCGCGTGTACACGAACCACGCCGGCGTCGTGTACCCGCTGCCCATCAACCTGGGCACCATCAACCAGTTCTTCTCGGCCGCCTACTCGCCCGACGAGGCGCGCGCCGTGATCGCCGAGCAGGCCGGGGAGTTCGACACCGCGTCGGCGGCCAACCTCGAGGAGAAGGCCATCTCGCTGATCGGCCGCCCGCTGTACGAGGCGTTCATCCGCGACTACACGGCCAAGCAGTGGCAGACCGACCCCACGCAGCTGCCCGCGGAGATCATCACCCGCCTGCCCGTGCGGTACACGTACGACAACCGCTACTTCAACGACACCCACGAGGGCCTGCCGACGCAGGGGTACACGCGCTGGCTCGAGAACATGGCCGACCACCCGAACATCGAGGTGCGGCTCGGCGTCGACTTCTTCGACGCCGACCAGCCGGTCAGCAAGGCCTCGACCGTCGGACAGGTGCCGGTCGTCTACACCGGCGCCGTCGACCGCTACTTCGACTACGCCGAGGGCGAGCTGTCGTGGCGCACGCTCGACTTCGAGCGCGAGGTGCTGCCCACGGGCGACTTCCAGGGCACGTCGGTGATGAACTACCCGGACTCGCAGTACCCGTACACGCGTATCCACGAGTTCCGCCACTTCCACCCCGAGCGCACGTCCTACCCCGACGACAAGACCGTGATCATGCGGGAGTTCTCGCGGTTCGCCGAGCGCACGGACGAGCCGTACTACCCGGTCAACACCGACGCCGACCGCGAGCGTCTCCTGGCCTACCGCACCCTCACCGAGGGGGAGCAGGACGTCTTCTTCGGCGGCCGGCTCGGCACCTACCAGTACCTCGACATGCACATGGCCATCGGCTCCGCGCTGTCGATGTTCCGCAACCAGGTCGGACCGCTGCTCGGCGCCTGAGTCCGCGCGCAGCACCGACGACGACGCCCTCGTCGCGACCACGGTCGCGACGAGGGCGTCGTCGTACGGTCGGCCGGGGACTAGGGCTGGGAGGTCAGCTCGACGCCGCGCTCGCGCAGCCGCTCCGCGACCGTCGGGTCGAGGACGTACAGCGAGTAGCCGTAGTTGTCCGAGCCGGCGACGCGCGGTGCGTCGGTCGGGTTGGTCCAGCCGTTGCACGCCACGACGGCCGGCTCGTCGCCGGTGAGCTCGTCGGTCGCGTCGACCAGGTCGACGTCGCGGTCGGCGAACCAGAAGCCGACCCAGTTGGTGGCGACGTTGCGCTGGCTGGAGACCGGGCAGTCGATCAGCATCGAGACGGGGGTGTCGCCGCCGTCGACGGTGTCGATCTTCTCGAGGGCCTGCTCGATCCGGTAGGGCGCGTCACGCGTCTGGTAGGGGTTGCCGTACCAGGACAGCGCCACGGCGCCGACGGCGAGCACGACGAACAGCACGCGGGGTCGCGACGCCAGCAGCAGGATCACGACGAGCGAGACCACGACCAGCAGGGAGCCCCAGGCCCAGATCTGGTTGTCGTTCGTGAACGTCGGGAAGAGCGGAAGCCGGAACGGCTCGAGGTCGCGGAACCGCAGGAGCGGGTAGATGCCAGCGTTGTTCGCCGGGCCGTAGTTCGAGCCCCAGGTCGGGACGATGCGGATCGCCCAGGCGACGGTGCCCGCCACCACGACGAGCGCGAGCCCGAGGCCGACGGCGGCGGTGCGCCGGTCGAGGCGTCGGATCACGGCGGCCAGGCCGACCAGCACGACGCCGGTGATGAACGGGTCGATGTAGCGCGTGTACGTCCACGAGTCGAAGCGCGGGCCGTCGGGGTAGACGTGCGACGTGGTCGACGACCACGCCACGAACGACAGCAGCGCGGCGGCCACGCCGAGTCCCCACACGAAGCCGTCGGGCCCGACCGCGCGGCGCACCCGCAGGTCCGACCAGGTGTGCCGGGTGAGGACGAGACCGCCGATGACGACCAGGCCGAGCGTCGCGCACAGCTGGGCCCACGTCTGGACCAGGCTGACCCGGGCGAAGATGCCCCCGAGCGACGTCAGCTTGCCGAGCAGCGACGTGCCCTGCCCGAAGCCGTCGACCGTGACCTCGCTGACGACGAGACCGGCGAGCCAGGCGACGAGGCGCTGGCCGACGCCGAGCAGCACCAGGCCGACCAGCGCGGTCTGCCAGCGGCGTCGCACGAGCAGCAGCAGCCAGATGCCGGCGACCAGCACGAGCACGAGGGCCCGCGCGTGCGTGAAGTAGGCGAGCAGCGTCGCGAGGACGAACCAGCCGACGTTGGGGACCGTCGGTCGGTCCCACAGCCGGTACGCCGCGACCATCGCCCATGCCGCGAACAGCGCGAGGGACTGCTCGGCGAGGACGTAGTCGGAGACGGCGGTGCGCGCGGGCAGCAGCATCACGACGCTGGCGGCCGCGATCGCCTGCGGCGTCGTGAGGCCCACGCGACGGCCGAGGAAGGTCAGCGGGACGACGGTGAGCAGCCCGACCAGGATGTTGACGTGGATCGCCGCGGCGTAGACCGTGGCGCCGTCCTGCGTGAACCACCAGATCGGCGCGAGGAACAGGCCCGCGCCCGGGTAGTAGCCGAGCGACAGGGTCTTCGTCACCGTCCCCTCGCCGGACAGCAGCCGCGACGCCTGCAGCACGCCGATCTCGTCGTAGGGGGTGCGGGGCGCGGCGGCGGACAGGGCCACGTAGAGGTTCAGCAGGACCAGGCCGACGAGCAGGCCCACCGACACGACCCACCAGAAGCGGGCGTGGGCGGGCGTGGCGCCGGCGGGGTCGATCAGCTCGCGGTCGACGCTGCCGCGTCCGCTCTGCTGCTGCGGCGTGGTCTCGCGCAAGGAGGCTCCCTCGTCAGGTCGTGAAGATCATCGACGATGCTATCCGGCGGCCCTGTGGGGGCGCGGCGAGCCCTTCGGCGTCCCCGGGGCCGTGGGCCCGCGCTGCTAGGGTGGGGTGGCTCCGATCGTCGGTCGGGCAGCCAGCAGACCGCCCGTTCAGCGGGAGTGACAGCGAGACGAGACGGGCGTGCCGCAGCACGCCCGGGGACGGGGACGAAGCACCGTGCACCTCCTCGTGGTCGCCTCCACCTTCCCGGCGCACGACGCCGACCCCGTGCCCGCCTTCGTCCGCGACCAGGTGCTCGCCCTCCGGGCGGAGGATCCGTCGCTGCGGGTCACGGTGCTGGCGCCGCACGACCGCCGGTCGGGCACGCGGACGTCGACCCGGCACGCCGACTACGACGAGCACCGTTTCCACTACGCGTGGCCGCGCGGTGCCGAGCAGCTCGCCGGCCGGGGCATCATGCCCACGCTGCAGGCCAAGCCGTGGCTCCTGCCCACCGTCCTCACCCTCTTCGTCGGCGAGTTCCTCGCCCTGTGGTCGCTGGTGCGCCGCGAGCGCCCCGACGTCGTCTATGCCCACTGGTTCACCCCGCAGGCCGTCGTCGCGCGCTGGGTCGGGCGGCTGACCGGCACGCCGTTCGTGTTCACCACCCACGCCTCCGACGTCAGCGTCTGGTGGAAGATCCCGTGGCTCGGGCCCCGCGTGGTCCGCTCCCACGCCGTGCGGGCCCGGCGCATCACGGCGGTGAGCCGGCGCTCCATGGACAAGCTCCGGGCCTTCTTCGACGACGAGGCCTGGGCGGCGCTCGAGCCCCGCACCCGCATCATCCCGATGGGGGTCGACCTGCCCGACGCCGAGGAGCCGTCCGTCGGCCCGGGCGAGCGCGTGCTCTTCGTCGGACGGCTGGCCGAGAAGAAGGGCGTCGCCTACCTGCTCGAGGCGCTCGCCGAGGTGCGTCGCACCCGGCCGCAGGTCACGCTCACCGTCACCGGCGACGGACCGCTGCGCGGCGACCTCGAGCAGCGGGCCGCCGAGCTCGGTCTCGGCGCCGACGCCGTGCGGTTCACCGGCTACCTCACGGGCGCCGACAAGGCGGCCCTCTTCGCGGACCACGGCACCTACGTGGTCCCCTCGATCATCACCGACAGCGGCGACGCCGAGGGCCTGCCCGTGGCCCTCATGGAGGGCCTCGCCGTCGGTCAGGTGTGCATCGCCACCGCAGAGAGCGGTGCCGACGACTTCCTCGTCGACGGCGAGAACGGCTACCTGGTCGGTGAGCGCGACAGCGCCGCCCTGGCCCGGGCGCTCACCGCCGCCGTCGACCTGGACGACGCACGACGCGCACGCATGGGACACGAGGCGATGCGGACCGCCCGACAGTTCCACTGGCCCACCGTGGCCCGTGCCCATCTCGACTTCCTGTTCGCCGACGAAGGAGTGTGACCGTGGCTCGCCGCATCCTGCTGATGAACAGCGACCTCGCAGCCAACCGAGGGGACCGGGCGATCGCCGAGGGCATCGTGGCCCTGGTGCGCTCGCGCGACCCCGAGGCCCGCATCACCGGCATCTCGCAGTACCCCGAGCGCGACGGCCGGTGGTACGACATCGACGTCCTCGACATGGACTTCCAGTCGCTGTCGCCGCTCGCCTGGCTGCGGCTGCTCCGCGAGGCGCGGCGTCACGACGTCGTGCTCTGGGGCGGCGGGGAGATCCTCAAGGACTACACGAACAAGGCCGCCCTCTGGTACTGGGTGGTCAAGATGACGGTGCTCTCCTTCGTCAACCGCAAGGTCGTGGGTGCGTTCCAGGGCATCGGCCCCACGCGGTCCGCGTCGAGCCGGCGCCTGATCGCCCTCGTCGTCGGCCGCTGCCGCCGCTTCATCGTCCGCGACGACGAGTCGCGCGACAAGCTGCTCGGCTGGGGCGTCGACCCCGACCGGGTGCTCGCGGCGTCGGACCCGGCCGTGCTGCCCCGTCCCGAGCCGATGTCGGCGGAGCTGCGCGCCTCGCTCGTGGCGACCTACGGCCTCGCCGACGACTTCTTCGACGACGTCGTCTGCATCGGCCCGCGCGACTGGTTCCACTACAAGCAGAGCGGACTGCTGCCCTTCAAGTACCGCCAGGCTCTGCTGCGGCGCCTCGGCCGCGACGTCACGGTCGGCGACGAGCGGCACGAGGCCTACCTCGCCTCGTTGCGCAGCACGGTCCGTGAGGTCGCCCAGGCGTCCGGCTCGCGGCTGCTGTTCCTGCCGATGCACATGGGGGAGGCCGACACCGCGCTCTGCCACGACCTCGCGGCCGCGGTCGGCGACCTGACCCAGACCTGCGTGCTCGACCAGGACGACCTGGGGCCGGCCGAGCTGCGCTCGGTCATCTCCTCGGCACGTGCCATGGTCGGCTTCCGCCTGCACTCGAACATCATCGCGATCAGCTCCGGCGTACCGTCGATCAACGTGTACTACGTCGACAAGGGCCGGGTCTTCTTCGACCAGGTGGGTATGAGCCGGTACGCGCTCCCGATCGAGGACGCGCTCGAGGACGGCTTCGGCGCGCGGGTCGGCGGTCTGCTGACCACGCTGCTGGCGGAGTCCGACGAGGTGCGGGCCTCCCTGGAGGAGGCGACCGCGGCCCAGCGCGCGTCGGTCGCCGCGGCCTACGACGAGGCACTCCGTGTCCTCTAGGGTCCGCCTCGCGCTCGTCACGACGTTCGTCGTCCTGGTCGTCGTCTTCTTCGCGCTCTACCTGCACGACCTCGACTGGTCCGTGCTCGGCGACCTGACGTTCACGTGGTGGCTCGTCGTCCTCGCCTCGCTCGTCTCGCTCGCGTTCCGGTTCTGGGGCGTGATGATCTGGGCGCTCATCCTGCGCGACCTCGGCGCCCCGAGGCTCCCACGGTTCCCCGTGCTCGCCGACATCTACGCGAAGGCGTGGATGGGCCGCTACATCCCGGGCACGGTCGCCTGGATCGGCGGCAAGATCTACCTCGCCAGCCAGCAGGGCATCGCCAAGAGCCGGCTCGCCGTCTCGTCGCTGCTCGAGGCGGGCATGCAGATCGTGGCGTCCATGTTCGTCGCGCTGCTCATCCTCGGCCTCGACCCCCGGCTCGACGTCATCTCCACGACGATGAAGGCGTTCATGGTGGGCCTGGCGCTCGCCATGCTCCTCATCCTCGTGCCGCCGGTCTTCAACCGGGCGACGCGGTTCGCGTTCCGCCTGATCAAGCGTGAGTCGGCGCTCGCGGAGGTCCGCACGAACGCGACCGCCACGATCCGCTCGTTCGTGCTCTACAGCATCGGCACGGTGCTGGCCGGCAGCAGCTACTTCTTCCTCACCAAGGCGATGTACCCGCAGATCAACGCGGCCGACGACTTCTGGTTCATCGTGGGCGCGTTCACGCTCGCCGGTGCGCTCGGGATGGCGACGCCGCTGCTGCCCAGCGGCATCGGCGTGCGCGACGGCGTCCAGCTCGTGCTGCTCTCGCTCATCATGCCGAGCGAGTTCGCCCTCGCGATCACGGTGGCGAGCCGGCTGTGGTCGGCGCTGGTCGACCTGCTGTTCCTCGGGACGGCCGTCCTCGGCCGCAAGCTCTTCGCCCGGCACGACACCGTGCCGGGCCCGGTCGCCCCGCCGCCCGCGGGCTGACCCGCGGGCCGGTGGAACCGCAGCGACCGGGACCGCAGCGGGCGAACCGGGTCAGCCGCGGTCGCGGCTGGTGCCGAAGGTGTCCTTCCAGGCCTCGGCCGAGGTGACCTCCGGCAGCGCCTCGCGGTACTCGCGCGCCAGCCGGTCCCAGTTCTTGCGCAGCTCGGCGTGCAGGCGGCGGCTCTCGCGCCACAGGCGGCGGAACGTCGCCCGGTCGCGGCGGTACAGCGACTGCCCGCGGCCGTCGGCGCTGGAGATCAGGGCCGAGTCGTAGGCCGGCACGCGCCACCACGTGGCGTCGCCCTTGGCCAGCTCGACCTGTGGACGCTCGACGTTGCCCTGGGGCACCTCGGTGCGCCAGTGCCGCGACGCGGCCTTCGCCGTGAACAGCGCCAGGCGGGGGCCCCTCGGCTCGCGGTCGAACTTCGGCGGGAACACCCGCTTGCCCTCCCACGTGTCGGGGAGCTTCTCGGGGTCGCTGATGACCTGCGTCTCGACGAAGTCGCGCGTCGCTGCGCGCAGCTCCGGCATCGTGCCGGCCATGGTCGGGTGCAGGTGGCTCGGACCCTTGAGCAGGTCGCGGATCGCGCGGTGGCGCAGCGTCGCCGCGTAGTACTGCATGGTCAGCAGGTGCTTGAGGTCGATACGGCCGGAGTTGCTCAGCAGCTTGCCGCCGCCCGGGTGCGGGGAGTGCAGCAGACCGGTGAGGAGGCGGTTGCGGGCGTGGTAGTACGCCTGCCAGTCCTGCGAGTCGTCCTTGTCGACCCACGACACGTGCCACAGCGCGCTGCCCGGCAGGGAGACGGTGCGGTAGCCGTGCTCGCGGGCGCGCAGGGCGTACTCGGCGTCGTCCCACTTGATGAAGACCGGCAGGGACAGCCCGATCTCGCGGATCACCTCGGTGGGGATCATGCACATCCACCAGCCGTTGTAGTCCGGGTCGAGGCGCTGGTGCATCCAGGGCGTCTGCCGCAGGTTCGCGCGCCGGAAGTCGTGGCGCATCTGCTCGGGCAGCGCCGAGCGCCACATGAAGTAGTAGGTGTCGACCGTCTCCGACAGCGCGTGCAGGATCGGCTTGTCGAGCAGGTCGAACATGTGGCTGCCGACGATGGTGGGCGTGCGGCAGAAGCGCGAGAACTGCACCGAGCGGCGGATGCTCTCCGGCTCCACCTCGACGTCGTCGTCGAGCAGCAGGAGGAAGTCGCTGCGCCCGGCGTCGACGGTCTCGAGCATCGCGCGGGAGAAGCCGCCCGACCCACCGAGGTTCGGCTGGTCGACGATCTGCAGCTGGTCGCCCAGCGCGGCGGCCACGTCGGGGAAGCCGGGCTGGTCGGCGACCTTCTGGTCGCCCTGGTCGACGACGTAGACGACGTCGACCTCGCGCAGCACCTCGGGCTGGTCGGCGAGCGTGCGCAGCGTCGTGACGCAGTAGTCGGGCTTGTTGAAGGTCGTGATGCCGAGCGACGTGTTGCCGGTCCGCATCGGCTCGTCGTCCGTGCTCCAGTCGCCGCCCTCGAGCACCACCGGCTCGTCGCCCGCGACGATGTCGAACCAGTACCAGCCGCCGTCGCCGAAGTTGCGGATCGGCAGGTCGAAGACGCTCTCGGTGACGCCGCTCAGGTCGTTGGTGGCGACCCGCTGCTGCACGCCCTGCGCGTTCGAGCGGTAGACGATGATGCTGCCCTCGCCCTGGGTGCGCACGGTCAGGCGCACCGAGCCGACGACCGTCCAGCGCTGCCAGTACGCCGCCGGGAACGCGTTGAAGTAGCTGGCGAAGGACACCCGGCGCGACGTGCGGACCCGGAAGCGGTCGCGGCCCAGGATGTCGTTCGCGTGCGCGTCGTCGCTCACCCGCAGCGGCTTGCCCCGGACGGCCGTCCAGACCTCGGGGTCGGCGTAGAGCGGCAGGATGTCGGGGTCCCGCTCGAGGGGGAAGAGGACGCGCTGCAGCAGGTGGGGCATAGGTCAGGGGTCTCCGAGGTCGACGGTCCGCGGCCGGGCGACGGGCGGCGGCATGCGCGTCCGAGCCTAGTACGCCGGTTGCTGCGCTACGCTCACCGGCGTGGCAGAGCGTCGGACCTGGGCGATCGTGCTCGCCGGCGGGCTCGGGCTGCGGGTCGGCGCCGACCGGCCCAAGCAGCTGCTCGACCTCGCCGGCCGCAGCGTGCTGCAGCGCAGCGTGGCCGCC